>NZ_WBOF01000002.1:0-374914 GCF_009569385.1 Streptomyces kaniharaensis
AATTCGGGTAGTGGCCCATCCCTCCGATCGGGCGGGGGTGCCGGCCGGGGCCTGCGGCCCTCGGCGTTGACGATGTGTCGCGGACTTCGGGTATCAGTCACAACCTCACCCCCGGGCCCCTCCCCCGGTCCCGGCCGGTGGCCGGTCCGCCGCCTGATTGCTGGGCTGGCGGCCCATCCGGCGCCCCCGGGGCGGGGCCTGCGGCCCTCGGGAGGCACCTTGGGGGCACCGGTCCGGCTCGGGGCCTGCCCGGCCCGGGTGGCGGGCCCTCACGGACGCCCCGCACGGCGGTGCCTGACGGGCCCTCAACCGCACACTCCGGACCGGAATCCGAAGCGAACCCGGGAGCGTTTCCCCGACTTCCGAACAGCTCTATCCTACCGGTCTCTGGACGGGCCCGGGACGAGAACAGGAAACCTCGCGTCAGCCATCCATCCCGGCTCTATCCGGCCGCACTTCCGGCGGGAATCCGAATTCCCCACTGATCCCTTTCAGGCGGCAATCCGAAACCCTTCCGGGGCGCAGCGGCAAGGAATCGAATGCACACCGGAAAGGGGCCTACGGCCCTCCACGACGACACGACGACCGTCCTTCCAGGCCGCCCAGGAAATCCCGTCCAGCGTCACCCGGGCAATTCCCGGAGTGGCGACACCAAACCGAACACCGGACCTGGACGGCGGCCAGGGCGCCACCAGGGCGGGGCGCAGCGGGGCGCGGCACCGGGCGGCCAGGGCGGGCACGGGCACAGCGGCCGGACGGCCGAGACGGGCGCAGCGGGACGGCCTGGCGGCCGACCAGGACGGCGGCCAGGGCCCAGCAGCCGGGCGCGGCACCGGGCGACGCGGGCAGGCGGCAGCAGGCCGCCGAGGCCGGCCAACCGGCGCAGCCCGGTGCAACACGAAGTGCAACACGCCCACCCGCCCCCGCTCCCGGCCACATAACACCTGGTCAGACCCGCAACACGGCTCCGTGTTGCACCCCACCGCAACACCACGTTGCAGCCCCGCGTTGCACCCCCACCCACCACCAGGACGACCACCAGAACAGCCTCCACGGCGGCCTGACGGCCACCCAGCCGTCTGGCGAAGGGCGCAGCGGCGGGCACGGCCCGGACGGCGGCGCAGCGAGGCAGGCAGGGCAGCACGGCGGGGCCGGGACCGGCGGCGGCAGGCACCCGGACGGCCCGGACGGCCCCGGACGGCGGCAGCAAGCGGGGCGGGCACGGCCACGGCCACCGGGAACGGCGGGAAGGGCGGGCACGGCCTGGACGGCGGCGGCCGAGCAGGGGCGCAGCAGGCCCGGGACGGCGGCGCAGCGAGGCGGGCACGGCCACCGGGAACGGCGGGCCCGGCCTGGACGAAACCGAACACCAACCCCCGCCACCACCCCCACCCAGCAATTCCAACCCGAATTCACACCACCACCCAGCGGCCAATCCACCAAACCAACCCAATCGAATTACCGGCGGAATTCACCCCCGAAAACAACCCACAACACCAGACCCACCCCCCAACCGGCCCGACCCGACCCCCAACCCCACCCACCACCACACACAGTCACCAAACCCCGCCCCGAACACCCACCCCGCCACCACCCCGACAGACACAACCAAAGGTCCAGACAATCCCGCCTCCGAGGCCAAAACACCCCACACCCGCCAACAGGTCACACCCGACGGCCCCTCGCCGGGTAGAGCTTGGCGTGCAGCACCCGGTCCTCCCACCACGGATCGTCCGGAGCAGACACCAGCGCGGCCACCAGCTCGCGCTTGGTCGGGACCGGCAGCATCAACGGGCCCAAGCCCTTTGCGGCTCGGACCTGTACGCACTCGGGGCACTCCAGCCGGTCCGGCCGGGCCTTCTCCCGCAGCTCCGGCTTCGAGCCCTCCTTCCCCCCGATCGAGCCCCGGCACGTCCAGCACGGCCGCAGCGCGGCGTTGGCTGTACGGGCGGCCTCCAGCTGTTCTTCGGCCTCCCGTTCCAGGCGCTCCTCGCGGTCCTGGTGGCAGGGCCAGCTGCGGCCACCCGGGCGGCGGGTCCACTCGACCTGTCCCCCGGGGCCGTACTCCCAGGTGCTCTCCTCCTTCGGGACCTGGCCGTATGGGCAACGAATCGAACAAGGGCGCTTCAATTGAAGCGCCCTTGTTCGATTTCTAAGGCTGTCCGAGTGCGCGGTGGGCGGTTGCTGGTCAGCCGGTCGGGCCGAGGCGGCTGAAGGCCCATCGGAGCACCTCCTGGTCAACGCGGGTGCGGCCGGTACGTTGGAGGGCTGTGTGGGTGTGGGCGGTCAGGCGGGCCCAGTTGCGGAAGTTGCCGTGGGCCGCGTGCTGGTCGGCGAAGGCGATGTCGCCGGGGTCAGCTTCGGCCCAGAGGGGGTGATAGAGCGGGATGACGTCCAGGACCTCCTCGGGGGTGAGGCGGGCGAGGCGCTGCCAGGACGAGGCCTTTGCTGCGCCGGCGGGGCGCCCGGACCCACGCCGGCGGCCGCCCTGCTCAGCCTCGATGGCGCCCGCCCGCCGGCGCCGGGCCGGCGGGCGGGCTTTCCCTGCGGAGTTCTACCGGAGCCCATGCCGGATCAGCCGTGCTGGTCCGAGGCGATGAGGGTGTCGATC
This sequence comes from Streptomyces kaniharaensis, assembly GCF_009569385.1. NCBI lineage: Bacteria > Bacillati > Actinomycetota > Actinomycetes > Kitasatosporales > Streptomycetaceae > Streptomyces > Streptomyces kaniharaensis. Next base: position 2,612 of record NZ_WBOF01000002.1, read on the forward strand.
ATGCGCTGCAGCAGGGCGGCCAGGAAACGGGCGTCCTGGGCGCCCTTGTGGTCTCCGAGCTGGTCCAGCATCACAGCCTTGTCGCGCAGCTCCGCGAGCTGCTGGCGCATCCTGCCGATGTCCGCGCGGTGGTCGGTGGGGTTGTCGGCCACGACCGTGGCCACGCCCTGCTGGGCTGGGGCGGCCTGGGCGGGGGCGGCCGCGAGCAGGGCGCCGCCGGCCAGGGCGACGGTCAGGGCGATGGTGGGTATGCGATGGCGCATTGAGCTTTCTCCTCACGTTCAACGTACGTAGTTGACGGCACATCAGGGAGTGACCCGTCAGTAGCCATCTATTACCAACACAACCTCGACCGGCCGGGTTGTCGAATTCCGCGATCTTTTTCTCCCCTCCTTCCACATGGCCGACGAACCGTCACCACTGCTCCCGAACGCGTAACCGGGAACGGGAGGAGGTGGAGCGTGAGCGGGCCCGCCCGGGGTGGTGACGACGTCCAAGGCGCCAGCACCGTGGAGCTGCTCGGGCTGATCGCCGAGAAGCCCCGACCTGCATGGCACGTTCTGGGACAGGGCTGGCGGCCTGGACCTCAACATCATCGGGTTCGTCATCGTCGGCCTGTACTTCAGGGCTGCGACCTGCTCGCGCTTGGTCGGGGCGGGCAGCACCAAGGGGCCCAACTCCTCCGTCTCCCGGTCGCTGACGCACTGCGGGCACTCCAGCCGGTCCGGGTCGGCCTTCTCCCGCAGCTCCAGCAAGGAGCCGGCCTTCCCACCGATCGAGCCTCGGCACGTCCAGCACGGGCGCAGCGCGGCGTTCGCCTCCCGGGCCGCCTCCAAGTCGGCGGTGATGGGCAGGCGGAACTGCCTTCAAGTTCTGCTGTTCTCCGCGAGGCTAGGCTCATGGCTTCCGTGGTCTTCCGTGTCTCTCCGATCGCCGGGGAGACGACCTTCTCGTTGGTTGGCCGGGTCGCTGCCCGCTACGGCCTGGACGACGCCGCTGTGCTGACGCACTGGCAGTGGCTCAGCCACCGGCCTCGGCATGAGGGCGGTGCGCTGCGGGCGGACGCCGAGGTGCTGCTGGATGCGGCGGGTGCTGGCCGGGTTGTGCGGGGTCGACGAGGACGTGCTGGGGCGAGCGTTGCCGGCGTGGGGGCTGGCCGACGAGAAACTGGCCTCGCGGGCGGCTGACAGTGGCCCTGGGGCGGTGTGGCGGGTGGGTGGTGCGGTGGTGGGGCCGGTGGCGTTCGGGTGCCGGTCGTCACGGCTCGGCGGGCCAGGGCGCCGGTGCGGGTGGTGCGGTACGCGCAGCGGTGGGAGCGGGTGTGTACGCGACACGGGCGGTGGCTGGGATGCGGACACGGACCAGGCGCTGGAGCACCTGGATCTGCGCAGCCTGCCGGAGATCGCCCGGGCGCAGCGGCGGTGGGCGGGGGTGGCGAGGCGGGCGGTGCGGGCGGGGGTGGGGCCTGGGGAGGTGTTCTCGGTGGCGTGGGCGGTGGTGTGCCGGTGGTGGGATCTGGCGTTGGAGTGGCCGGACGAGCGGGTGTGCCCCGCTCGGCTGCACGCCCTGGCGGGTGGGGACGCGGGCGGGGATTTCTGGCGGTGGCGGGCGATGGCGCGGGACGCGGCCGTCTTCCCGGAGGTGGTGGAGGTCGCCGCCGCGCTGCTGGATCCGGTGATGAGCGAGTTGGTCTGGCGGGACAGCGGGGCCGGGCGGCCTCGGGCGCTGCCGGCGGACGGGGCGTTCTGCCGGCGACTGGGCGAGCGGGTTGGGCGCCAGTGGCTGGGGCCGCTGGCCGCGGTCGACTTCGGCGGGCCGCTGATCGCCTGGATGGGAGCGGTGATCCGCCGACGTCGCGGGGTGGCCGTGCCGCCCGGGTACCGGGACGGTCTATGGCGGGTGCGCCAGGAGCTCCAGCCTGCGGGCATGGCCGCGCAGCTGCGGGCGCTGACGAAGGAAGCGAGGCTGCCGGGGTCGGGGACGATGTGGCGCTCGGCGGTTGAGCCTGAGCGGAGGGTGCTGATCACCAACCTGCTCGGCGACACGGAGGAGCAGCTGATCCAGCTGCGCGGGGCGCAGCGGGGCAGCAGTGCGGAGGCCGCCGAGCGTCTGCTGAAGGGCTTGGATTACAGCATCGGCCTGCTGCAGGAGGCGGTGCGGGAGACGGTGGAGGCCGCGTTGGAGGCCGGAGTGCGGGCGGACGACGTGGCCGCATGGGCGGGGCTGTCCCCGGGCGCGCTCGCCGAGTTGCTCGGGCCTGGTGGTGGGACGGTGCGGTAGAAGGGGTCTGGCGGGTTGCTGGGCCGGGGCTGGCCCGGGCAGGGAGCAGCGCTGTGTAGGCGAGGCCGGGATTGGGCTCGGTGGTGGGGTGTGGGCCCGGGTGAGAACACGGGTGCGCGTGGAGCCCGTTATCGCACCAGGTCACGGGGCGGGGTGCGGGGAAAGCCGTCCGCGCGGGCGTGTGTAGCGGGTTGGCTGAGAACCGTGAGCGGCGTGGACGGTTGGGCCGGGGCGGGTGGTGCCAGGACGGCGAGGTCGAGGCCGGGCTCCTCGTACGGCTCTCGGCCGAGCGCCGTCAGGGGGCTCTCCCCCTCGTCGGCCAGGCCGCTGGGAAGCGGGTGCTGCGGGCGGTCTGGGCGCCGGCAGTCGCGATGGCAGGATGACGGCATGGTGACGAATCAGCCGTGGTCGGGGTTCCACGACGACCTGTTGGCGGCGAAGGCATTGGTGTACGACCCGAGCGGTTTCACCTGCTCACCGGCGGTGCCCGAACCGGAGAGTGCCGAATACGCGGCTTGCGGGTTCACGCTCGACGGCCGCTCGCTCCGGTTCCGCGTTGCCAAGACCACCCCGACGAAGGCGGGCCAGTTCGTCACCGTGTGGCAGCGGTCCCAGGAGGGGCCGATCCGGCCCTTCGACGCCGCCGACGGGGTGGACCTCTTCGTCATCAGCAGCCACGACGAGAACGGCTTCGGACAGTTCGTGTTCCCGCGCGAGGTGCTGTGCGGGCACGACATCGTCTCCCGCAACGGCTCCGGCGGGAAACGAGGATTCCGTGTCTACCCACCGTGGGTGACCACGACCAACCGGCAGGCCCGCAACACACAGGCATGGCAAGTGAACTACTTCCTCCACATCGGCCAGAACGGGCCTGCCGACCTGACGCACGCCCACGCCCTGTACCACCCGTAAGCGCCCGCTCCTGCCCGGCATCCCTCCGCCGAACCAACGGGTCATGCAGAAGTCGCCGAAACGAGTGGACGGGCCCCGCGCACGCGTCCTGACTACCCGGCGGTTCTCCTCAGCGGGTACGGCTGCCAGTCGTCGCGGCTGACGGTGGCGTTCCCCGCGAGGCGCCAGGAGCGGGTATGCCGCGCCGTCCTCCAGGTCGCCGACGAGTGCCGGGCGTTCTCGATCCACCCGACGAGCTCGGGAAGGGCGTACCGCCACAGGGCATCGCGGGCAGCTTCACGGTCGGCGGCCGGGAGCGGGAAGGCGCTGACTCGCACGCTGGACCGCGGGATCAGATAGGCACCGCCGCCGTGGTGTGCGGAGCGGGCCGGGATCCACTCGACCTGCAGCACAGTGCGGTCGGCCCTCGGACGGTCGCTGAAGCACAGGTTGTCGGCATCGGGCGTCAGCGGTCCGAGGGCTCTGCAGATATCTGCCGGGGCGAGCGGCCATGACGAAGGGCGCGGCGGGCGAGGATGATCGGCTGGCACGCGCCCGAGGATGACAGACGCCCTGGTCGCAGCGCACCTGCCTTTTCCATCGGCGCGCCGCCGGCGGTTAGACCGCTGGACGTCGGCATCGGAACGGACAGTACCGCGTGGGGGTCTGTAACGGGACAGAGCCGTTCACTGGACAGGAACGCCGACCCGCTCAGTTGGGTTGGGTGGCTGTTGTTTCCGGGCTTGAGGACTGTGTTGGCCAGGGGCGAGGAGGGGGTTGTGGCGCGTTGGTTGGCCGTATCGCTCGCCGAGACGTATCCCGTACAGGCTGCGGCCGCACTGCCACGGTCACCCCGGAGGCGCCGGGCGTTCACGTTTCGCGAAGGGGACCGTCTGATCGTCATTTCTCGGTGTCGAGTTGGATGTGGTCGATGTCTTCGTCCAGGAAGGTGGTCAGGTCCTGGGCTTCGGCGTGGACGGCTTCCTGTTCCGGGGCGGTGAGGGGGCGGAGGGGGCTGATGCGAAGGTGGTGGTTGCGCGTGGTCCAGATGGCGGTGACGCGTCCGTCGACGAGGACGGTGCGGTGGCCTGCGACGGACAGGCCGAGGTGGGGGGTGTCGATGATGCGGCTGCGGTCGTGGTAGCCGAGGATGGCGTTGTCGAACGCCGGTAGGAACCGGGGCGGGGGTTTCGGGGTCGGGGCGAGGTGCGTCGGGCAGATCGAGCGGTTCGCGGCCGCGTCCGTCGCGGAAGGCGACGAGTTCCTCCCGGACGGCCTTGATCGCGGCGGGAAGACCGGCGAGGCCGCACCAGGCTCGCAGGTCCGCGCTGGCGGCGGGCCCGTAGGCGGCCAGGTAGCGGCGCAGCAGGCGGCGCCCGACGGGATCGGTGTCATCGGTGGGCAGGGGGTCGATGTCCCGTTCCAGCCAGGTGGCCAACGGCAGGTTGCGTACGCCTTCGGTCCGGCGCCAGAGGCCGCGGGGTGGGAGCTGGGCCATGGGGATGAGGGCTGCGACGAGCAGCTCGCCCAGGACGCGGCGTGGTGGGCCGGGCCAGCGGTCTTCGAGGGCTTGTACGAGGTCGCTCATGGATACGGGGCTGCTGGTCGGCCATGGCCGCGCGGCCGGCGGCGGCGACCTCGTCCGGGTCGATGCCGGCCAGTTCGCGCCGGTAGGTTCCCAGGACTCGCTGACGCAGCATGGTGTCGTGGCGGGCTCGCCAGGCGAGTGCGTCGTCGGAGGTGACGAGGTGGACGGTGCGGCGCATCAGGTGGGTGCGCACCACCGTACGGCCGGTCAGTGCGTCGTCCAGTTGCTCCGGCTTGAAGTCGGCCAGGCGGGACCACAGCCCGACGAAGGGTTCCTGGGGCTCCTGCGCCTGCAGGCCGCACAGGTGGGCCACCGCCTCGGGCGCGGAGGTGTCGCTGCGGGTGAGGAGGTGCTGGCGGGCGAGGGTGGCGCGGTTGAGGGCGCGGGTGTCGAGGACGGTCATCGCGTTCCCGTCTTGCCCGAGACCATGGTGCCCGGGCAGAAGGTGCTGACTTCAATGCCGGTCTGCCCCGGCTTCCGCATCTGCACGGTGACCTGCTTCCTTCCGCTTCTCTACGTGGGTGGTGCCTGCGCCGTCCGGACCGCCAGTGGGACAGCGACGGCCCGGACGGCGCAGGCGTGTCAGGTCGGCTGCATCAGCCGTTGTACGGGGCGGTGACGTCCAGGACCCAGGTGACGCCGAAGCGGTCGGTGAGCATCCCGTACAGCGGTGCCCACTGCGCGGGCTCCAGCGGACGCACAACGGTCGAGCCCTCGGCGAGCCTGCCCCACAGGGCGCCGATCTCCTCGGCGTCGTCACCGCGGACGGAGACGAAGAACGGGTTCTCACCCCGGTTCCAGGGCAGCTGCGAGGGGACGTCGTAGGCCATGACGTGGAAGCCGTTGTCGCCGGTCACCTCGCCCCACATCACCCAGTCCGCCTCGCTCTCGTCCTGCACGGCGCCCGCGTCCTTGTAGGTGACCGCGACGGTGCGTCCGCCGAAGACCGACTGGTAGAACTCCAGCGCCTCGCGTGCGGTGCCCCGGAAGTTCAGGTGGGTGGTGGTCGTGATGGACATGTCCCTGATCCTTGCCTCAATGTGACGAATACGCCGCCGACGGTCCAAGCCCGTCGGTGACGGCTGCCGTGAACAGGAGCGATGCCTCCCGACCGGCTCGAACGCCACTGTGGCGGAGGTAGCGGACAGGGTGTGTCCTGTACTGCGGCGAAAATGGATCTCCTGCACAAGACGTCCTCCCGGCTGCTCTCGCTGCTCTCGCTGCTCCAAACGCACCGTGACTGGTCCGGCGAGGATCTCGCCGAGCGTCTGAGCATCACGTCGCGCACCGTGCGCGGTGACATCGACCGGCTGCGCGAACTCGGCTACCCGATCACGACCGTCAAAGGACCGGCCGGCGGCTACCGCCTGGAGGCCGGCGCCCACCTGCCGCCCATGCTGTTCGACGACGACCGGGCCGTCGCCCTGGCCGTCGCGCTGCCGACCGCAGCCACCGGCACGTCCCTGGGCCCGCGGCCGCTGTTCCTCGGCCTCGACAAATGCGCCGCCGCGGGCGTCGTCACCTCCTTCCGCACCGCCGGCACGCACCTCGTCACGGCCGTCCACAGCGGCGACCGCGTGTACCAGGACAACGGCGCCAACCCCGAGACCACCACCGTCACGGTGAGCCCCTGAACGGGCCGGGGACTGAGCGGCCGTCTGCGTCCAAGCAGCGGCCGCACGGTGGTCCAGTCCGCACCGCCGGCGTGAGGGCCGCCCCGGAGGCCGCCGTCCCGGGCGCCCTCGCTCAGGCCGCCGGGGCGAGGGCCGGGGCGGGCCGCGTCTGCTCGTGGGCGTAGCCGACCCGCAGGAGTACCGGCTCGCCGAGGGGCCGGCCGAGCAGCTGCATGCCGATCGGCAGGCCCGCCTCGTCGTGGCCGACCGGGACGGTCAGGGCGGGCACCCCGGTGATGTTCGCGGGGGCGCTGAGCCGTACGTAGGCGTCGGAGACGCCCTCGACCGTGCCGTCCGGCCAGGTGACCGTCTCCTGGCCGGCCCTGACCGCGGGCATCGGCACGCTCGGGGCGGCGATCACGTCGACCTCCTCCAGCATCCGCGCCCACTCGGCGCGCATGAGCGTGCGGGAGCGCTGGGCGCGTACGTAGTCACCGGCGCTCATCAGTTCGCTCGCCTCCAGGAGGATGCGGACGTCGTCCTGGTACAGCTCGGGGACGGTGCGCAGGCTGCCCTCGTGGTAGGCGCCCGCCTCCGGCACCATCAGTCCCCACTGGGTGGCCTGGACGTAGCGGGTCATCGGGATGTCGACCTCGACGAGCCGGGCGCCCAGGGCCTCCAGCTGCCCGATGGCGTGCCGCACCGCGGCCTCCACCTGCGGGTCGACCCGGTCGAAGTAGTAGTTTCGCGGCACGCCGATGCGCAGTCCCGTCAGGTCCGTTGCGTCGCCGGGCTGGTAGTGCGCGGCGGGCGCGGACAGTGAGGCGGGGTCGCGGGGGTCGTGTCCGGCCAGCGCGGTCAGGACCAAGGCCGCGTCCTCGACGGTGCGGGTGATCGGACCGACGTGGTCCAGCGACCAGGACAGGGACGTGACGCCATGACGGGGCACCAGACCGTAGGTCGGCTTCAGGCCGACGACCCCGTTGAGTGCGGCGGGCACCCGGATCGACCCGCCCGTGTCGGTGCCCAGAGCGAAGGTCGCCGCGCCCGCGGCGACAGCGACCGCGGAACCGCCACTGGAGCCTCCGGCGACCCGGCCGCGGTCCCAGGCGTTGCGGGTCTGCGGGGTGGTCAGGCCGAACGCGAACTCGTGGGTGTGGGTCTTGCCGAGCAGGACGGCGCCGGCCGCGCTCAGGCGCGCCGCGACCGTGCTGTCCGCCGCCGCGCGGTGGCCGGCGCGGACGCGGGAGCTGGCGGTGGTGGCCATCCCGCCGACGTCGATCAGGTCCTTGAGCGCCATCGGGACGCCGTGCAGCGGTCCCCGGTGGCGGCCGTGCGCCACGTCGTGCGCGGCCTCGGTGGCCGCGCGGCGGGCGTGTTCCGCCGTGACCGTGACGTAGGCGCCGAGCCGCGGCTCGGTCTTCTCGATGCGGTCGAGGACGGAGTCGACCAGTTCGACGGGGGACAGTCGCCGGGCGCGGATCGCGTCCGCGGCGGCGGTGAGGGAGAGCTCATACGGCTGCATCGTGCTTCTCCTGTGCGGCGCGGTAGGCGGCGGCGGGCGCGACGTCCGCGAAGTCCAGCTCGCGCAGGACCGAGACGACCGCGTGGATGTGGTTGGCGACCGCGGCGACCGCGGCATGGCGCTCGGCGGGCAGGACGAGTCCGGAGCGGGCGGCCCAGCGGGCGGCCTCCGGTGGGGTGAGTTCGACGGTGGACACGGATGCTCTCCTGCTCGGTCGGGTTCTCGGTTGGGTTCTCGATCGGGGACCGTAAAGGCCAATGGCTTGCTTGAGATGGTTGCGGGCGCCGCGGCCCTCGCGGTCAGGCCGCGGTGGCCGGGAGTTCGGCGCCCGGCTCGGCGAGCAGCCGGTAGCGGCCGTTCTCCCGGCGGACGGTGCCGGCCGTCGGCTGGGGGAAGTGGGTGCCCAGGAGCAGCGTGTCGGTGTCCGCCAGGGCGTCGAGCAGACGGGCCCGGGTGCGCACCGCCGTGGCCGGGTCGGTGTCGACGCAGCTGTGCACGTGGGGGTGGGACAGCTGCACGGGGTGGTGGATGCTGTCGCCGGTGATCAGCGCCCGGCGGTCGCTGCCGCGCAGTTCCACGGCCACCTGCCCCGGGGTGTGGCCCGGGGCGGGGACCAGGAGGACGCCCGGCGCGACCTCGTACCCGTCCGCGTTCCCGTGCCCCTGTTCGGGGACGGCCACGGCGTCGTACTGCCCGGCGTCGCGGACGGGGTGGACGGAGTCGCGGAACATCTGGGCGCGGGCCTCGTCCAGGTCGGCGGCGGCCCAGTGGTCCCATTCGGTGCGGCTGGTGAGGTAGCGGGCGTTGGGGAAAGTGGGGACCCAGCCCCCACCGTCGAGGCGGGTGTTCCAGCCGACGTGGTCGGTGTGCAGGTGGGTGGTGATCACCAGGTCCACGGACTCGGGCGGGAAGCCGGCGGCGGTCAGGCGCTCCAGGAAGTCGGTGTCCAGGCCGTTCCACGCCGGGTTGGCGCGCGGCTTGGCGTTGCCGATGCCGGTGTCCACCACGATCCGTAGTCCGCCGGCCTCCACGGCGAAGCCGTGGCTCGCCAGGCGGGGGACGTCGGCGTCGGCGAAGTCGGGGCGCAGCCACGGCGCCTGGTCGAGCACCTGCCTGGTGGCGTCCGGCAGCAGCCAGGGCCCGGTCTGCCGCGGCAGTTCGATCTCGTCGACGCGGCGCACGGTGATGTCGCCGAGGCTCCATCCCGTGCTCGTGCGGGAGGCGGCGGGGCGTGGCGGGGCGGGGCGTGGCGGGGCGGGGCGTGGCGGGGCGGGGCGTGGCGGGGCGTGGCGGGGCGGGGCGTGGCGGGGCGGGGCGTGGCGGGGCGGGGGGTGGCGGTGCTCAACGGTGGGTCCTTTCGGGCAGTACGGGGGGGGCGTGCTCGGGCTGGGTGTGCTCAGGCGGCGGGCGGGCGCCGCAGGCCGCGGACGAGGCCGGCCAGGGCGAGCAGCAGGACCGTCGCGGCGTAGAGCGAGAGGGCGGTGGGCAGGCCGTACAGGTCGGTCAGTCGGCCGGCGAGGACGGCGGGGACGCTCATCGCCAGGTAGGCGAGGACGTAGTAGGCGGCGAGCGTGCCGGCGCGTTCGCCCGGGGCGGCCGGGGGCAGCAGCAGACGCAGGGCGCCCTGGGTGACGGCGCCGAAGCCCGCGCCCGCCGCGGCGGCGCCGGCGAACAGCGCGGCCAGGCTGTGCAGGTGGGGGGCGCCCAGGGTCAGCAGGGTCCCCGGGAGCAGGAGCACGGTGCCGGTCAGACTCACGGCGCGGGCGGGCAGGGCCCGGCAGGCGTGGCCGGTGAGGCCGGCTGCGGCCGTCAGGGTGAAGAAGACCAGGCCGCCGGTGGCGGGGACGGTGTGCGGGGCGATGAGACGGGCGAGCGAGGGGCCGAGGGAGGAGTAGAAGCCGCCCAGCGCCCAGGCGGCGGCGATGCCGGGGGCGGCGAGCGCCAGGGCCGGCCGGGAAGCGCGGGCGACGGCGATCGCGGGGCGCAGCGAGCGCAGGACGCCGGGTCCGGAGCGGGCGGTCCCGGAGCGGGCGGTCCCGGAGCGGGCGGTCCCGGAGCGGGCGGTCCCGGAGCGGGCGGTCCCGGAGCGGGCGGTTTCGGGGGTGCGCAGGACGGCGGCGGTCTGCGCGACGAAGAGCAGGAGCAGCAGCAGGTAGACGGTGCGGGTGGGGGCGGGGGCGTACTGCGCGAGGGCCGTGGCGGCCAGCACGCCGGCGGCCATGCCGGCCGCAGGGGCGACAGCGTTGGCGGCCGTCGCCCGGCCGGGGCGGTCGGGGTCCTCGAAGTCGAGCAGAGCGGCTCCGGCGGCGCTGGTGGCCACGCCGGTGGCCAGGCCCTGCAGGATCCGGGCGGCGATCAGCGTCGCCGCCCCCTGGGCGGCGGCGAGGACGGCCGTCGCGGCGGCTTCGGCCAGCAGGGCCCCAGCGAGGACCGGGCGCCGACCGAGGCGGTCCGAGAGCGTGCCGGCGGTCAGCAGGGCCAGCAGCAAGGCGAGCGCGTAGGCGCTGAACACGACGGTGAGCGTGGTGGCCGACAGGTGCCACGCGTGCTGGTAGAGCGGGTAGATCGGGGTCGGTGCGCTGGAGGCTGCCAGCAGGGCCACCAGGACCGAGGCATGCAGGTGGAAGGCGCTGCGGCGGCTCGACGCGGGCAGGCGGCGAGGGCGGAACGGCAGGGCGGTCACGCTGGTCATGGAGCACCTCGAACCCTTAAGGCGAATGCTTTGCGTTAAGCACTCTAGGCACTCAGGGCCCGTGACGCAAATATTTAGCTTTTAGCGGCCCGGGGGCGGGGGCGGCGCGGCGGCGCCGAGCGCCGCCGCGACCAGGCCGTCGGTGTAGGCCCCGGACAACTCCGAGGGGCGGAACAGGATCCGGTACATCACAGGGGCGACGAGAACGTCCAGCAGGCTCTCCACGCCGGGCACCCCCTCCCCCCGCCCGGCCGCGCGCACGCAGACGGCCTCCAACTGCTCGGCGGCGTAGTCGCAGCAGCGGACCGCGTTGCCCTGCTCGGGGTCACCCAGCAGGGCGTCGCGAATGTACATACGGCCCGCCGCCGAGGACATCTCCTCGACGAACTGCGCGACCCACGCCTCCAGATCGGCCCGCAGACCACCGTGATCGGCCGGCGGGGCGTCCGGGCGCAAGCGTTCGATCGCCACGTCGGACAGCAACTCCCGCAAGTCCCCCCAACGCCGATAGACGGTGGACGGCGTCACCCCCGCACGCGCAGCGACCAGCGGCACAGTAAGCGCCTCCCGCCCCACCTCCGCCTCCAGCTCACGGACAGCCCGGTGCACGGACCGCTGGACGCGAGCACTGCGCCCACCGGGACGTGCGGTCGCTCGGAAACCCATGCCCACACCTTAATGCGAAGAAATTGCGTCCAGCCGGGACGTCACCCCGGCCAGGCCGCTACGAAACGAGCCCACGATTCGCCGTCATCCCGTCCCCAGATCAGAGACCGAACTGCCCGATAACCCGGACAGCGACCCCGCCCGGGCACAGGCCAGTGCTGTCGACCAGCAGATGAACGTCCGAGATGCGAGCGAAGCCGTCGAACAGTCGACCCAGCACCCGACGCCCACGCCGATCAGATTATTGCCGAACCATTCCAGATCACGTCCGGACACCTTCCCCACAAAACAGGACCGGCCCACGTCACATTCCAGCCACACACTCCGGCCGACGACCAACCCAGGAACAGCACACGAGGAACACCACACGCCAGCCGCACTCCCGAAAAGGAGCCCGCACAGCAGTCGACGAGCGCGGCGTCGGCCGAGTCGTCGAAGTCCCAAACGAGCGTGAACAGCAGACCCGGCAGGTCGGCCTGGGCACGCAGCCCGGCCGGCACGTCCTGCTCGGCGGTGGCGGTGGTGGCCTCCACGGCGGTGCTTCTCCTTCGGATGCTGAGACGACTCGGCGAGGCGCTCGGGGCTATGGAAGGGTCAGGCGGGCGGCCTCTCCCCGGGGCCAGGTCATGGATGGGGAGAGGCCGACCTCTGACTGAGCGCTTCAGTTGGCGAGCTTTGCCAACTGAAGCGCTCAGCGCGGGGCATGTCCGTTACCGTCTCGGTCCTGCTGCGGCGTACAGCACGGTGCCGGTCGCCAGCAGGGCCCACGCGGTCGCGGCGGACGCCGTCGTGGCGGGGGAAATGATCATCCAGCCGCCCACCTCTCCCGCGATGCCGGGCGGAACCGGGACGAGGAGGGTGAACGCGAGCCAGCCGATCGGCAGGGTCCATGCGAACTGTGCCCCGCACAGCACCGCCCCGAGCGCGGCCAGGCCGATCAGGCCCGCGCTGTCCCGGACGACGAGCGCGGCGGGGGCGAGCCCCACTCCCGCCGCCTGGACCGCCAGCAGCGCCGCCCCGGCGACCGCGCCGGCCAGCAGCACGTGCGCCGCCCGCCGGGGCATCCACCGGATCGCGGCCGTGCGATCCAGTGCGGAATCCTGCCCGCCGAGCCCGACAGAAGCGGCCGCCACGTTCGCGGTCAGGACCAGGACCGCGATCCCCTCCATCGAGCCCGCGCCGTCCTGGTTGAAGGCCCACGCCGCCAGCGCGACGAGCGCGACCGCCGCGGCCGAGGTGGGCACCTGCCGTGAACGCGCGTACAGCATCAGCCACCTCATTGCGACGCCTTTCCCGCCAGCACCGAAAGCTCGTTGTACCCCGTGCAGGAGAGGGCGGCGGTGTGCACCTCGGCGATCCGCGAGCGCTGCTCGGCCGGTGACAGCGCCATCAGCCGCTGCCAGGCGACGTCGGCGTCCGCCCATGTACGTTGTGAGTACGCGTAGGAGTCCGGCCTCTGCAGCGGTTCGAACTGGTGATCGCCGAGGGCCCAGCTCGCGGCGATGCTCTGTACGGGGATGTCGACCTGCCCCCCGCCCTCCCAGGGCGTGCGCGGTGAGCAGTTCGGTGCCAGGCCCTGGGCGACCAGGAGGCGGGTCAGTTCCGCCCCCGTCGCATGGGCGATCAGCGGGTCGTCGAAGTCGACCAGCACCACGTCGCCGGAGAGTTCGCGGTTGTCGCCGAGCGCGCGCAGCTCGGTATCCTCCCGCACCGAGTTCGGTGCCTTGTCACCCAAGGCGTCGTGCAGCACGCGCAGCGCGTCCTTGCCGCGCGGCGCGAGCTCGGGCAGGTGTGAGCGGTTGGCCTGCGTCACGCACACCGGTCCGTCGCAGACCAGGGTGGCGGCGGCCTTGTCGACGACGTAGGTGTCACGCGGAGTGGCCGGAAGGATCAGCAGGGCCAGCGCCGCGCCGGCCAGGACGGGGGCCACCGCGAGCAGTCGGGCCCGGCGGGTCGCGGCCGACAGCAGTGCGAAACCGGTCGAGAGCATGCCGAGCAGCCAGAGCGTCTGGCCGAAGTGCACGGAGCCGGCCAGAGTCAGCAGCACCTCCCGCGGCTCCGCGGTCACCGGGAACAGCAAGGCGAGCCGGTTCGGCGCGCTGCTCGACGGCAGTGCCCCCTCATTGCTCTGCCGCAGGAGGAGGGCCGTCAGCAAGAGGAACACCGTCAGGGCCGGCGGGGTAAGCACGGAGGGCACGGCCCGCGCGACGCCCATGCCTAACACGGCCCCCGCGACGAGGGACAGCGCCGCCACCAGCGAGATCGGCAGCCAGCCGAGACTCGTGTACGCGGTGGCGCCCAGGGCCACCTGGACTCCGCCCACGAGGGCCAGGAGGCCGAAGCCGGACGCCAGCACGAGTGCCGTCGCGCCGGCCGGCAGCGCCGCACGGCGCCAGGCCGGCAGCGGCGTGGTCGTCAGCAGTTCGGCCATCCGCGAGCGGGAGTCGCGCAGCCCGTACACCGCCCCCATGCCCACCACGAGCGGCCACCAGAAGCCCAGCAGGTACCGGGTCCACAGGGCCATGGAAGTCCACTGGGCCGTCCATCCCGCGTCGCCCTGCCACCAGATCCCGTCGATCAGGCAGAAGACCGCCAGACTGCCTCCCAGGACGACGAGGCCGGGCCACGGGGCGAGGGAGCGCTTCAGCTCGATACGCAGCACCCGCCCGTTCACCAGGTGCCTCCCGGCTGCTCGGAGCCCTGGAGCAGGGCCGAGTAGCCGCGCTCCAGGGGGCTGTCGCCCGGATACTCGGGGCCGCCCGCCGCCGCCAGGTCGTCCGGCGTGCCCTGGAAGACGAGGCGGCCCGCGGCGAAGAGCACCACGTCGGAACAGGCGGCCGCGACGTCCTCGACCAGATGGGTGGAGACGACCACACAGGTGTCGCGGCCCAACTCCTGCAACAGCTCGCGAAAGCGCAGCCGCTGCGCCGGGTCCAGGCCGACTGTCGGCTCGTCCAGCAGCAGCACCGCGGGATCGTTGACGATGGCCTGGGCGATGCCGGCCCGCCGCACCATGCCCCCGGACAGGGTCTTCATCCGGTGGTCGGCGCGGTCCGCCAGGCCCACCCGTTCCACGGCCCGCTGGACGGCCGCGGGGACGTCCGCCTTGGGAACCTCCTTCAGCCAGGCCATGTACTCGACGAACTCACGCACCGTGAATCGCTTGTAGTAGCCGAACTCCTGCGGCAGGTAGCCGATTTTGCGGCGCAGGGCCCGGTGGTCGACCATCGCGCCCACGCAGGTGCCGAGCATCTCCAGTTCGCCCTCGGTGGGGCGCAGCACGGTGGCCAGCGTCCGGATCAGGGTGGTCTTTCCCGCTCCGTTGGGCCCCAGGAGGCCGTGGGTGCCGATGCCAAGGGAGAGGTCGAGTCCGTCGACGGCCATCTTCTTGCGTCCGACGCGTACTCTCATGCCGCTGGCGCGGATCTCCCAGGCGTAGGTCTTCGGCGCGGTGTCGGCCGCGCTCGTGGTGGGCGTCATGCGGTGGTCCCTTTCGAGGGTCGACGATGGTTTCACAGCGTTGAGTACGCGTTTCTGCGGGCGATCACGGCGCCGGTGCCGAGCGCGAGGAGCAGCCCCCACACGGGCAGTTGGTCGGGCTGGAGGACCAGCCGCAGGGCAAGGGGGACGCGGCCGGTGGCCCACGCGGGTGCCACGACGACGACGCCCCACGCGACCGCCAGCCCGACGGCGGCGCGGGTCACGCCGACCACGCTGCCCAGCGCCAGTGCGGTGGAGGTGAAGGCCAGCGAGGGCAGCAGCCACTGCGCGGCCGTCATGGTTCCGGTCAGCCATCCCCCCACCAGGAGCCCGGGCAGGACCACCACGAGAACCGCCGTGGTGCGCCTGAGGAGCAGGGGCAAGCCGGCCCGGGCGGTCGAGGCCGTCAGTTCGTGCGCCGGGTCCAGGCCGCGCGACCACGATGCGGCGACGCCGCACAGCGGCAGCACGGGCGCGATCGCCAACACGGGAGAGGTGTCGCCGGAGAACGTCGGCGGCGCGACCGCGTCCAGCAGCAGCGCCATCAGGGTGACGACGACGGTCATGGCCAACCACGGGGCCATGGCCGGAGTCAGCCAGGCCGCCGCCCACTTCGGGCGGTGTCGCCGCGAGGGCGCCGGGACGGCCGCGTCCAGCTGCGGTTCCAGAGCGGCCCGGACGGTGTCCAGGAGCGCGGCGATGCCGGGCGCCTCGGTGGCCACACAGGCCGCCAGGTGACTCCGGCACGGCGCGCACGTCTCCAGATGGGCCTCCAACGCCCATACCGTGTCCGCGGCCATCGCCGCGTCACCACGCGCGTAGTCGTCGAGCAACCGCATCGACGCGTGTTCCCCGCTCATGTCAGTGCCTCCCGCATCGCGATTCGGGCCCGTCGGGCGCGGGTCTTGACCGTGCCTTCGGGCAGTCTGAGCAGCACGGCGGTCTCCCGGACCGAAAGCCCGTCGAGCACCATGGCCTGCAACACCTGCCGCAGTTCCGGTGCCAGTTGCCGCAGGGCGTCGCCGACCTCGCCGCCGACGGTCCCGGCCAGTGCCTCCTCCTCCGCCGCGGGCACCACCGCCCGTTCGGCAGCGGCGACCGGCGGTTCGGCGTGGTGGGCACGGCGCCGGAACGCGTCGACCAGGCGGCGCGCCGCGATCGTCCACAGCCATCCGACGGCCGTCCCACCGACCGCGCTCCCGGCGAACGCGCCCGCCGCGCGCCACACCGCCAGATAGGTCTCCTGCATGACCTCGGCGACGATCTGCTCGTCCGCGCAGCGACGGCGCAACCGCACCGCCAGCCACGGCGACGTGCGCCGGTACAACTCGTCGAACGCCCCGCGGTCACCTCTGGCCACCAGCCGGACGAGGCCCTCCTCGTCCAACTCGTCCAGTGCTCTCCTGCGTGATCTCACATGAGCCAGACGCCCGATGCGGCGCACGGGTTCTGCGCCTGACATGACCTGCGTCACAGTGTCGCGCGAGGAGGATTGCGATCCCCGTGAACCCGGTCGCCGCCTTCGACCCTCTCGTGGTGAACCCTGCCCGCCAGCTGAAGCACTCACTCGCCAACCGAAGCGCTCCGTCACACGACCGGACTCTCTACTGCTGCTCGGGCGGCACCCAGCCGCGAACTTCCAGGTAGGCGTGGTTCGACAGCGCGAGGTGGACCTCGGCGCCACCCGCCCAGGTGGTGAACGTCGCCCCCGCTCCGAGGGGTAGACCCAGGCGCGGTCTCCGGTGACCGGGGCTGGCCTGGACCACCCCTGGCTACTGCGCCGGCGGAAGGGTGGTGCAGGGCCGCTGGTCCGGGTCGCGTGGCGGCGGCTACCCGCAGAGGGTCCGGTCGGGCTTCCGGCCCACCTGGTGATCACCACCGGGTAGGTCTGGGGGCCGCAGCGTCCGCGGCGCCGGCTACCTGATCAAAGCCCCAAGCTCCAGCGGCGAGCAAACCGACGAGAAGTGACCAGGCGGCGCCCCAGACGACGTCACGCAGCTGCGTGTCCGACGGGGCAGTTCAGCCGCTTGTCACAGCCGAACTGGTTGGCAAAACAAAGCCTGTTACCGCAGGTGAGCCAGCAGACCCTACGACGCACAGATGTGCTTCCGCCGAATCAGTTCGAGCCGGCACTTCGTCTGCCTGCCCTGCCGAGCCTGCTACAAGAAGAGGTCGGAGCCGCAGGCTGTGCTCCGCTGCCCGCGGTGTCGCGGCGAGCTGATCGACGCAGGCCATGACCTCGCCGTTCCCGCTCGCCGCGACACGGCAGGCTGGCGCGCACTCACCGCACTGCTGAACGCCGGAGTCACGTTCCACTCATCCTGCTGCGACGGCCCAGGCTGGCGGCCGCGCACCCCCGCCGAGATCAAGAGCCGGTTGGCGGCCTCAGCCGGCACAGGAATCCCCGCGTTCACCGCCCTCACCACCTCGGACCTGGACGAACTGAGAGAGAAGCGTCCCAGCTGAGTGGTGTGCCGCGATCGGCGACCCGTGTCCGTGTCATGGCCAGCCGCGGCAGGGGGCTGTCCGGCTGGCCAGGCGCGGCGCTACGGGGCGGGCTCATACTCAGCGACCGTCGCTCTTCCCACTGCTGCCCTGTGGCCCCGCCTGGACGGCCTGCGCCAGTGCGCCCCCGTAGCGCGAACAGTGACGTCAGATCCGCCACGCCGGAGAATTTATGCAGCAGCATGCCGACCTGGCTGTCGCTACCAGCCCTGACCGCGTCCACGATCCCGATGATCAAATCCTGCGCCCCCGGGGGCGCTCAATCCGGTTCGCATCCCTGTCTCCTGCCGTCAACTGGCACCCAGTCAGACAATGAGACTGTCACCGAGCGATCATCAGACGGCCGGATTGGGCAACTGCACCCCGCCCCGCCGCTCAGCTGTGCTATAGGCCCAGGGCTGCTTCGGCGCTTCGGCGCTTCGACGCTTCGACGCTTCGACGGTGACACGGCAGGGCGAAGCGCTGGCCACGAACGAAGGGCTCGCCCCTGCGTCCGCCCGACCCGGCGCCAGACCATCAAGTGTCGAGGTATGGGAGTCCCCCGAGGCCTTCCACGCCTTCCTTACAGCCGCTGGGTAAGGAACAGCCGATCCGACCGCGGGGCCGCTGTTCTCAGTCGGCTCGAGCGGCCGTCACCCAGTAGCCGTGAGGACGTCCAGGAATCGCGTCTGGTCGACCGAGACCGAGATCCGCGTCCGGGTGCCGGCCGCCGGCCGCGCACCCCAGGCGCCGCGCTCGCGGTACACCTCGACCTCGCGGAACATGCAGACGGATTCGTCGAGCGCCACGGCGGCCGCGAGCGGGTCGTGGAAGGCCTTGCCGGCGCGGCGCTTGGCCAGGTAGACCTCCATGCCTGCCCGCACGAGCGCCATCCCGGGTGTGAGCCGCCGCGCCGACAGGGCGGCGTGCATGGCACCGTCGTAGACGACGCCGTGGCAGACGTTCTTCGAGACCAGCACCCGCTCACCAACGTGGGGCGACTCCAGCAGCTTCAACGCGGCGTCCGGAGCGCCGTTAAAGTTGTACGTCCCGCAGGTCTCGCGTCCCTCGAACTTGGGGAGACGGTGTTCGGGCGCGACGACGCAGTCGCCGGCGAAGCCGCCCTGCGCGACCCAGCGGGCGATGCGCACGTTCGGTTCCCGCTCCAGGAGCGTGCCGGGATTCTTCAGCGGCGCCCCCGTGAGCAGCGTCGCGTCCGCGCTGGCGAAGTCGTCCCGCAGCAGCTGCCAGGCCTCGGCGTCGGGTTCGTGAGCCGGAACCTTCCCAAGCCATCGGCGGTGGAAGCCCGACACCGGCTTCACGTCGGCGCCGGGCCGGTACGCGCCGACCGGCACGCTCACCCCGAGGCGCCCCAGGAGGTGCTTGACGATGCCGACCTGCTCATACGATCCGGGCATGACCGTCACCGCCACCAGGTGCGCCCAAGGATGGGTCGCGAGGGCACACAAGGTGAAGACGTCGTCGGGGTCGCCGGTCTCCATGTCGAACACGATCGGGATCGCCATGCCCGCGACCGTACCGACCAGACGGAGCGTCACCAAGGCAATATCGGCGAAACAGGCGCGCTCGGCCACCCCCTCTTCGACGGCGGCGACATCACGACTTCACCCCCCTCACCCCCGTCAGCAGCCCCCGGCCCGGCGACCCCATCAGTGGCAACCCGGTGTCAGGACATGAGTTCCTTCCTGCACCTGTACCTGATCGACCCCGAGGAGAAGCGCCGGCGCGTCGGAGGCGGCGACGGGTCCCTGCTCGACGAGCTCAGCCGGAATTTGGTACGTCCTTGGCAGCCGCCGACCGTGAGTTCGCCTCCGAGATCGCCGACGGGGCGCCGCCCGCACACGAGGCGTTGCGTGCGCTCGTACAGGGCGGCCCTTCCACTCCTATCGGCAGTACGCAGCACGCCCCAGCACGCCGCTTCATGTTACGGGGCGGCCGCGTGATCGATGGGACGTTGTCAGGACGGCGGGCCCCGCGCCCGTCTGTCTCCGCACAACGCTCTGGTGTTGTCCTTGCGCCGGCCACCCGCGCCGTGGCGATTTGTCGTGGCTGTGGCCCTTAACCTCGCGCTTTCACGAAGTGGGCTGTCCGGCAGGTGATCAGCAAAGCAGAAAGTGCCTCTGACCTGCGAGAATAAGGATTGTCTAGGCCCTTGTTCCCGCACCAGCCGGAGGCACTTCCCAGGTGAGTAAGCGTATCGGGTCGTATCCGCGTGTGCGGGTGTCGGGTGGCGGTGGCGGGATTGTCTCGCAGGCCGGCGGGGTGCTGCTGGTGGAAACGACCCGAAGAACAGGGCTGGCTGATGCGCTGTCTGCGGCGCTCGCGCCGTGGCGCAAGCCCAGGGCGGTTCATGACCCCGGCAAGATCCTGTTGGATCTCGCGCTGACAGTGGCATTGGGCGGGGACTGCCTGGCGGACGTCGCGATGCTGCGGGCCGAGCCCGCCGTGTTCGGGCCGGTGGCATCGGATCCGACTGTTTCCCGCCTGGTCGACACCCTGGCGGCGGCTGGACCCAAGGCACTGACGGCAATCCGCCGTGCTCGGGCCGAAGTCCGCGAGCGGGTCTGGCGGTTGGCCCGCGAGGCGGCCCCGGACGCGGGCGGCGAGGTGATCGTGGACATCGACGGCGTGCTGGTCATGGCGCATTCCGAGAAGGAGCACGCCGCCAAGACCTGGAAGAAGACGTTCGGCCATCACCCGCTGTTCGCGTTCGTCGACCACGGCCGAGACGGGTCCGGGGAACCTGTCGCCGGCCTGCTCAGGCGCGGGAACGCGGGCAGCAACACCGCCGCCGACCACATCGAGGCCGCCCGAATGGCCCTGGGCCAGCTGCCGAAGAAGTACCGGCGTGGACGCCACACCCTGATCCGCGCCGACTCCGGCGGCGGCACCCACAAGTTCCTCAACTGGATCACTGCACGCGGAAGGTGGCTTTCCTACTCGGTGGGGATGACCATCACCGACGCCATCCACCAGACCGTCCTGCTCGTGCCGGCCTCGGCCTGGACGCCCGCGATCGGGCCGGACGGCGAGATCCGGGACGGCGCCTGGGTGGCCGAACTCGCCGGGGACGTCCTCACTGGCTGGCCGAAGGGCATGCGGCTGATCGTCCGCAAGGAACGGCCGCACCCCGGAGCCCAGTTGCGCTTCACCGACGCCGACGGAATGCGGCTGACCTGCTTCGCCACCAACACCGCCCACGTCCCGATCGCCCACCTGGAGCTGCGGCACCGCCAGCGCGCCCGCGCCGAGGACCGCATCCGCGCCGCCCGCGACACCGGCCTGCGCAACCTCCCCCTCCAAGCGGCCGCGCAGAACCAGGTCTGGCTCGAGATCATCCAGCTCGCGCTCGACCTGCTCGCCTGGATGCCCATGCTCGCCCTCACTGGGCCCGCCCGCCGGTGGGAACCCAAACGCCTGCGGCTACGGCTGTTCTCCGCCGCCGCCCAACTCGTCACCACCAGCCGCCGCCGCGTGCTCCGCCTCGCTCGACACTGGCCCTGGACCGATGTGATCACCAGCGCCTTCGAACGGCTACAAGCCCTGCCGAACCCGGGCTGACCAGCGTCGATGCCCTATCCCAGCCAGCAACTGACCCTCCCCGGAGACGTGGAACCCGGCGCCCACCCGACGCGACAGCCGGGCCACAGGCATCCTCGCCACCGCCAGAAAGCCGAAACGGCCCGCCGGATGAACCGACGGACCGTCACGAAAGATCGAGGTTAATCCGCACGCACCCGTACCGGTCCACGAACTCCCGGTAGTCCGACGGTAAGGCGAAGCCGACCTCCGCCAGGGAACGGTCCCACGGTGTAGCCGCCGTCCAAACCGAAGGCTCTCCGAGGATCCGTGCCAGGCGATCGAGTTTCATACTCATATTTCGCTCGACTAAGGTCTCGCGCCACTGGCACGAGCGAGACCCCTCGGCTCCGATATTCGATCAATGATTCGACTGACCTCCGGGAGCGCCTGCATCACTGATCCGGTCCGAACATCTCTGGGACCCAGATCGGTGCCGCAGACTCCTGAAATGCGAGGTCAGCAAGTTCAGGGGTCTCGCCAGCAACAACCAGGAGAAGGAACTCGACCATCCCCATGTCGTACCGACTCCAGCCGTCCGGAAACCTTCCTCTGTGCCAGACAATAACGGGCCATCGGTCCGGATCCGCCCCTTCCGTCAGCCAGAAACAGATATCGCCATTGTAATTTCCCGCCCACATCAGCAACCCGCCGGCCTCCGGGTATACCTGATACGGGCACAAGTCGAACGATTCCTCCCTCATGGCCCGGAACTCAAGCCCAATGTCCTCCGTAGTCCTCCGTACCATACGGGAGATCCCGTCGGCCACGTTTACTCCTCCGGGCCGCGGCAACGGGTCAAGGATGCCAAGGTCGCCCCGGATCTCCCCCGCCCCGAAGACGTCGATGAACTCCCGGTAGTCCGAGGGGAGCCCAATGCCAATCGCCCGCAGCGCCGCACTCCAGGGCATGCGATACGCCCCCTGGGGCACCCACCCTGCCAGGCCGGCAAGTTCCCTCACATCATCGCGCACGCTACATCACCTAGTGGATTCACTAAAAGTCAGTTTCAAGGTTGTAGCCATCCTTAGCGTTATAGACTTCCGGCTCCTCATAGTCAATAAGAACTCCCTTCGAGTTCCATACGTGAATCTTAAAGCGATACCTAAATGGAATCATACTGCCCTGATACATATAGTCCGGGACCACCGACATCTGCACGATGTTCTCTTTGAGTTGGTTTTTCACCATGGTCTGGATTTTCGTCATTTTGCCGACATTGACGGGGGTGGTCCAGCAGGGTGAAAGGTTCGCCTGGACCCCCCTTCCCCCCAGTGCGTCTGGAATCAAGTGGCAGCTGTTGACCAAGTTTTTCGTGTCCTGACCGGGGTAAAGCAGCTTGGCCCTTCTTTTGGCCTCGTCCATCCCAGGGCTGTTGGGGTCGGCTCGGGTGCCGCCCGAGGTCTCTCCGTACATGCATGCGGTGGCGCCAAGGGCTTGCCCTCCCCTCTTGACCTGCGAGTAGTAGGTCCATCCGTCCGGACCATTGTCCTCCGCATCGATGGGGCGCCGGTTCAGACAGGTTGGGCCGCCCTCCTCCTCCGGCTCCGTGCTCTGGCCTGGTTGGGGGCCGGGGGCGGCCACGGTGCTGGGGAGGACGTTCGGGGTGAGGGCCACCATGGCGAGCAGGTTGGCGCTGCTGTAGGAGGCGGCGATGGCATTGAGGGTGTCGTGGGGGTCGCGGGGGGCCCAGTCGAGTTGGGGGGCGGGGCGCTCGACGGCGGCCCGGGTCTTGTCCCACAGGGGCTTGGGCGGCTCGGCCCTGGGCGTGGGCGGGCGGGGGTGTGTGGTGGGGCGGTGGCAGGTGTTGCAGGTCGGGCGCGACGGCTGGGGGTCGTAGTCCCGGTCCGGGGTGTCTTCAGGATCCTCGGCGGGCGTACCGGTCGGGCTCTGCGGCGAGGAGGTCGGCGAGCTGGACCTCCAGTGTTCCCGGGCCTCCCGCTTCTCCTCGTAGATGTCGTTGCCGGCGTAGTTGCCCGGCACGGAGCCGTAGCGGTAGGAGCTGAAGCCCGTCGCGGGTGCGCCGGCGTAGGAGAAGCCGGGCGTGTAGGGGTTGTACGGCCTGCTCGGTGCGCTGTAGCCCGAGCCCTCACCGACCTCCGGCTCGGCCTGCTGGGCCGGCGCGGCGGGCCTGGCTGCCGAGTTGCCTCCGGACCCGGGCTTCACCTTGATGGTGATCCGGCCTTCGAACAGACCGTCGCCGAACTCGATGCCGCCGCCGGCGTTGCCCATGGACACCTGGCTGCTGCCGCCGGGCCCCGCGACGATTGCTGGCCCGCTGGCGCAGCCGCAGCCGCTGACGTCCATGTGCCCCGAGGGGTCGGTGCCGCCCAGGGGGTTGGCGTTGGCGTAGGTGTAGCGGTTGGCCTGGGCGGAGGGGCTGGGGTTCAGGAGGTAGGAGTCGCGACTGGTGAAGCCGCCGGTGCCGGGACGGTACCAGCGGGCATGCATGTTGACATCGCCGGTGTCGGGGTCGGTCCAACCGCTCTGGTAGCCCAGGCTGGTGCTGGTGCCGCTGGTGGCGGTGGGCTTGCCGAAGGGGTCGTAGGTGGTGGTGCCGGTGACGGTGGTGCCGTTGGTGTCGAGGGTGGCGGTGGCGTCGGTGTGCTGGTCGGTGCGCACGCGCACGCTGGTGGTGGCGTTGGCGGCGCCGAGCAGGTTGCCGGCGGTGTCGCGGGCGTAGGTCCAGGTGCCGTCGCTGGTCGGGTTGTTGGAGCCGCCGTCGTAGCTGAAGCGGGCGGCGTTGCGCGTGGTGACGCGGTCGAGGCCGTCGTAGGTGTAGGTGGTGGTGCCTTCGGTGATCAGGCGGCCGAAGGCGTCGTAGGCGAGGGCGTCCTCCTTGGCTGCGGTGGTGACGGCGGCGAGGGTGCCGCGGGCGGTGTAGCGGTAGGTGCTGGTGCCGTCCGTGAGGAGGCGGTTGCGTTCGTCGTAGGTGGCGGTGGCGGTGCCGTTCCTGGTGCGGTTGCCGGCCGCGTCCCACTCGTAGGCGGTGGTGGTGCCGTCAATGCTCCAGGAGGTGAGGCGTCCGG
The DNA here is from genome assembly GCF_009569385.1 of Streptomyces kaniharaensis. Classification (NCBI taxonomy): domain Bacteria; kingdom Bacillati; phylum Actinomycetota; class Actinomycetes; order Kitasatosporales; family Streptomycetaceae; genus Streptomyces; species Streptomyces kaniharaensis. Next base: position 26,460 of record NZ_WBOF01000002.1, read on the forward strand.
CCTGGTCGTAGCCGTAGCGGTTGTCCTTGACCGGGTCGGTGGCACTGCCGCTGACGGTCTTGCGGGTCAGGCGGTTGTCGAGGTCGTACTCGTAGGCGGTGCCGGTGAGCGGGGTGTTGAGGTTGGCGCCGCTCAGGAGTTGGTCGCCGCTCAGGCGGCCGAGTCCGTCGTAGCTGAGGCGCTGTTCGGACATGGCCTTGAGCTTGGTGGCGTCGGCCGGGTCGGCGGCGACGTACCGCTGGCTGTTCAGGCGGCCGTCGCCGTCGTAGCCGTACCAGTTCTGGGTCTTCAGCTTGGGGTTGTTGGCCCAGTCGAGCTGGCCGTCGGCCTTGTAGCCGAGGGTGGTCAGGTCGGTGTCCTTGTCCCAGCGCTTGGTGACGCGCCCGTCGGCGTCGTACTCCCAGGTCTGGGTGGCGGTGGTCAGGTCGGTGCCGGCGGAGATCAGCAGGCCGCGGTCGTTGTACGTGTAGTTCTGGGCGTTCAGGGCCGAGGAGTTGTTCCGGATCAGGTGCCCGGCCGGGTCGTAGGCCAGATCCCGGTCGGAGGTGCCCGCCTCGGCACCGGTGCCGCTCTCGTGGACCAGGCGGCCGGCCGGGTCGAAGGTGCGGGTACGGGTGATCCCGCCCGGTTCGGACAGCTTCACCGCCTGGCCGCCCATGTCGTAGGTGGTGGTCCAGGTGCGGTCGGCGGCGGCCGGGTGGGCCGTGGTAGCCGGCTCGATCGTGGATTCCGGCAGGCCCCACGTGTTGAAGGTGTAGACCGTGGTGTTGCCCTTGCCGTCGGTCAGGCGGGTGCGGTTGCCGCCGGCGTCGTAGCCGAAGGTAGTGGTGATCGCCTGGCCTGCGGCGACCGGCTCGGTCAGCTTCACGACGCGGCCCAGCGCGTCGTAGGCGGTACTGGTGACGGCGCCGGTGGCGGGGCTGGTGCTGCTGAGGACCCGTCCTTCCAGGTCGAAGGTGGCGGTGGCGGTGCGCAGCACCGTGCCGGAGGGGTCGAGGTTGTCGGTGGCGGCGGGGTTGCCGAGGGTGTCGTAGTGGGTGCGGACGGATTCGCCGAGGGGGGCGGTGGCGCGCACGGTGCGGCCGAGGCCGTCGTATTCGGCCTTGCTGGTGCGGCCGAGCGGGTCGGTGCTGGTGAGGACCTGGCCGGCGGGGTTGTAGGTGGCGGTGCTGGTGTTGCCGGCGGGGGTGGTGAGGGCGGTGCGGTTTCCGGCGTCGTCCCAGGTGAACTTGGTGGTCAGGTTCTGCGGGGTGGGCTGGCGTTCGACGATGGTGGCGGTGAGGGTGCGGCCGAGTTGGTCGTAGGTGGCCTCGGTGCGGGCGCCGACCGGGTTGGTGGCGGACAGTTGGAGGCCGGTGGGGGTCCAGGTGGCGTTCCAGGTGGGCGGGGTGTCGTACACGGGGGTCTGGGTCCCGAAGCCGCCCTTGGTGTTGGGGTCGACGCGCTGGATCTGGTGGCCGAGGCGGTCGTAGGTGAAGGTGGTCTTGCGGCTCAGGCCGTCGGTGCTCGCCGTGACCCGTGAGAGCTTGTCGTACTCGAACTTGGTGATCGAGCCGAACGGGAAGGTGGAGCCCGGCCGGTAGTAGGTGGGCAGGCTGACCTGGGTGGTCCGGCCGAGGGCGTCGACCCAGCGGCTGGTGGTGTTGCCCAGCGGGTCCTGCTCCTCGACGACCTCGCCGAAGGCGTTGTAGCCGGTGGTGACGGCCGGCCGGATCGAGGTGGCGGCTGCTCCACCGCTCTCGGCGGCGACCTGCGGGGCGACGGTGCTGGTGCGGCGTCCGAGGGTGTCGTACTGGTAGGTGGTGGTGTAGGCGGCGGGGTCGGCGCCGGTGGCGTTGCCGTTAGGGGTGGTGCTGCTGGTGAGCAGGCCGCGCTGGTCGTAGGTGAAGGTGCTGACGGCGGTGGGGCCGCCGGTGGTGGAGCCGAGCTGGGCGCGGGTCAGGCGTCCTGCGGGGTCGTAGGTGTTGGTCTGGACGCTGTTCTCGGTGTCGCTCACCTTGAGGGTGGTGGCGGTGACGCGGTCGTCGGCGTCGTAGCCGAGGGTGGTGGTGCGGGCCAGGCCGCCGGGGTCGAGGACGGTCTGGGTGACGCGGCCCGAGGGGTCGACGGTGTGGACGGCGGTGGTGCGTCCGCCGCCGGTGGTCTGCTTGATCAGGTAGCCGGCGCCGTCGTACTCGTTGGCCTCCAGGACGATCGACCGGGTGCTGCCGTCGGCCTGGGTGACGGCCTCGGCCTTGGTGGTGGCGGGCAGGCCGTCGTCGAAGTAGGTGTAGCTGGTGACGGCGCCCATCGGGTCGGTGACGGAGGCCAGGCGGCCGGCGGGGTCGTAGGCGCGGGACTCGGTGGTCAGGTCGCGGGTGCCCTTGCCGTCGCCGTTCCAGCCTTCGATGACGCTGGTCGCCGGCTGGCTGCGCGGGGTGTAGGTGTAGCGGGTGACCTGGCCGAGCGCGTCGGTGACGGAGGCGCGGCGGCTGAGCGCGTCGTAGCCGTAGCGGGTGGTGTTGCCCACCGGGTCGGTGTCGCTGTCCGGGCGGCCGGCGCTGTCGTAGGTGGTGGTGGCGGCGCGGGAGCCGTCGGTTCCGAGGATGTCGGCGGTGGTGGTGCTGGTGGGGCGGCCGTCGGCGTCGAAGGCGACGGTGGTCTTCGTCTGGTGCTCGGTGCCGAAGACTGCGTCGGTGACCTTGGGCCCGGTCTGGGCGACGAGGTGGCCGAGTTCGTCGTACTCGTAGGTGGTGGTGACGCCGGCGGGTTGGGCGTCGGAGGTCTCGGTGGCCCAGGTCTTGCGGCCGGCGGTGTTGTAGCCGTAGGTGAGGGTCATGCCGCTGGGCAGGGTGGTGCGGGCCGGGTCGCCGGACGCGTAGTAGGTGTAGCTGGTGACCGCGCCGCCCGCGGTGGTCTCGCTGGCGAGCAGCCCGGGCGGGGTGGTGCCGCCGTCGGCGGCCGGTTCGGTGCCGGTGGTGTAGCTGGTGTGGGTGGTGCGGCCGTCCGGGCGGGTGGTCGACTCGGGCAGGCCGAGGGCGTTGTAGGCGACGGTGGTGCGGTAGGTGTTGTCGCCGGGCCCGGCGGAGCGGGCGTCGCGGGTCTCGGAGGGCTTGTCGTTGCGCGGGTCGTTCGGGTTGGCGGCGTTGTAGTAGTAGCTGGTGTAGGACGTCCAGCAGGAGTTGACGTCGCGGCAGGTGGTCAGGGAGACGGTGTTGCCGCGGGCGTCCTGGCCGCTGACAGTTGAGTGTCCGTTGGGGTCGGTGACGGTGTGGACGAAACCGCCGATGTCGTAGGTGTAGCTGGTGGTGTTGCCGGCCTCGTCGGTACGGGAGATGAGGCGGTTGCCGCGGGTGACGTCGTGGATGTCGGTGGTGGTGTTGCCGGCCGGGTCGGTGAGGGTGACGCGGGAAGCCAGTTCGGTGGCCGAGGAGGCGGAGCGCGCCTGGTAGTGGGCGGCGATGCGGTCGGCGGCCAGCGGGTGCTGGTAGAAGGCGACTTCGTCGATCTGGCCGGTCAGCCAGGACCAGCCGCCGTTGCCGCCAGGCGCGTTGCCGACGTAGCCGCCGCCCAGGTAGGTGCGGTTCATGTTGAGGTGGTTGGGGGTGCCGGAGGCGGTGCCGACGAGGGTGCCGTCCAGATAGAGCGACTGGGTGCCCTGGGCGGCGCTGATCGCGGCATGGTGCCAGGAGCCGTCGGTGACGGCGCCGGCGGAGGTGATCGAGCCGCCGGTGATGCCGTAGAACCAGCCGCGCAGCTTGCCGTCGGAGCCGACGTAGAGCACCGGGACGGTGTTGTACGGGTTGGCGCCCATCGGTTCGCTCTGGGTGCTCAGCAGGACGCCGGGGCCGGCGGTGCGGAACCACAGCTCGGCGGCGAGTTCGGTCCTGGTCTGCAGGATCGGGGTGGGCAGGTCGATGTAGGAGGAGGCGGTGCCGTTGAACTCGGCGGCGCGTCCGTCGCCGGGGCCGAACACGCCGGTGGTACCGGGCTTGACGGCCGGTGCGTAGGTGCCGTTGCCCTTGATGGCCGCGACCTCGCTGGCGGCGGTGGTGCCGGCGCTCTCGTCGAGGCGCCAGAACCCGGCGGGCGAGTCGGCGACCACCGAGCCGCGGTAGCCGACGCCCTGGCCGGCGACCTGGGCGCTGCGGGCGCGGTAGTGGGCGACGACGTCGCCGGCACTCAGCGGGTGCTGGTAGAGCGTGACTTCGTCGATGGAGCCGGTGAAGTGGCTGATGTCTCCAGGCGCGGCGGGCCAGAACCGGGCGAAGCCGGCGCCGATGTAGGTGTGGCTGTTCTGCTGGTAGTCGACGGTGCCGGTCTGGACGCCGACGACCTGGCCGTCGAGGTAGAGGGTCTGGGCGGTTGCCTGGACCGAGAGCACGGCGTGGTGCCAGGTGCCGTCGGTGACGGGGTTCGCCGAGGCCGCGCTGTCCGTCGCGGTGCCGTAGAAGCGGCCTCTCAACTTGCCGTCGGAGCCGACGTACATGACCGGGGTCCAGCTGCCGCCGACGCCGTTGGGGTCGTCGATCGTGCGGCTCTGGTCGCCGATCAGCACGCCCGGGGTGGTGGTGTTGAACCAGAGCTCGACGGCGACGTCGGTCTTGGCGTGCAGGACGTCCTGCGGGATCTCGATCTGGGCCTTGGCGGAGCCGTCGAGGCGGGCGGCGGTGTCGTCGGTGGGGGCGAAGACACCGGGGGCCTTCTTGGTGACGCCGTCGCCGTAGGTGCCGGACAGGCCGGTGCCGACCTCGCTGGCGGCGGTGGCGCCGTCGCGTTCGCCGAGCCGCCAGTAGCCGGCCGGGTCGGAGGCCTTGACGGCGTTGGTGTAGAGGAAGGAGCCGCCGCTGAAGGTCGGTTCGGAGATCTTCCAGTCGCTGCCGGCGGCGTCGGTGACCTTGGTGACGCGTTCGGTGGTGGCGTCGTAGGCGACCTGGGCGCTGGTGCGGCCGCTGGGCAGGGTGGTCTTGGTGAGCTGGACGCTGCCGGTGCGCAGGGCGTAGTGCTCGGCGACGGTCTGCTCGGTGAGCGGGTAGTCGTAGACCGCGGCCTCGTCGATCTGGCCGTTGAACCAGGACCAGCCGCCGTTGCCGCCGGGCAGGGTGCCGGTGTAGCCGCCGCCGAGGTAGGCGCGGTCCATGTTGAGGTAGTCGATGTCGCCTGCGGCGGTGCCCACGAGGGAGCCGTCGAGGAAGAGGGCGGTGGTGTTCCGCGCTCCCGCGAGCACCACGTGGTGCCAGGTGTTGTCGGTGACGGTGCCCGGGGTGGTGATCGGGCCGCCGGTGACGCCGTAGAACAGGCCGCGGAGCTTGCCGTCCGAGCCGACGTAGAGGGCCGGCACGACGTTGTACGGGTTCTCCCCCATGGCGCGGTTCTGCAGGGTCAGGATGACGCCGGCGGAGCTGGTGCGGAACCACAGTTCCACGCTGCGGTTGGCGGAGGAGCTGATGGCCCGGTTGGGCAGTTCGACGTAGGAGGTGGAGCGGCCGTTGAAGGTGACTGCCTGGTTGCCGCTGGCGGTGAGCGCGCCGCTCGCGCCCCAGGTGACGTCCTTGGCGTCCGCCGGGGAGCGGTCGCTGACCTGGGCGTCATTGGCGACGGCGGTGCCGTCGGCCTGGCCCAGGCGCCAGTAGCCGGCCGGGCCTGCATCGCGTACGGCGGTGCGGTAGCGCGAGCCGGCGCCGTACTCGTAGGCGGTGCAGCCGGTGGCGGCGGCCGGGTCGGCGCCGGGCGGGCAGACCTTGGTGAGCTGGTCTCCGTTGTACTGGTACGACCAGCTGCCGGTGGAGCCGGCGGCGGTCACGGTGGTGACGTGGTTGCCGGTCCAGCCGAGGTTCAGGTAGCGGCCGGAGGCGCTGTCCTTGACCTGGGCGAGGTGGCCGGAGGCGTAGACGAGGTCCTGGGTGTGGCCGGCGGTGTCGGTGATGCGGGTGAGGTGACCGTCGGCGCCGAAGGTGTGGATCGTGCCGGAGCGGTCGGTGAGCGTCCAGCCGCCGCTGTCGACCTTGCGCAGGTCGGCGGCCATGCCGCTGCCGGGCACGTAGGTGTTCTTGCCCGGGTCCCAGCCGAAGCGGGCGCGCGAACCGTTGGCGGCGGTGACCAGCACGTTGCCGGGCAGGGAGAGCCAGCTGCTGGTCTCGACCTGGATGCGCATGTCCCACGCGGTGCTCCAGCCGGCGCCGAACGCGCCGTCGGTGCGCGGGTCGAGGGAGTTGTAGCTGCGCGTCACCGACAGGGCGGGGCCGACGACGGGCAGTGCGGCGTCGGTGGCGGCGGTGGTGTAGTTGCCGGCCGCGGTGTTGACGCTGCGGCCTGAATCGGCGGCGGTGGTGTACTGGTTCGGCTGGGGCAGGACGGTGCGGATGTAGGAGGCGGCGGTCCAGTCGCTGGATCCGGCGCCGTCGCCCGCCTTGGCGTACCAGGCGTACTGCTCGTTCCAGGTCAGCCAGCCGGGTGGGATGACGAAGCGGGACTGGCGCTTGAGGTAGTCGGTCTGCTTGCAGTCCACGTGGGCGTCGCCGCCGACGACCCGGCAGACCTGGAACTTGTAGTCGAGGTCGGGGTAGGGCGCGCGGTCGGGGTCGACGCCCTCCGCGGTGAGCGTGGGCTGGAGCTGGTAGACGACCGCTCCGGAGGGCGGGGCGAGACGGGTGATGTGCGGGGGAATGTTGATCGAGGAGATCTGGATGCTGATCGGCGGTACGTAGGCGTCGACCCAGAAGTTGCTCACCTGGTACTGGTCCATGGTGAACGAGACGGTGTAGGCGCCCTGCGGGAGGGCGCGGATGTGCGCGTCGACCACGGCGCTGCCGCCTGGGGGAACGTCGTACGGCATCGACGTCCAGGCGATGTTGCTGCCGTAGTCGGTGATGTTGTTGTTCCACTGGTCGTACAGCAGGTACGACATCTTGTAGTTGTTGGTGGGGGTCCAGGTGTCCATGCCGCGGTTCCACACGCGCAGGCGGACGATGCCCTCCTGGGTGGCGGTCACCGGCTGCTGGAGGCCCCAGAGTTCGTAGTCGGCACCGTAGCGGGACCAGGTGACGTCCAGGGACGGCTGGCCGCCGGACATGTTGGCGCTGCCGAACTGCTTCCAGGAGTAGTTGTCCCAGACGTCGGACTTGATGGCCAGACCGTAGTTCGCGGTCCAGTGGTGGGTCCAGGAGTTGACCAGGTTACGGCCGTCGGCGCCCAGGTCGATCGACTCCCAGGCTTCCGGGCAGGCCCAGGCACTGGATGCGCTGGGCCGCCAGCCGTGGGCGAAGGAGGGCGCGGCCAGGGCGGGGCCGGTGGCGGGCGCGGACGAAGCGCGCACGGAACCCGGAGACCACCAGGAGGTGACCTGGTGGATGGTGACGGTGCGCGGGGTGCAGCTGTAGGACCAGCCGTTGTACAGGCTCAGGCGGGCGCCGAGGATGGTCGCGTTGCTGAGGGAGTCCTCGATGCCGGTGAACTTGATGAACGACGTGGCCTGGTTCTTTCCGCCGTTGTTGGTGCCGACCTTGAGGACGGTGTCACCGGAGAAGTCCTGCTCGTAGCCGGAGTACGCGTAGGTGGTCTCCAGGGCCCGGACGGAGGAGAGCGACGGGTCGACCTTGACCGGGTAGACGCGCTCGGGCGCGTGCAGCCAGGCCTCGTCCAGCTTCATCTTGAGGGCCTGGCCGCCGGCCGGCAGCTGAACGAGCTCGTAGGAGACGCCGCCGGAGATCACGCCTTCCTCGGTGTGGGGCGCGAAGGCGGAGTCCTGCATCCAGCCCGCGGGCATGCGCCCGCGCAGGACGCCTGCGGCGTCCGTGAAGTGCACGGAGCCGTCGGCGTCCAGGGACGCGGTCACGCCCTGCAGACGCAGCGGGAAGACCCACTCGGTGGGCGCGGTGGCGTCCTTGAGGACCAGATTCTCCTTGAAGGAGGAGTTGCCGGCCAGGATCGTCAGGTCGGCCTTGGGCCGGGCCTCGGCGTAGGTGATGGTGCTGCCCTGCGCCGTGCCCTGGACGGGGGCGGCGCCCTGCAGGCTGTAACCGACGAAGATGCCGTCGGCGAGCTGGAGCTGGACCAGCGGGTCGGCGTCAGCGGTCAGGCCGAGCGTGAACTGCTGCTCGGTGGAGGTCGTGGTCCACCCGGTCTGGACCGGGGCGGCGCGGCCGGCGGTGGCCGTGCCGGCGGGTATCAAGGTCGTGTCGATGGCGGCCCACGAACCGTCGGCGCGGCGGAAGTTGACCGGCTCGGGGTAGCTGCGGGTAGTGAAGGTCCCGTCGGCGTTCTGGAACGTCCGTTGCTGCGCCGTGCGCTTTTCGGGGAGTTCCTTGCTCTTAGCCGGGTCGAAGCTCTTGGCAGGATCGACCTTGCTACCGGGAAGGGCTACAGGCTTCTCCGCAGGCTTGGCCTCGGTGGCGGGCAGCTTGGTGGTCTGGGGCGGCACGACGGCCTGAGCGGGCGCGGCCGAGGACTTGTCCTCGGGCAGCTCGCCCGGCACGGGAGCCGCGCCAGGGTGGCCTGAGCTGTCGTTCGCGCTGGTCGCGGCGGTGGTGGCGTCGTGGCCACGGCCCTCGGCACTGCCCTGGGGCTGCTTGGGGCGCGGGCCGGGGTCGGCGGGCGTGGTGGCGCCGGCCCGGCGCAGCAGGGTCTCGGCGGCGGCCGACCCTTCGGCTGTTCCGAGGACGACCATGGTCATGGCCAGCAGGATTGCCAGGGGACGGCGCAGCACTCGGAAACCCACCAGACGTTCAAAGAAAGGCAAATGAAACGGCAGTAGGTATACCTGACCACCAGTGAGCAGATAAAGGGATATTTACATCGATGTGCCGGAGATCACACAGCAAAGGTAATTAAAAGGGTTTAATTGACGCAACATTAGTTTTCTGACGGTTCGTCGGTTTTTAGCCGGCGGCTCGTCTCGATCTCTGCAGGCTGGCGGCCGACTGGCCATAGCCCGGTTGTTTCGCCAGGTGGGCCCGGGTTCCACAGCTCCGAGGCTCACTGCTCATGCCGAGCTTCTGTGCCTGACGCAGGGAGCGCCGACCTCCAGGGTGGTGGTCGGCGCTTCGCTGGTGCCGTTCAGCGGGCACGGGGCCTGGCGGCTCACCAAGGTGCTGGACCGGTTCAGCGGTGGCGACCCGGCGCAGCAGATAGAGGAAGGGAATCCGTGTCAGCGGCACCGACTTGCCACAAGCGCTCCGTCATCGGCGTGGGATAGGTACGCCTGCGGAGCGGAGTCTGGCCTCGGTGAGTGCGGTCAGGCGGGCTGAGACCGAGGCCTGGTCTCCGCGGTGGTTGTTGATCAGCCGGTACTGGGTGGCGGCCTTGTTCCAGGCCCGTTGGCTGGCGGGGCTCCCCAGCAGTGCGGGGTTGGCGAGGTAGCGGTCGGCCATGGCGTTTGCGAGCTCTGCGATCCTCGGGTCGTCCGGTTCCCAGGACTCGGCCTCCTGGCCGCGCTTGACCAGCTCGATGTACTCGGGGTCGTCCAGCTGGTGTTCGAGCTGGGCCAGGAAGCCCTCGAAGCCCTCCGGCACCAGCACCCTGGCCAGCACCAGGGCTTCGCGCTGCGCGGCCACGTAGTCGGGACCGAAGCCGAGGCCGGGCATCCGGTTGAGGACCGCGCAGGCGCGCTCGGGCAACAGGGCCCGGTCGCCTTCGGCGAGCCGGTGCAGCATGTCGAGGCGCGCGGACAGCTCCGCGATCCGTTCGGTGAGCTGCCGTGCGACGTCGGCGAGGGCGTCGGCGAACTGGCCGGCATCGGCGTCGAGTAGCAGCCCGATCTCGGCCAGCGGCACCCCGGCGGCGGCCAGCGTCCGGACCTGTACCAGCCGCAGCAGTTCCTCCGATCCGTACCGCCGGTAGCCGGAGGTGTCGCGCTGCGGCTCGTCGACCAGCCCGTGCTGGTGGTAGTGCCGCACCGTCTTCACCGTGACGCCGACGAACGCCGCCGCCTGCCCGATCGTGACCCCGCTCGTCATCCGGCTCAGCCTGCCTCGTACTCGGGCTCGACCACGACACACAGCGTGGCCGAGCAGGGGAAGGAGCGACGCCGAGCCCGTCCCGGCCCGGCGCCGCCCCGGGCGCGTTCTGTCTGACGCACGATCGGAAGGGGCCGGTCCGCGAAGCGTACGGGGCCCGGGCGTTCAGCGCGTCGGCCGCGCCGGATCGGCCCGCCCGCTGCCGAACACGTCGCCGACGAGCCGCTGTTGGGCGGTCTGGAATGCCGCTGCTATGGACATGTCGGCGTCGTCCACGTAGGTCAGCCCGGCGGTCATGGTGGTACTGCCGTCGGGGGTGCTGTACATCAGCGCAGCCGAGCCAATGGTGGCGCCGTTGTGGTGGAAGACGGTGCCGGCGCCCGGCCCCAGGTCCTGCGCGAACACCCCCAGGCCGTAGCCGATCGTCGCCTCCGGAGTGCGCATCTCGGTCAGCAGTTCGGCCGGCAGCAGCTTGCCGCCCATCAGTGCGGAGAAGTAGGTGTGCAGGTCCTTGGTGGTCGAGATCATGTCACCGCCGGCCGCGACCCAGGTGGGGTTGTGGCGGGTGACATCGACCGTCTTCTCCTGCCCGGCGTCCTCATAGCGGTAGTAGCCGTGGTTGTGGGGCTCGGGGACCTCCGGCGAGGCGCCCGGCGCCACGGTGCCGGTCATCCCCAGCGGCCCCAGGATCAGCCGCTGCAGCTCGTCGGCGAACGACCGTTCGGTGATGCTCTCGATCACCAGCCGGGCCAGCACGTAGTTGGTGTTGGAGTAGCTCCAGCCCGATCCCGGCTCGAACCGCGCCGCCTTGGACAGCGACAGCCGCACCAGCTCCTCGGGTAGATAGGTGTGGAACCGTTTGTCCACCCACGCCTTGCCCCGCCAGGGGACCCCGAACGCGACCGTCCCGTCCTCGTAGAGCTCGCCGGTGTGGCTGAAGATCCCACTGGTGTGCTGCAGCAGCATCCGCACGGTGATCCGTCGGTCCAGCCCGAACTCGGGCAGGTAGTCACCGGCAGGGATGTCCAGGCCGATCCTGCCCTCGGCCGCCAGCATGAGCACCGTGGTCGCGATGAAGTTCTTGGTGCTGCTGCCGATGCGGAAGTGCCCATCGGTCAGCGGCTTCGCGCTTCGGCCCAGCTCACGCGCCCCGCCGCTGCCGGCCCATTCGCCCCGCTCGTCGTTCACCCGCAGCTGCACCCCGAGAACACCGGACTCGACGATCTCCTCGATCACCTTCTGCAGCTCCGGACGGTCCTGGCCCCGGCCGGAAAGGATGACGGACATGGTGTTGCTCCTTCAGGTCTGCTCTGCCCGCTCGGCGTCGGGCCGTTGCGACCAGCCTCCACCCTGACCCAAGGTCAACCTCAACTGTGTTCCAGCTCACAGCCCGACAGCGGCCGTGAATATGCCTCACTCTTGATCTGCAGTGTCCGGATCGCGCAGGGCTGCAGGCCCCCGGACATCTCCGGCAGGCTGTGGACAGCCGACGCTGTCAGGAGGGTGTGTCCAGCCAACGGCTCTGTCCCGTAATCGGTGGTAGCGCTGTGTAGTGATCACTGGAGGAGGATGCGGTGACGGAGGAGGGTGAACCCGGCTCGGCCGTGCATCTGCCTCATGATCCGCTTGGTTCGCGTGTTGACGCCCTCGGTGCGGCCGTTGTGGTACGGGGTGGTGAGTCCGGCATCGACGGCGGCACGGTCGAGTTCGAGGCCGTTCGCGAAGGAATGCAGGTGGGGCAGGTCGACGGTGTGAACTGCCGTGATCCAGTCGGTGAGCTTGGCGTCGTTGCCCTTTGCCGGGGTCAGAAGCTTTGCGAACTCACCTGCCAGACAGGAGAGTTCGGTCATCTCGGGGCAGGCCTTGGTGAGTTCCCGCAGCAGTGCGGCGTCCTTGTCGCGCAGGTTCTCGGGGCGGGTGAGAAGGAGGCGGGCGAAGCGCTGTGGGGTGGTGACGGGCTTGTCGCCCTCGGCCCGGCCCTGGGTGATGTAGCGGTAGAGCAGGTTGAGGCTCCCGGTGTAGCCCAGCTCCTTGATCTCCCTGAAGAGCTGGAGGACTGGGACGGCCGGGTCTTCCACGCGGCGAGTACGCAGGTGGTCGCGGTAGGGGTCGACGAGCGTGGGCTTGTAGCGGGGTGCACGGCGGTCGCCGGTGGGCTCCATCATGCGGGCGTACCGCTTGACGGTGTTCAGGGCGACATCGAGGCGGCGGGCGCATTCGAGCAGGCCGACGCCCTTGTCGAGCAGATCGTGGACCCGCTGCCAGCGCTCGCGGGTGGTCTGCTCGCGCACGCCCCCGGGCCGGACGGGGTTCACGGCGGTGGCCCAGCAGGCGGCGTGGGAGCGGACCTCGGCCAGGACCTTGCCGCACAGGTTGCTCCACAGATGCCACCTGTCACTGACCTGGACCGCTTCGGGCAGGGCCTGGCGGATCGCCTCGCCGTAGGAGCCGGAGCCGTCCCTGCAGACGTACTCGGCCCCGGGATGCTCGCGCAGCCACGCCGCCAGGGTCTCGCCGCTGCGATCGGGCAGGACGTCGATCCGTTCGCCGGTCTCGGCGTCGATGATCACGGTCGCGTAGCGGTGTCGGCGCTTGAGGGCGAAGTCGTCGACGCCGAGCACGCGCGGGACGCGCGGCGGCGGCAGTGCCCTGCGCATGAGCACGCGCAGGGCGGTCGAGCGGGAGATCCAGCAGGCCAGCACGCGTGACAGGCGGGCGCCCGCCCGGCCCGCTAACTCCTTGACCACAGAGCCGAGCTGGTCGGCCAGACGGTTGGTGCGGCGCTGATACCGCTCCACGACGCCGGGAACCTGCTCGCGGAACGTCTGCCGCCGGCAGTCGAGCACCGGGCACACCAGGCGCCGCAACCTCACCGAGACAACGACCCGCCGTCCGTCCACCGGCACGTCCGCGACCCTTCGCCCGTGGAAACCGTGTACCTGCCCTGTTGGCGTCCCGCACACGGGGCACGGCACCGGCTCATCCCGGGTCCGCGCCGTCACCCGGATCAGGTCGCCCTCGTCCGCCACACCCTCGATGACCAGCGCCGAGAGCCCCGAAAACACCACGCTCACAAGCTCGTTGACATCTCGCACACCACGCCAACGATGCCGGTCACCCTTGGTTACCACCGATTACGGGACAGAGCCCAGCCAACGGTGTAACTCAGGTTGATTTGTACTACCGGCGGCCGATGGAGAGTCGGCCGTCGAAGGCGATCTCGAAGGCGTTCAGTGCGGCCTTCCAGCGGGTGGTCCAGCGCTTGCGGCCGGCCCCGGTGGGGTCCAGCGCCATGACGGCCATGTAGACGCACTTCAACGCGGCCTGCTCGTTGGGGAAGTGGCCGCGGGCGCGGACGGCCTTACGGATGCGGGCGTTGACGCTCTCGAAGCTCTCTTGTCAAGCGGCTGCTGGGAAGGCGGTTCCCGAGGTCTTCCGGAGGGCCTCGTCCTTCCACATGTGACGGATGATGACGTTGGCGAGTTGTCGCTTGTGGGCCCGGCGAGCCTCGCGTTTCGTCTTGTTCTCGGCGATCTTCCTCGCGACGTAAGTACGGGCTGGCTCGTGGCATCTGACCTGGGTGACGTGCACGATGTGCAGGATCGAGTTCACGTTGCGGTTGCCACCGACATCGAGCCGATGGCGACGGGCCGGCCCATGGCCTTCGCCGGAAGACAAGGCGATGGGAGCCGACCCGCACCAGCGGGCGAACTGGGCCTCGGTGGTGAACCGGCAGGGGTCGCCGACCTCGACGAGCAGGTCCATGGCGGTCACCGGGCCGATGCCGCAGATCTCCGTGAGTGTGCAGCCGAGCTGTTCCAGCAGCGGCGGGATCCTCTTGTCGAGGATCTTGATCCGGCCGGTCAGCAGGCGGATGTCGTCCAGGGCCGCCTGCAGCCGGTCCAGTCGGACCCGGTCGACCGTGCTGAGTCCGTCCCACTGGCCCGCAAAGGTCTCCAGCATCTCGAGCTGTGGCAGTACGCGGCTGGTCGAGGGCAGTTGCGACCGGATGCTCAGCGGCAGCGAGACCAGGACCGCTTCTGCCTCGGTCAGCTGGCGCACGCGCTGCAGGATCAGCGAGTCCCGCCAGTCATGGACCGCGGTGAGCTCCTCCCAGGCCGCCTCAGGGGCCGCGTGCTTGCCAGCGGGCGGCAGTTGAGGATCGGCCAGGGTCTCGCGTGCGATCGCCTCGGCATCCTCGATGTCGGTCTTCGCGCGACGCCGGCGCCTTCGGCGTTCGGCCGTGCGGTTCGGTTGCACCTCACGGACGTCGTATCCGGCTGCGGACAGCGCCACGGCCACGGGCTGCCCCAGCGCGGCGGATCCTTCGACCCCGATCCGGTCGATGACCAGCTCCGTGTCGGTGAGGAACTCCAGGAGCTCGCCGATCCCCGCCGGGGTCACCGGGACGGAGACCACGTCGACCAGGTGGCCGTGGCTGTCGACCACCGCCAAGGTGGCGCTGTGCTTGTGCGGGTCTATCCCGCCGACACCATGTCCTGCTTCCAACTCCACTGCCTTTCCCAGAAACCGGCTACGGTGGGAGCGCGGGCCTCGTGGTGTCGGCAGATCTGGGTTGAGTCGGACAGGCTCTCTTCAAGCCAGGCACTCGAGGCCCGCGCTCACGGAACCGCCCGACACTTCGAATCCAGGGCAACCTGTCAGGCGCCAATCGCGTTCAGAGTCAGGGCGGACCGCTTCAAGCGCCGAACGGGGTAGCTACTCCCCGGTCGGTGGCAGAAGTACAACACCCAGAGCTCTCTGCTCTTCGTCCGGTGTGCGGGCTACATTCGGCGGATGGCCTCCACAGACGACATCCTCGCCCTTGTCCGCACGGCGCTCGACGAGTTCGACGACCGTCCCCTCCAGGTCTCCGTCCGCCGCGCGGTCCGAATAGCCGGGCTCGTCGGGGACTCTCGGGCCGCTGCCCGCCTCGGGCACGAACTGCGGCCGGCCGGGGGAGATCCTGCGGCCAACGGCGCCACTCTGCGTCGGCTGATGCCCGATCCGTCATCGTGGGGGGTGGCCGAGGGTGAGTCGGAGGCCGCATTCGACGAAGGGTGCAGATCTTGTAGGGGTGCCTCGTTGGGGTGATTTGCTGGGGTTCGGTGGGCGGTGGGGTGGTTGGGGTTCCTAGCGTCGGTGGTGATGAGCCCGCTGTGGTGCGCGGGTGCCGAGCGAGGGGTGGGGGTCATGCCGTCGTTGTTGGCCGTGTTGGAAGCCAGGGAGGATCGGGCCCGGAGTCGGGCCGCGGGGCTGCGCGAGCGGATCGCTGAGCTGTCCGAGGAGTTGTCGCAGGTGGAGGCCGAGCTGTCGCGGCTGCGGATCACGCGGGAGACCGTGGACGAGGTGCTGGCCGATGGCCCGGGTGCGGCTGCTTCGGAGCCGATCGGGGACGTCGAGTCCGCGGTGGTGCCGTTGACGGAACTCGTGCCGGTGCTGCTCGCGGCGGAGGCGGCCGGGGACGCGACGGTGACCTCGCCGGCCTACCGGCGGGTCCTGGTCGCGTTCGCCGAGGCGCCGGGCCCGTTGCGGTGCAAGGAGGTGTGCACCGCGGTGGGGCTGGGGACGGAAGCCAACCACGTTGAGGGCATGCGCTCGAAGCTGAAGCGGCTGGTCGAGCGCGGCATCCTCGTCGAGGCCGCCTCGGGGCTGTTCGCGCTGGCGTCGCGGTCGGGTGCCCGGTGAGCGACCAGGCGGCTCTGGCCGCCGCCGAGACCGCGTTCACCGCCTCCCGCCACCTGTTCGACCAGGTCACCGACGAGCTCGGGTCCGCCGAGACAGCCGCCTTGACGCACTCGCAACTGGAGGACCTGCTGAGCTCGCGGATGCGTGAAGTGACCCGGCAGCTGTTCCAGGACCATGTCCGGCTGCGGGAGCTGACCGAGCAACGACTGCCCGAGGTGGTGGACGCCAGCGGGGTCGAACGCACCAGGATCGAGCGGGGCCGCTCCCGGATCCTGGCTACGGTGTTTGGGAAGGTGACGGTGACCCGGATCGCCTACCGCGGCAGCGGGGTGGCCGATCTGCACCCGGCCGACGCGGTGCTGAACCTGCCCGCGGGGATGCACAGCCACGGACTGGCCAAGCTCGCCGCGATCGAGGCATCCCGCGGCTCGTTCGCCGAGGCCACCGAGCGGATCAACGCCGTCACCGGCGCCGGGATCGGGCCCCGGCAGGTTCAGGAACTCGCGGTCGGCGCCGCCTGTGACATCGACGACTTCTACGACGCCCTGGTGCCGACCCCGTGCACCGACACGACCACTCTGGTGGTCTCGGTCGACGGCAAGGGCGTGGTGATAAGGCCGGAAGCACTGCGCGAGGCTACCGCGAAGGCCGCGCAGGTCAAGGGCGGCAACAAGATGAAGTCCCGACTCGCCGCCGGCGAGAAGCACGGCCGCAAGCGCATGGCCACCCTCGCAGCGGTCTACGACGCCGAGCCCACCAAGCGCGGCGTCGACGACATCATCACCGACCCCGACCCCCGTGAGGACGGCGACAGCGACGACGGCGGCCAGGGCGAGGGGCGCGAACGCCGTCCCGGGCCCAAGGCCAGGTCCAAGTGGCTGACCGGCTCCGTCGACGACCCCGCCGCCCAGGTCGTGGCCGCCGCGTTCGACCAGGCCGAGCACCGCGACCCCACCAACCGCCGGCCCTGGGTCGTGCTCGTGGACGGCGCCCGCCACCAACTCGACCTCATCACCGCGGAGGCCGAACGCCGAGGCGCGCGGGTGCACATCGTCATCGACCTCATCCACGTGCTCGAGTACCTCTGGGACGCGGCCTGGTGCCTGCACCAGGCCGGCGACCAGGCCGCCGAAGCCTTCGTCGCCCGCCACGCCCGCACCATCCTCGGCGGCGGCGCCGAACAGGTCGCAACCTCCCTCGAGAAGGCCGCTCGCGCCGCCCGGCTGAAGAAGAACCGCCGCAAGGGCATCGACGACGCCATCGGCTACCTGCGCAACAAGGCCCAGTACCTGCGCTACGACACCGCGCTGGAACACGGCTGGCCCATCGCGACGGGCATCATCGAGGGCGCCTGCCGCCACCTGGTCAAAGACCGACTCGACATCACCGGCGCCCGCTGGGGACTCGCCGGCGCCGAAGCCGTGCTCAAGCTCCGCGCTCTACGCGCCAACGGCGACTTCGACACCTACTGGACCTGGCACGAGAAGCAGGAGTTCGCCCGCAACCACCAAGCCCGCTACCGCGACCACCTCACACTCGCGGCCTGATCAACAGCACCCTCATCAGATCTGCACCCTTCGACGAATACATCCGCGACCGACTTCAGTCGGGCGACCCAAAGGGTCCGCTCGACCCCGACAAGTCGCTGTTCCTCGCCCACTCACTGGACGCGATCGAGTTCTGGAGGGAACGGTCGCCTCTCCTCGCGAACGAACTGGACCCGAAGGAGTTCGCAACCTCGCTGAAGATGCGAGAGGTCGAAGATCGGACCCGTCACCGCACCTTCGCCTATCTATGCGAGTGGGAACGGCGCTTCGGCTACACGTCGATCAATGAGTCCATCTTCGGTGCCTACAAGGCGAAGGTCGACAAGCTGCTGTCCGAGGGCGTGCCCGCGCTGGTCGAGCAGTTCACCGCGGTCTACCGGCGCCTGAACGAGGCCGCCGCCGGTGACCCTAAGAGGCCGGGCAGCGAGGAACTGGCACAGGCGGTCACCACCTGCCGGCGCATCCTGGAAGCTGTGGTCGACCACGTGCTGCCCCCGCAGAAGGAGCCCAGCGCCGACGGGCACAAACTCGACCAGCCCGCCTACCGCAACAGGCTCTTCGAGTTCATCAAGCGGACGAACGAGAGCGGGAGGGTAGCGGAGATGACAGTCGCTCTCGCAGCCGGCCTGCACGACCGCTACACCGCCGTCAGCACGCTGACGAACAAGGGCGTTCACGCCTCCATGGCGCTGCGCGCCGCGAACCTGTGCGCGCTGAACACCTACATCGTGTGCGGCGAGATCCTCCTTCTGAAAGAGCAAGGCGCGGAAAACCGGGACGCCTGACGCGGGACCGGCGCTCCTCCTCCGCACGGCACTCGTCCTGACGCCACTCGTGGTGGGAGCGGTCCTCGGAGTTGTCGAGGGCGTCGGACGGCGGGTGGAGGGCGTCGCGGCCGTAACGCCACCAGACGGAGCCCGTCGGGCCGTCCTTCGCCAGGTGCTCCAGTGACGTGACGGGCGCCGGCACGGCCCGGGACTCGGCCGCAGCCTCCGACAGCGGCCGACCGACCCTACCAACGCGCCTCGACTGCAAAGCCCCGACCTGCGGAAACACACGGGAATCCATAAGGATTCTCGCGATGGTTCCGTGATTCTCGCTCTACCTCCGGCACCACAGGTCATCACATCGATCGCCAAAAGCATCCTGCACCCAGGCGTGACACCAGCAGCCCAGAAACAGGCCCAGCACGCCATCCAGTTCTCACTCAATCAACGGGACAGCACGCCAAGGCGCGCAGCACCTACGCCATCAGACCGAGAACTCACAGTTGTCCGGCCCGCAGGCCGAGGTGGTGGCGAGCACGCTCAGCGCGAGCACGGACGCCCCGAGCGCGGCCCGCGCGCCGCGACGGCTGCTGCTGCGAGTGGTAGACGCGTGATCTTTCTCATCCCCCGATGTGACGTTCCGTTGGCGCGGCTCGTCCGTTCGCTGGCCAACCATCAGGTGTGACCGACAGGCGGAGGTTTCTGCACGATTCCCCCTCGCCGCACTGTGGACAAGCGTCGCAGGAGCGCCTGTCACGGCCCTATCATCTGGCGAAGATCATTTACAGCCAGATGTTTATTCCGGCCGACGGGGGGAGGCAGGGTGAAGTTCTACGTGATCGGCGAGCTGAGAGTCGAGGACGGTGCCGGGGAGCGCACCGTCCGCGGCGGGCGGCTGCGCTCGCTCCTTGCCGTCCTGCTCCTTCACCCGAACCAGGCGGTCAGCACCGATCGGCTCCAGGACGCCCTGTGGGGAGAGGAACTGCCCGGGTCCGGGGCGGCGGCGGTGCACAACCTGGTGGCGCGCCTGCGCCGGGCCCTGTCCACCGCCGACGATCCCGACCGGATCGCGGCCACACCGCTCGGCTACCGGCTGAGGATCGCCGATGGGGAACTCGACAGCCTGCTCTTCGAGCAGCACCTCGATGCGGCCCGGGGCGCCGTGCTCGACGACGACTGGGAGTCCGTCCACCGGGAGACGTCCGCCGCCCTGGCGTTGTGGCGGGGCGTCCCGCTGGCCGAGCTGCCCGAGCTGGCCGATGCCGGCCCGGCGCGCGAACGGTGGCAGGAAGCACGCCTGCAGGCCCTTGAGTGGCGTCTCGACGCGGACCTGAAGCTCGGTCGGTCGACCGGGCTCGTCACCGAGCTCACCCGGCTCGTCGACGAGCACCCGCTGCGCGAGACCTTCCACCAGCAGCTGATGCTCGCCCTTCACCGCGCCGGCCGCCGCGCTCAGGCCCTCGCCGCCTACCAGCGGCTCCACCGGACCCTGCGCGACGAGCTCGGCGTCGAACCGGGACGCGCCGCCCAGCAGATCCATCAGGAGATCCTGCGTGCTCAGGAGCCGGCTCCCGAGCTGGCGCCGCTCACATCGCCGACCCCGGCCGTCCCGGAACCCTCCGCCCGTCTCGGGCAACTCCCCGCCGATACAGCGGACTTCACCGGGCGCGAGGAGGAACTGAGGCAGCTTCGCGATCATCTCGCCGTAGCCGCCGCCGGAAGCGGCCCGTCCGTGCTGACCGTCTCCGGCATGGGCGGCGTCGGCAAGACCGCACTCGCCGTCCGGGCCGCGCACCAGGCCAAGGACCTGTTCCCGGACGGGCAGCTCTACGTCGACCTGCGCGGCTTCGGCACCGGCGAGCCGCGCGAGGCCCACGAGGTCCTGGCCCGCCTGCTCGCCGACCTCGGCGCCGAACAGCAGGGGTGCCTGCCCGCCGAGCACACCGACGACCGGGCCGCCCAACTGCGCGCCGCCCTCGCCACCCGCCGGGTCCTGCTGCTGCTCGACAACGCCCGCGACAGCGATCACCTGCTGCCGCTGCTGCCCGGGGACGGGCGCAGCGCCGTGCTGGCCACCAGTCGTAGCACGCTCACCGACCTGCCGGGCGCCGTCCAGCTCCGGCTGGATCCGCTGGACGTCGAGGAGCAGCGTCGATTGCTTTCGACGGTGTGCGGCGCCGACCGAGTGTGCGCCGACCCGGACGGTGCCCTGCGGGTGCTGGCCGCGTGCGGCGGGCTCCCGCTGGCGCTGCGGATCGTCGCCGCTCGGCTGGCGGCCCGTCCGGCCTGGTCCCTGGACACCCTGACGCAGCACCTGAGTGATGACGGCCGGCGGCTGCGGTCACTGGCGGCGGGCCGTCTGAGCGTGCGGGACACCTTCGCCTCCAGCTACCTGGCGCTGCGCGACAGCGGCGACCCGACGGAGCGCGAAGCGGCCCGGCTGTTCCGGCTGCTGGGCCTGTGGCCGGGCCAGGTGTTCGGCGTCGAGCAGGCCTCCGCCCTGGCGCAGCGCCCCATGGTGGACACGGCCGACCTGCTGGAGCTGCTCGTCGACTTCCACCTGCTCCAGAGCCCGGAACCGTGGCGCTACCGCTTCCACGACCTGCTGAGCGAGTATGCGGCCGAACGCGCCGAGCAGGAGGAGACGCCCGAGGACCGCGACGCGGCACAGGTCAGACTCATGATCTGGTACCTCGGGGCGGTGGAGAGGAGCAAAGCGGCCATCCAGTCCGGCTACACCCTCGCCACGGTTCTGGAGGACGTGCCGGTCGCGCCCTTGCCCGTGTTCGCCGATGCGCAGGAGGCCACGTGGTGGTGCACCCGGGAGCTGGCCGGCATCAAGGCGGCGGTGCGCCAGGCGGCCGCGTCCTCCCGGCCCGACCTCGCCTGGCGGATCACCGTCGCCGTGTCCGGGTACGACACCCGGTGCTTCTGGACCGGCCAGACCGACGACCTCAGGGAGCTGGGCCTGAGAGCGGCCCGCGAGCACGGTGACCTGGTCGGCCAGGCCCGGATGCTCCTACGGATCGGCATCACCCACGGCATGGCCCACCGCACCCGGGAGGCGGTCGTGGCGCTGCGGGCCGCCCTCGAAGCGGCCGAGAAGGCCCAGCGGACGGACATCCTCGTCGAAGTCCTGACGAATCTCGCCGTCGCTCATAACGACGCGCGGGACGGTGCGGCAGGCCTCGCCTACCTGCAGAAGGCACTCGAACACGACCCCGCGATCGCGGAAGACGGGTTCATGGTGGTCACCACAGCCCATTCCTACCTGATCATGGCGGACTTCGCAGCGGCCGAGCCCCTTTTTCGGCGTGGTCTTGATATTTGGCGCGACCACGGCAACCTCTACAACACCGCGGTCACCCTGGCCAATCTCGGCGACACGCTGCGCGGCCTGGGGCGGCGGGAGGAGGCCCTCGCCGCGCTGGACGAGGCCCGGGAGATCCACGAGCGGATCAGGAATTACGACACCCTCGCGGACTGCCTGGTGGTCACCGGCCGTACCCACCTCCACTTCGAGGAGTGGGACGACGCGGCGGTCTGCTTCCAGCGGGCCGCCGACCTCGCCCGCGAGCACGACCTGCGCGCACTGACCGCCCAGGCCGACGAAGGCCTCGCCGAGCTCCACCGCCTGCGCCTCATCACGGACCGCGCCCACGGCTGACATCCGTCCGCCGGCGCAGGCACGCTATCGGTGCCGGCCGGGCGGACGGTGTGACGGCCAGTCGCTCACCCCTCCTCGTGCGGGAAACGGGCGAGGGGCGCGTCCCGCTGGAAGAACGTCTTGGCCCAGGTCATGGCCTGCTCGTCCTCCAGTACCTGCCCCGGCCTGGTGGCGCTGCCGAGCAGGACCCCGCCGAACCGCATGCCCATGTACGCGGCCGTCTGCCGGAGGGTGAGTTCCAGCGGTCGGGCCACCACCTCCTCGGTGTGTCCCATCGCCGTCACGCCCCACAGCGTGCGCCCGGCCATCTTGGCCCTGAACTCCGGGTCCGGTGTGCGCAGCCACTTCGACCAGTAGTCGAGGTAGCGCTTGGCGTACGACGACACCGAGTACCAGTACAACGGAGACGCGATCACGATGTCCGTCGCGGCGAGGGTCGCCTCGAGCAACTGGCTCTCACCGCCCGACGCCTCCGGCTGACCCGGCGCGTGGCGCCCGTCGACGAAGTCCGGCAGATCCAGGCCGGCCAGGTGCAACCACCGCTGCCCGGTGCCGGCCGGCAGTTGCTCGGCAGCCGCCCGCGCGAGCGACTCGGTGTTGCCTCCGGCGCGAGCGCTGCCGAGGAGGAAGAGGAACGAACGGGACATCAACTGCTCCAATATCGGCTTCGGACGGACGACGGTCCCGGCTGGGGCGTCACGGTCTGCTTCCCATGGCTTTGGACCGGTCAGCCCTTCTTGGCGATGAAGTTGTAGAGACCTTCGGCTTCGCCCTCCAGGTACAGCCCGGCCTGCCACCGGGGCTCCCTGTCGTGCTGCCCGATAGAGACGTTGCTGACCAGGGCGGGCTTGCCGTCCTTCATGACCAGCCAGCCGCCGCCGCTCGACCCCTGCGTCATGGTGCAGCCAAGGGTGAGCATCGGCGGGCGCGTGCGGTCGTAGGACCGGCGGGCGGGCTTGCCGCTCTCGCAACGCTCCAGTTCCGCACCGTCGAACGGCGGTGCGCTGGGATAGCCGTACTCGGTGATGTCCAGTTGCTCGCGCGGGGCGTTGAACCAGACCGGAACCGCTCCACCGACCGTCTCCTCCAGCGACTTGCCGGTGTCGTTCTGCGGCTTGACCCGCACGATCCCGAAGTCGTACTGCGCCGCCTCCGCCTCGAATTCCGCGCCTTCGGCCTTCCACTGCGGCGAGGTGACGTAGTCCGCGCCGTCCCACAGACCGTACGGAGCCCACTGCGAGCCATCCGCCCCCTTGCGGCCGCTCACCGCGCCGCTGGTGTTGAACCCGGGGATGAAGATGATGTTCATGTTGGCCGTGCTGCCCTTGCCTCCGTGGACGCAGTGGCCCGCCGTCCAGGCGAGGTTGCTCTTGCCGGGGTGCGCCGGGTCGGCGACCACGGTTCCCGAACACGAGAAGTGGCGGGTCGGGTCGTCCGGGCCCTTGCTCGCCGTGCCGGGCGCGTCGAAGACGAGCTTGCCGTGCACGGCCATGTTCTTCGCGTACGGGTGCGGCACCGCCCGCGCGTTGACGGTCGCGGGCTCCGGATCGTTGCCGTCATCACCGTAGGTCGGCTGCACGGTCGGCGCCTGGGTCGGCTGCGCGGTCGGCGCCTGGGTGGGCCGGCCGGTCGGCTTCGGCGCTGGTGCCGGCAGTGGCTGCGGTTGGCGTTGACGATCTTCTCCAACGTCCAGTAGCCCTTGGCCACGGCCGGGAGGGCGTGGTCCGAGGCCCACTTCTCCCAGTCCTCGAAGCTCCACTTCTTCAGGTCCGCGAGGTTCGCGGGCAAACCCGCGTTCGCGGCGTTCTTCGTGGCCACCGTGTCGCCCGGGCTGTTGTCCGGCCCGCAGGCCGAGGTCGTGGCGAGCACGCTCAGCGCGAGCACGGGCACCCCGAGCGCGGCCCGCGCGCCGCGACGGCTGCTGCTGCGAGTGGTAGACGGCATGATTTTTCTCATCCCCCGATGTGACGTTCCGTTGGCGCGGCTCGTCCGTTCGCTGGCCAACCATCAGGTGTGACCGACAGGCCGGGGTTTCTGCACGATTCCCCCTCGCCGCACTGTGGACAAGCGTCGCAAGAGCGCCTGTCACGGCCCTATCACCCGGCAAAGATCGTCTCCGGCCGTCCTGCTCCTGCGCCCGGACCAGGCGGGGCACTGCCCGAGTCCAGGGCGACGGTACGCCGCACGGAACTCGCCTACGACTACCTCGCCAAGCCGCAGGCGACCGGGGTCACGCTGACCGGTGAGGCGGCCGTGGCGCGCTCGACCGTGCGGTCCAGAAGGCGCGCAGGTCGAAGGCGGTCGGGGGCCGGAAGTCGTGCAGGCTCGGTGCGGCCGCGTGGATCCAGGACGCCGGCAGGACGCCGGGTTCGTCGCCCGGGATCGGGGCCGCCACGAGGTGCCAGGCGCCCGCGTCGAGGACCATCCCGTACGGGGACAGCGACCGGATCTCGTCCGCGTCGGCTCCGGGTGCACGGAGGCGGACTTCGACCGCCTGCTCGTCCTTCACCGCCTGGGCTAGAAGCGGGAGTTGCCCGGTGTCCGCAGCCGCGGGGTGCCAGGAGTCGTCGGCGATCAGGAATCGGGCGCCGATGCGTGCCGCGTGGTCGCCCACCGCGGCGGGCAGCGCGGCGGCGATCTTGAGCTGGGCGGACGCGGCGTAGGAGGCCAGTCCGAGGTCCGCGGCGGGGCCGGGCAGCGCCAGCAGGAAGAGCGTCTCGGCCTCGCACGGGGTCAGGCCGGTCAGCCGGGTGCGGTAGCCGTCCAGGAGACGGTAGCCGCCTTCTCGTCCGCCCTCGCCGTAGACCGGCACTCCCGAGGCGGAGAGCGCCTCGATGTCCCGGTAGACCGTCCTGACGGACACCTCCAGCTCCTCGGCCAGCGCGGCCGCGGTCATCAGGCCGCGGCTCTGCAACAGCAGCACGGTCGACAGCAGTCGGCTCGCCCGCACGGCAAGCGCCCCCGTTCCCCCAACGACTGACACAGGATGTCAGTCGGTCCCTCGTACGTTCCCTGCATGGCATTCCACCACAAGCACGTCCGGGCACTGCCGCCCGTCGGGATCGGCGCCTGGCAGCTCAAGCCCTACCACGTCACCCGTGACGCCGACCGTCCACTGGCCGCCCCGCTCGTCGATGCGGCCTACGCCACCGCCGCGACGATGCTGCCCGACCCCGACGACGAGATGCCGCCCGCCGGCTGGTTGGTGCTCCACGAGGGCATGGGCGCCCTCTACCTCTGCGTGTACACCTGGGTCTGGGGCAACGTCGTCCACGCCCGTACTGCCGCGGCCGGCGAACCCTACCTCGGCTGCCCGGACGACGACCTCACCCACTGGACCGTCAACACCACCCCGTACGCCGGCTGCGTCTGGGAACTGCCGACCATGGAACACGAACGCCGCGCCTGGGTCCGCCACCTCCTCACCCCGGACACCCCGGACCTGACGGCCTACCTCACCGACCGCCTCCCCGACGGCCCCGTCGGCACCTGACGGAACGCTCCATCGGTACATCTCGGGCTGACGACGGCGCCTCCGTCGAAGGCCGCTCCAGCTCCAGCCGCGCATGGACTCGGCGAACTGCCTCAATGGCGGCCCCCTGCCAGGGTGCCGAGGTGCGTCTCCACGGCTGCTACGGCGGGCCCGAGGAGAACGTCGATCTTCGGCCCGTGACAGGGCCGTGATAGGTGCCTCGGACATGCTCCCCCTGGCATCGCGTCAGGCGCTCTTGCCCGCCGATCTACGCGCGATGACCCGTACGTCGCACTCACCAGGGGGAAAACACCCATGTCCATCCGTCGCAAGATCGCCGCAGCCGCCGGAACGGCAGCGCTGGCCAGCGCCCTCAGCTTCACCGCGACTCCCGCCCAGGCCGCCGGGAACCTCTACACCATCCCCGCCTACGGTGTCGCCATCCACTTCAGCAACGGCTACTGCCTCGACGTCCCCAACGCCGATGCGTACGGCCAGCAGATCGTCCAGCAGTGGTGGTGCAACGACACCGATGCCCAACGCTGGAACATCATCCCCGTGGACAGCACGCACTTCCAGATCCAGAGCATCCTCGAGAAGGGCAAGTACTGCCTCAACAACTACGAGGGCGGAGACGTCACCGGCAACTACATCCGCCTCTACGACTGCGGCACCGGCAGCGACCGCGTGTTCAACTTCGTCTACAAGGGCATCGGCTGGCAGCTCCAGCCGAAGTCCGCGTCGGTGAACTGCGTGAACATGTGGGGCGGTGACCAGCGGGGCAACGAGGCCCGTCTCTACCCCTGCGCCTCGGTCAGCAACGAGAACGTCTGGTGGCGTTACTGATCGCATCGCACCAGCAGCGCAGCCCGCCCCGCGCCGACCGCGTGGGGCGCGGCTGCGCCGTGCCTTCGCGAGCATCGCCGCAACCCCCAGGTGAGTCCGCTATGAGTCCACAGACTCTCCGCATGAGATGACTTCCGACTGTCGGATGATCATCTGTACTCATCAGCTGGAGATTTGCGGTAGTTTGTGGCGCCGCAGCGCGGTGGCCCACCCACACGGGCGGCATCCGCCCCCGTGGAACGGCCCGAATCCCTCCTGCAGGCTTGCAGGCTCATGCAGGGACCGCTGCTGATCACTGCGGCGGGGGCCTCGGCGAGCATCATGACCGGGCTCCGGCACGGCAGTTGTACCATGATCCAACTCAAGGGGGACACTTCTCCATGCGTGCTTCGCACAAGCGCTTCCTCGTGACGGCTATTCTGCCGATCGCTCTCCTCGGGTCCATGGCCGCCCAGTGCGGCCCCAACAACCCCGAGCCGAGCGACACCGGGACCGCCACGGCCGCACCGACCGCCACGGCCGCTCCGACGGGCAAGCCGGCACCGACCGGCACGGCCGCACCGACCGCTACGGCTGCTCCGACGGGCAAGCCGGGTCCGGCGAAGAGCCTGTCGGCCGATGAGCTCACCAAGGCCCTGCTCTCCAAGGCCGACGTGCCGGGCGCCACCGACGCGAAAACCGGCCCGGCCGGCGGTGACAGCAAGACGGTCGCGGACAACGCCGCCTGTCAGCCCGTGCTCGACCTGATGGACGGGATGAACGCCGCGACGAAGCCGACCGCGGGCGTGGAGGGCTTCTACAAGACCGGTTCGGGCGCCGGGGTCGTGATCCACCTCGACCAGTTCGGTGCCGGCCAGGGTGACAAGGCCTTCTCGTCCGCCGCGGCCGCGCTCGGGTCGTGCTCCAGCATCCCCGGCTCCGTCCCCGGGAACGGCAACGAGAAGATCACGATGTCCGTGTCGAAGCTGAGCTACTCGACGCTCGGCGACGCGACCCTGACCTTCAAGGTGGCCTTCACCGGCGAGGAGTCGGCCGAGTACTCCTACGTCTTCGTCCGGAGCGGCGACGTCGTGATCGGCATCAGCAACCTGGCGAAGGCATCCGTGCCGCAGCCGGACCAGGCTCTGGTCAAGAAGCAGCTTGACCAGGTGAAGGCCGCCCAGCAGCACTGAGCCACCAGCGCGGACGGTGAAGCCCCTGGGGCGCGAGCTCCAGGGGTTCGCGGTCCGCTTCCCGCACTCGGCGGCATCCGGAAGAACCCGTGCTCAACAAGCACGCAATCAGTGCCCGCCGAGGGCTTCCGGTGCCGGCGGGGCCGGCAGACGTTGCCGTCTGTCTCTCGCACCACCCGGTGTCGCCGTTCTCGACACCGGGCAGCACACAGGGGGAACTGAAAAAGTACATGTCATCGACTCACAAGGCCCGGCGCACCCTCCGGGCCGCAATCAGCGCGTCCACGCTCGTCCTCACCCTGCTCGCCACCTCGGCCTGCGGGCCGGACAACAGCGCGAGTGACGCCGCGACCACCGGACCGGCTAAGAACGGCATCAACCTCGGGTTGCCCGCCAACCTCGCCGACCTGAAGAAGTGGAGCTTCGAGGACTGGGAGAAGTGGGCCAACGACTACGCCCTCCCGGCCGTCACCAAGGGTTACTGGACCCTGGAGAACATCCTTGAGGCCAAGCCGGCGGATCCCGTCGTACCGCCGAGCCCGCAGCCGACGAACACCCAGGCGCCCGCTCCGCAGCCCACGGCCACCCAGAACCAGCCCACCCAGGCTCCGGCGCCCCAGCCGACGAACACCCAGGCGCCGGCCCCGCAGCCAACCAAGACCCAGGCGCCCGCTCCGCAGCCCACGGCCACCCAGAACCAGCCCACCCAGGCTCCGGCGCCCCAGCCGACGAACACCCAGGCGCCGGCCCCGCAGCCCACCCAGGCCCCTGGCGACAACGGCAACGACCCGGTGCCCAACACCATCAACGCGCAGCCCGTGCCGCACCCGTACGCCAAGAACATGGCCGTCAACGGCAAGTTCCTCTACTCCGACCCCGGCGACCCGAAGCCCAAGCCCGGTGAGTCGTACAAGCACTCGTGCTCCGGAACCGTGGTCGCCGACCCGGCTCACCCCGGCAAGAGCAACCTGGTGTGGACCGCCGCCCACTGCGTCCACCAGGGCAAGGGCGGCACGACCTACGGCAACATCACCTTCTTCCCCGGCTTCAACACCAGCGGCGCTTTCAGCAACGGCAAGAACGCGGACGTGTCGCAGGTCGCACCGTACGGCGTGTGGGACGCGGTGAACTACGTCACCTCCCCGATCTGGAAGGTCGAGGGCGACCCCCACCTGGGCACCAAGGCCTCCCAGGCTGACTACGCGATCGTCCGGGTCAAGCCCGAGAACGACACCGGGAAGTCCCTGGAGGAGGCGGTCGGTGGCTCGGTGCCCGTCTGGTTCAACGCCCCTCGCGACCAGCTGATGGTCACCGCCCACGGCTACCCGTCCAACCCGCCGTTCGACGGCCGGGAGATGGAGGAGTGCGCGGGCGGCAAGCCGGTCCGCCAGACGATCGACCCGGCCCAGCCGCCGATGCTCATCATCGGGTGCACCATGACCGGCGGTTCCAGTGGCGGCGGATGGACGGTCGTCAAGGACGGCAAGCCCACCCTGGTCAGTAACGTCTCTCTCGTCTACTGGCCGGACGCGCCGAAGAAGACCTCCTCCGGCCCGTACCTCGACGACGTAGCCGCCAACCTGTACAACTTCATCTCCAAGAAGGGCTGACGCGGTACGCCCCGCGAACCGGCCCCACCGCACCGTGCGGTGGGGCCGGTTCTTCGTCACGCTCGCACGGCGACTTCACCTCGGGCCCATCGGGAGCCGTACCGGTCAGGTCCAGGCGGGCGTGTACTGCAGCTCACTACCGCCGGACGGGCGCGCCCGCTACACGGCGGCGCGGCATCGTCGCGGCGGTTCAACGGCTCTTCCCAGCGGCGTAGCTCAGGCGACCAGGAGGATTCAGGCGGCGAGCGAGACGGCTGCCGCCCACCCGAACACGGCCGCCGTACGGCCACACTCGGACCCACGGGCGCGCTGGAACGCGGCGATCAGCGTGCGATCGCGGCGACCGGCACGAACAGGCAGGGCAGGAACCAGAGTCAGTCGCCGAACCCCAGGACCGCGAAGAAGGTCAGGAGGATCAGCGGCACCCACACGGCAGCGACCGCGAAGCCGGCTGCGGCACAGGCGACCCGGAACCGATCCCGCCGAGGGAAGAAGACCGGCACGGCGACGGCGCTGGCCACCCAGTGGTGGTCAGCGCCGTCGGTCCCGCCCGGTCAGACGGTGCGCTGGGTGTCCAGGAGCACGGCCTGCTGCTCGGTCAGAATTGGCTGCTACGCGCCCGGAGACGGACGGGCGAGGCCTGCTCGGTGCCGCGCAGTGCGAAGGCGGCGGTGCGGGTGCGCTCCAGCCAGCTCATGTCCTGGCGCAGCGTGGCGGGACGAGGTGGCGGGTGAGGTCGCGGACGGCCTGGTGGTCGTCGTCGGTGAGCGCGTGGAGGCCGACGCGGTCGGGGGTGGTGTAGAGGGGCTGGGCGGCGGTGCCGGCGAGGCGGCGGTGGGCGGTGTCGGTGGTCTGTCGGGCCTGGTGGGCGGCCTCGCGGGCGCGTTCGGCGACGTCCTGGCGGTGGCACTCACGGCGCAGCGCGGGGTCGTGGTCGGGGTCGTAGCGCTCGGCCCCGGTCTCGACAGTTTGGTCGCGCACGCGCTGCCACTCGGCACGGACATCGGCCGCGGTGGCGAAGGCGGTCTCGTCCCGGCGTCGGCGTACCGGTCGGCGGCGCGCTCGTCCTCACGGGCCCGGTGCAGGGCCTGTTGGAGGTCCTCCCGGGTCACTCCGGCCGCCCGGCGGCGGACCCGGCTGCGGATGCCGCCGAGCAGCCCGTGCTCCTGGTCGTCGTCCTCGTCCGGGGTGTGCTCGGGGTGGTGGGGGTGCTGGGCGAGGGCGGCGTGCAGCGTCGCGCCGGCCTCCCACGCCTCGGCGTGGACGACGGGCTCCGGCAGGGTGCCCGGCTGGGCGCTGAGGACGATCCGGCCGTCGACCAGGGCCACCAGCCGTCGACGTCCTTCTCGGTCCAGCCGCGGGCCAGGTCGGCGCCCTGGTGGAGGGTGCGGATGCCGTCGTGCCGGGTCCAGCGCAGCCACATCGAGCCGCGCACCGGCGGGGAGTCGAGGACCGGGCGGCCCAGGTCCCGGTCGGCGGGTGCGGGGCGGCTGCTGCACAGGGCCAGCTCCAGCCGGGGCGCGGCGGCGGGGTCCGGGTCGGGGCGGGTGGTGTCGGTCATCGCGCGGTGCCTCCGGGAGTCGGGAACGAGGTGCGGGCGGCCGTCCCGGCCCGTGGTGGGCCGGGACGGCAGGGTGCGGATGGCGGGTGCGGGGCGGGTCAGCCGGAGACGGTCTCGGCGTGACGGTGGAGGGCATCCAGGAGCGCGGTCTGGTGGTCGGTCAGCTTGCCAGCGGTGCGGGCCCCCGCCTGTTTGCGCAGCCAGGTGCCGGGGCGGAAGGTGGGGTCGTCGCCGAGGCCGGTGCGGTTGGCCGGGCCGTCCAGGGTGCCGCCAGCGGCGAGGTAGGCGAGCAGGCGGCGGTAGGAGCGGTTCCAGTCCGGCTCGAGGCGCCACAGCTCGTCCAGCCCGTCGAGCTTCGCCACCTGGTCCTTGGTGAGGCCTGCGGCCTTGCGCTGGCGGCGCATCCACGCGCCGACCGCGTAGTCGTCGAGCTTCGCGGTCGCCGGGATCGCCAGGTGGCCGTGCTGGCGGTGGAACGCGGCGGCGTAGGCGTAGCCGCGTTCCCAGGCGTTGGCGTTCTTCGACCAGATCATGCCGAGCGCGTCCAGCTCCGAGACGCGGGCGGCATCGAGCAGGCCCTGGCCGTGGAGGTGGCGCTGGCGGGTGAGCCAGGAGATCAGCTCGGCGTGCTTCACCTTGTCGGTGGGGTCGAGGTGGCAGTGCTGAAGGTGGAAGACCGCCGCGACGGCGTGCATGCGCTGCCACTCGACCGCGCGCGGGTTGAACGCCCGCAGCTTCACGGTCTGCAGAATCTGCGCCGCGTGGTGCCGGGCATTGATCTTCAGCCACTCGATCGGCGACTCCACCGGGGCCGACTGCTGCTCGTCCTCCCCGGCCTCCGCCGCCTCGCCCTCGGGGGCGACCGTGGTCGTGGTGGTGTGCGCGGTGCCCTGCGAGCGGCTGGCGCGCAGTTCGGTGATCCGGCCGACCACCCGGGCGTCGTGCGCCGCGAGCGCCCGCAGGACCCGCCAGATCGTGCGGAAGCTGGAGGCTTCGATCTCGGCGTCGGCCTCGGCCTTCACGGCCTCGCCGGCGTCGTGGACCTCGGCCGGGTGTGCGGTGGCGGTGTCGTCGCCGACCTCCGGCGTCGGCAGGTAGACCGGGATGATGACCCAGGAGACCTTGCCCTCGCGGTAGGACTGGCGCAGCGCCCGCCCGACAGCCTGGACGATGTCGATCACGCTCGACTTCGGGTCCGCGAAGCAGATGGCGTCCACGGCGGCAACGTCAATGCCCTCGGTCAGGAGGCGACTGTTGCACAGGATGCCGCACTCCTCGCCGTCCTCACCGGTGTGGGCCTTGAAGTCCGCGAACGCGGCCCGGCGGTCCTTGAGCCGGTCGGTGCCGGCCACCGCCTTCGCCCAGATCCGCTCCGGGCGCTCCGCGTCCTCCAGCAGCTCCGAGGCCTCCAGCAGAGTGCCCGCGAACTCCCGCGCCGCGGACACCCGGGAGTGGAACGTGATCACGCGGCGCAGGCCGAGGTCGGCGACCGCGCGCAGCACGGCCATCTGGAGGGCCAGGCGCAGCAGCTCCTCGTTGCTGCGCTGGGAGCGCAGGTCGGCGACGGCCGGAAGGTTGAGCAGCTCGCGCAAGTCCTCGTCGGTGACGACGGGCACGAGGACGCGGTAGTCGGCGAGGTAGCCGTGCTCGATGCCTTGTCCGAGGGTCCAGGTGAAGCAGGTCTTGCCGTAGATCTCCTCCGAGTCCATGGAGCAGAGGGCGGGCAGCTTCTCGGCGCCTTCGGTGTCGGCGAGGTCGGCCAGGCCGTCCTTCGCGCGCCGGTCGTCCGCGATCCGCGGGGTGGCGGTGAAGTACAGCCGGCGCTTCGCCGGGACCTGGGCGTCGTTGTGAACCGCGGCCCACGCCTTGCCCTCCGAACCGGCCGTGCGGTGGGCCTCGTCGATCACCACCAGGTCCCACTGAGCCAGGCCCCAGCCCTGGTGGGCCTGGACGATGCGCTCCAGCGAGGCGTACGTGGCGTACACGGTGACCGGCTGGTTGTCGGGGGCGCCGTTGACCAGGTCGGTGATCCGCCTGCGTCGACACCTGGGCGTGCACGCGGCCGCCGGCCTCCGCGCTCTCCAACGCCTCCTCCCGCAGATGCGCCGGCTGCTGGAGATCACCGGCACCGACGAGGTCTTCACCGTCCGCCCGAGTGTGAGCGCCGCCATCGAGGCGACCCGTGCCGAGGGCGGGTGAGGGGCCCGTGGACACGCCGCGCCGGTACGCGATCACCCTGCCCCGCCCACCCGGCGCACACCCGCCGCCCGAAATCGTCATCGTCTACGCGGCCGGCGAGACGACCACCGACGGCACCCCCGTCTACACGGACGAGGTCGACGTGCTCGGCGGTCTCGGGGTCGCCCTCGCATTCGAGGTACCGGAACTCGTAGTGTCCGCGCAGTTCGTGGACCCAGTCCCGCCACGGCATCTCCCGCCCGTCCACCACCGGCGTCCCGCAGCCGAGCCATAGACGGAAGTGGTCGGCGACGATCTTCGGCCTCGGTCTCACCTGGCGCTGACAATGGAGGGCGGACCGTCTCCAGGCTGTTCTCGGCGCAGGCGCTCCGGCCCGCGCCGACGGCGACGGCGGACGGGCAAGGGCGGCAGCGGCGACGGCGACGGCGACGGCGGACAACAGCACAGCGAGACGGCCGGACGACGGGACCACAACGAGCCCGCGACACGGCGACCCCATCACGGCAAGGGCGGCGGCCCGACGGAGCCGCCGGGCCGACGACGGCGAGCACACGGCACGGGCGCACCACCACGGCGACGGACGGGACGGCCCCACCCACCCACCCACCCACGCGGCCGGCACCAGCCGGACGCAGAGAAGAAAAGCCCAGCGCAGCGACCGGCCACACCGACCAACGCCCCCACCCAACCCACCCCCACCCAGACAGCAAGCGGGGCCCAGGAAGGTAAGTCGGCGTGGTGGTTCGGCCCGTCACCCCCGCTGAGCAGCGCAAACAGCCGGACAGCGGGACCGTGGCCGTCCGCTGAACCGAACCCTGTACGCAACCAGAAACACACCCAGAAACGCAGGTTCCGGGGGCCGTACCGACCCCCGTACGCAACCAGAAAACGCAACCGGCGCGGCGCAGCGCCGGTCGGGCCGCGGCTGGTGGATGGAGCAGGGCCTCTTCCCACGGCTATCGCGTGGGAAGAGGTGTCGCCCGTCCCAAGCGGCTTGCCCGACCGGTCCGACCTCGGGAAACAGGGGCTGGACCGTACGGTTGCCACTACCCCCGGCACAACCTCCGGACACACCGTCCAGCACCCCGTTCGGGCAGCCCTTCAGCACCCTGTCCAGACAACCACCCGACCGGGCAGGGAGCGGGCCGTCACGTGCGCCGGTGGCGTCCAGCGGGCCGGTCCGGGCCGCCCAGCGAGGGCAGGTCAACCATCGCGAGGACGTCGACTAGGGCCAATGCCACTGACTTAACAGCGATCGCCAGCCGCTGGCCCGATGCCGTTCCCGGCACTGCAGAGCATGTTCGACGAACTGATCCCGCCCGGCCTCCAGTGGTACTGGCGCGGCGACTCACCGGCATCACATGGAGCGAACTGCCGCACTCCTGCACCGGGCTGCACAACGTGCCCGACACACCGGACATCCAGACGGGTTCCCCCGCCAGAGGCACCGGCGTCATCCACCAGGACGATGCCGCGGATAGGCTGCTGCCGAAGGCTGTGAGCATGAAGACGACGACGATGCCCGCGGCCGCTCCCACCACAGACGGCACCGAGCGACCCGTGCCGCGCTGGGCCACCGCCATGGCGCGGGCCATCCCGCTGGTCGGACTGCCCGCGTGCCTGTGGCGGCTGCCGTTCGCGTTCGGCTTCACCATGGGCACGGTGCAGGAAAAGACCTACGACTGGTGGGAGATCGCGCCGTACGTCTTCACCCTGAGCACGGTCTCGGAGTGCCTCGCCCTGCTCTCCCTCGGCCTGGTGCGCGGGTGGGGCGAGGTCGCGCCCGGCTGGATCCCGGTCATCGGTGGCCGGCGGGTGCCGCCGGCCGCGGCGATCGTGCCGGCGACCCTCGGCGGGCTGGTGTTGACCGGCGTACTGGTCGAGTGGTCGCT
Organism: Streptomyces kaniharaensis; assembly: GCF_009569385.1. Lineage (NCBI taxonomy): Bacteria > Bacillati > Actinomycetota > Actinomycetes > Kitasatosporales > Streptomycetaceae > Streptomyces > Streptomyces kaniharaensis. The sequence continues at coordinate 60,813 of NZ_WBOF01000002.1, forward strand.
CGGGATCCTCGGCGTCCTCCCCGGCCTGCACTACACCGACAACGGGTGGCGGGTACTGGCAGTGTGCTGCCAGTCCCTGTTGGTCATGTGGGGCCCGCTGCTGCTGGCCGTCACCTACGCCTACTGGGCACGGCGTCGGAACGAACCGCGTCCAAGGGAGTTCGGGTGTTGCTGACGGCTTCTGACGGGCGGACGTGGGTGAACGGGAGACCGAGCGATCAGCTCAACTGCTGCCGGGCGGCCTTCTTGGCCTCCGCCTTCGCCCGCAAACCCACCGCCTTGGGGGAGTCGCCGTACCACCACCACGTGTACCCGGCGATAGCCAAGTTCAAGGCCACGAAGACGAAGAAGACCGGCGTAAGGTGCGCGCCTCTGGACAGGATGTTGATGATCGAGAAGATGTGGAGGATCGCGCCGCTGAGCAGGGCAGTCAGCGTCTTCTTGGTGCGGAGATTCATGCCGCGCACTGTAGGGCCCTGCAGTGATGTTGACAAAATGTCACGACAGAAGGGCAAATACCGGGGCTGATCTGTCAAAACGCCAAGGGAGGAGCCGAGGCCAGCCAACCGGCGCAGCCCGCTGCAACACGGGGTGCAACACACCCACCCGCCCCGCTCCCGGCCACATAACACCAGGTCAGACCCGCAACACGGCCCCGTGCTGCACCCCCGCGCAACACCGCGGTTGCACCCCCGCGTTGCACCCCCACCCACCACCCGGCCGCCGAACACCACCACCAGGAGAAAGCCGCCCCGAGAACGGCCGCCCCTCCCGGCCGTACCCGACCGCCCTGGACAGCAGCCCCGGACGGCGGCCCCGGACCGCGACCAGGACCACCGGCACCTGGCGGTCGCCGGCACCCGGCTGCGGCCACCACCCGAGCGGCAGCCGCGGACCCGCCCGGCACCCTGTCGCACCCACCTGTCGCGCCCCCACCACACACAGGGGAACAGGGGTATCCGCCCACGTCACAACACGCGACAGCACCCCACACGACAGGCAACACGCGACAGCAGGCGCGACAGCACCAACCCACCCCGAACCGACCCCCCAGCCACCACCCCCAACCACCACCAGAACAACCTCCACGGCGGCCTGACGGCCACCCAGCCACCCAGCCAGGACGGCGGCACGCAGCGAGGCCGGCGGAAGCACAGGGACGGCGACGGCAGCGAGCCCGGCGGCCCGGGACGGCCGCGCAGCACCGCCCGGAGCGGGGCGGGCGGGCACGGCCGAAGCAGAGGCGCGGCCCGGACTGCGGCCCGGCAAGCAGGCAGGCAGGCGGGGCGCAGCACCGACCAGAGCGGCGCAGCGGCCCGGACGGCAGCCAGGTCGGCGGGACGGCGACGGCGGCGCAGAGGGGGCCCCGGACGGCGGCCCCCGGCCCGCGCACGGCCCTGGACGACGGCGACCGAGCAGGACGCAGCAGGCCCGGACGGCGCAGAGGGCCGGCGGCACAACCCCGGACGAAACCGAACACCGACCCCCGCCACCACCCCCACCCCGCAATTCCGCCCCGAATTCAGACCACCACCATCAACCAATCCGCCAAAACAACCGAACGAAATACCCGGCGGAGTTCAGCCCCGAAAACACACCCAACAGCACCCCGCCGGCCCCAAGCGGCCCGACCCGACCCACGACCCCACTCGCCACCACACACAGTCACCAAACCAGCCACCACCACCCACCCCACACCCCCAACAGGCCCAACCAAAGGTCCGGACAACCACGTGCCAGAGGCCATTTGACGCCCACCACCACCAACAGGTCACACCTGCGATCCCCGCCCACCCGCCTGTGAGCTTCCCCCGCTGGGTGGGAGGTGGTCATTACCTGGTGAGGGCGGGTGTGGGTGGTTCGACGGCCACTGGTTCGGCCGTCGCGTGGTCGGCGTAGTACTTCGCCTCGTACTCGTCGGGGCTGAGCCAGCCGAGTCGTTTCTGGATGCGGCGGGTGTTGTACCAGCCGTCGATGTAGGCGAACAGGGCCAGGTCCGCGTCCGTGCGGGTGGCGAAGGTCGTGCGGCGCACGCACTCGGTCTTCAGCACGCTCCAGAAGTTCTCCGCGAGGGCGTTGTCGAACGAGTCGCCGACGGTTCCCATGCTGGGCTCGATTCCCGCCTTCAGCAGGCGAGTTGTGAGCTTGATGGACGTGTATTGGGTGGATTCAACTGGTCGTCGCAACACCTCGATTGTGGAGGTGTCGGATGGGGCGGCCTGCGGGGTGGACGACGAAGGTGACGGGGCGTCCGGCGATGCGGTCGCCGGGCCGGCCGCCGGTGCGTCGGGATGTGGAGCGCGCGTTCTGGTTGAAGATCGCCGAGGGACTCACGAGCGAGGATGCCGCGCTGGCGTGCGGCGTGTCCGGGCCGGTCGGTTCGCGGTGGTTCCGCGATCGTGGCGGGATGCCTTCGATCCAGCTCAGTCCGCTGTCAGGTCGGTATCTGTCGTTCGCCGAGCGCGAGGAGATCGCCCTGCTGAGGGCCCAGGACACCGGCGTGAGAGAGATAGCCCGCAGGCTGGGGCGCTCGCCGTCGACGATCTCTCGGGAGCTGCGGCGCAACGCGGCCACGAGGTGCGGGCGGCTCGACTACCGGGCCTCGATCGCGCAGTGGAAGGCCGAGCTGGCGGCAGGCCGGCCGAAGACCGCGAAGCTCGCGGCCGACGAGCGGCTGCGCGAGTACGTGCAGGACCGGTTGGCCGGCTTGATCCAGGCTCCCGACGGGAGGCTGGTGCCGGGTCCGGCGACGCAGGAGTGGAAGGGGCGGAACAAGCCCCGCCGTCAGGACCGGCGTTGGGCGACGGCGTGGAGTCCGGAGCAGATAGCGAAGCGGTTGCTGGTCGACTATCCGGACGACGAATCCATGCGGATCTCGCACGAGGCGATCTACCAGGCCCTCTACGTCCAGGGCCGCGGCGCGCTCGAGCGTGAGCTGGTCACGTGCCTGCGGACCGGGCGTGCCCTTCGGGTTCCGCGCTCGCGCGCCCGCCAGAAGGCGGCCGGTCACGTCACGCCCGACGTGATGATCAGCGAGCGTCCCGCCGAGGCCGAGGACCGGGCCGTCGCGGGCCACTGGGAAGGCGATCTGATCATCGGGACGAACCGCCTGGTCCACCTTCCGCGGATGGAAGGCGTCGAGCCAAGGGTGAAGAACGGCCCCGCGCTGGCCGGCTACGGAGCCGAGGCGATGCGCAAGGCCCTCACGGCCCAAATGGCCAATATCCCACAGCAGTTGCGCAGATCGCTGACCTGGGATCGAGGTAAGGAGCTCGCCCAGCACGCCCAGCTGAAGGCCGACACAGGCATCGCCGTCTACTTCGCCGACCCGCACAGCCCCTGGCAGCGGGGCACGAACGAGAACACGAACGGGCTGCTGCGGCAGTACTTCCCGAAGGGCACGGACCTGGCCCGCTGGACCGCCCGCGACCTCGAAGCCGTCGCCGGCGCGCTCAACACCCGGCCGCGGAAAACACTCGGCTGGAGAACTCCTGCGGAGGCCCTCGACGATCAGCTACTCTCGCTCCAAACCAGCGGTGTTGCAACGACCCCTTGAACCCGGTCTGACAGCCGTGGTCGCTGTGGTGGATCAGTTTCCCGGGTTCGATGGGCCGGCCGTGCAGCGCGTACTCCAGGGCGGTGAGCCTATCTCACCTTCCTGATGAATGCGCCGGGCTGAGCCAAGGCAGTGCGGAGCCCGGCTGAGGGAGGTCTCGCCCTGCTTACGGCGGTGCTGCCGCGAGCTGTGGTCCCGCCCAGGACGCGGCGCTGCTGCTCGACGAGCCGTTCTCACATGTCACCGCCCATCCCCGGTTCGGCGTTCTGGTGAGCGATCCGGAGGAGGAGAGCGCGTGGGTCGTCACCCTGCCCGATGAGCTGCGCGATGGCCTGGCCGATGCGCCGAGCCGGCAGCTGGCGGGAATGGCGAAGGGGCGGCCCGAGCGCGGGCCGCCCCTTTCCATCGCTGTTCTGCCTTCCCGAGCGGCCGAAGCCGCTCCCGGCAAGGCCACGATCAGCCCATGGCCGTACCGTACCGCAACGGCGGGCGCGGGCAGGTGACTTACCGTCCGGTGCGGCTGCGAAAGCAGCGGCCGGCCGCCTGCCAGAGTGCTGGCCCGGTCCGCGCCGGTTCTGGGGTCGGGCCGACTTGGAGCGGCGTCAGCTGCCGCACGCGCAGCCGGCGGCGGCCTTCGCCTCGGCCGGGCTCTGGGCCGGGTCGATAGCCTGCTCGTCCGGGGTGCAGCAGGCGGTGGTGCCGCAGCAGGCGTCCGGCGCGCTGTCGGCGCTCTTGCCGAGGGTGTCGGCGTCGGCCTTGACGACGTAGACCTCCCAGGGCTCCTTGCCCGGGCCGGTCACCCACACCTTGTCCTGGAGCGCGTAGCAGCAGGAGGTGTCGTTCTCCTCGAAGGTGGCCAGGCCGGCGTCCTTGAGGCGGGTGGTAGCGGCGGTGACCTGCTCGGTGGACTCGACCTCGACGCCGAGGTGGTCCAGGCGGGTGTCCTGGTCGGTCTCGCCCTCGATGAGGACGAGCTTGAGCGGGGGCTCGGTGATGGCGAAGTTGGCGTAGCCGGGGCGGCGCTTGGCGGGCTCGGTGCCGAAGAGCTTGGAGTAGAAGGCGATGGAGCCTTCGAGGTTGGCGACGCGCAGGGCGAGCTGAACGCGGGACATGGCGGTCTCCCCGATCCGAGGTCTTGTTTCGACGTCTGTCGATACAGCGAGCTTGCCTCTCCGGATAGATGGCTGTCAACATAGACGTATGTCGAATCTGGAATTGCCGGTGCTCGGTCAGGACGACGCGGTGGCGTGCTGCTCGCCAATGGTCCGCGAGCCCCTGGGCGAGGAATCCGCCGCCGACCTGGCGAAGATGTTCAAGGCCCTGTCGGACCCGGTCCGGCTGCGGCTGCTGTCCCTGATCGCCTCGCACGAGGGCGGCGAGGCCTGCGTCTGCGACCTGACCGGCCCCTTCGACGTCTCCCAGCCGACCATCTCCCACCACTTGAAGGTGCTGCGCGAGGCCGGACTCGTCGGCTCCGAGCGGCGCGGCACCTGGGTCTACTACTGGGTGCTGCCCGCCGCGCTGGCCAAGCTGTCCGCTCTGCTCCAGGCCCCGGCCGCCACCCTCCCGGCTGGGGGCGCGAGATGACGCAGATGGCTCCGCTCGGGCGCCGGGCCGCAGTCGAGTTCGTCGGCACCGGTGCCCTGGTCGCGGTCGTGGTCGGCTCGGGCATCCAGGCCACCAAGCTGTCCCAGGACGTCGGCGTGCAGCTGCTGGCCAACTCCCTGGCCACCGTGTTCGGCCTCGGCGTGCTGATCGCGCTGCTCGGCCCGGTCTCCGGCGCGCACTTCAACCCCGTGGTCACCCTGGCCGCGTGGTGGACCGGCCGGCGCGACGGCGAGGGCCCGACCCTGCGCGAGGCCGCCGCCTACCTGCCCGCCCAGATCCTCGGCGCGATCGGCGGGGCGGTGCTGGCCGACGCGATGTTCGCCGAGCCGCTGGTGCGCTGGTCCACCGACGCCCGCTTCGCCCCGCACCTGTGGCTGGGCGAGGTCGTCGCCACCGCCGGGCTCATCCTGCTGATCTTCGGCCTGGCCCGCGCCGGCCGAGCTCACTTCGCCCCGGTCGCGGTCGCCTCCTACATCGGCGCCGCCTACTGGTTCACCTCCAGCACCAGCTTCGCCAACCCCGCCGTGACGGTCGGCCGCGCGTTCACCGACACCTTCGCCGGCATCGCGCCCTCCTCCGTGCTGCCGTTCGTCGCCGCCCAGCTCGTCGGCGTGGTGGTCGGCGTCGCCCTAGTCGCCGTGCTGTTCGGCCGCCCCGCCGCTGCCGCCGCCGAGGACGTCGTGGTCCCGCACGGCGAGCACCACCCGGCCGCCACCAGCCGCTGAACCCCGCACCGCCATTCCTGTTCCTGCCCGAAGGAAGTACCCCCGTGAGCTCTCCCGCCGTCCCGTCCGTGCTGTTCGTCTGCGTGCACAACGCCGGCCGCTCCCAGATGGCCGCCGCCTTCCTCACCCACCTCGGCGGCGAGCGGGTCGAGGTCCGCTCCGCCGGCTCCGCCCCCGCCGACACCGTGAACCCGGCCGTGGTCGAGGCCCTGGCCGAGGTCGGCATCGACATCTCCGCCGAGGTCCCGAAGGTGCTCACCGTCGAGGCGGTGCAGGCCTCCGACGTGGTGATCACGATGGGCTGCGGCGACGCCTGCCCGTACTTCCCCGGCAAGCGGTACCTGGACTGGAAGCTGGAGGACCCGGCCGGCCAGGGCGTCGAGGCCGTGCGCCCGATCCGCGACCAGATCGAGCAGCACATCCGCAGCCTGCTCGCCGACCTCGGCATCGAGGCCGCCGCATGACCACCCCCTCGGTGACCGTCACCGCGATGCTCGCCGAGCACGCCGACCAGGTTCTGGCGATCTACCAGGCCGGCATCGACGGCGGCGACGCCACCTTCGAGACCACCGCGCCGACCTGGGAGGCCTTCGACGCCTCCCGCCTCGCGCCGAGCACCGCCTGGTCGCCCTCGACCAGGCGGGCCGGGTCCTCGGCTGGGCCGCCGTCGTGCCAGTCTCCGATCGGTGCGCGTACGCCGGGGTGGCCGAGCACTCCGTCTACGTCCACCCCGACGCCCGGGGTCGCGGCGTGGGCCTGGCGCTCTTGGAGGCGCTGCTGGCTTCCACTGACGCCGCCGGAATCTGGACCGTGCAGTCCGGCATCTTCCCGGAGAACACCGCCAGCCTCGCCCTCCACGCCAAGGCCGGCTTCCGCGTCGTCGGCACCCGCGAACGCCTCGGCCGCCACCACGGACGCTGGCGCGACGTCATCCTCCTGGAGCGCCGCAGCCCCGCCGTCACCTGACCAGCGCGGCTACCGATCGTCGGGAAAGGCCGGCACCACCGGTAGGAGGCGCCGGCCCGTTCTAACCGGCCTCTGACCTGCGACGACACCCGAAACTCACCAGGGCCAAGGCGAAACTCACCGGCCCTGGGGCGAAACTCCCCAGTGCAGGTCAGCGGGGGTGCCAAAACTCCCCACCGCAGGTCAGCGGCCGGTGCTCGGGGTGAGGCCGGGTCAGGACCGGCGCCACCAGGAGCTGGTGCGTTTCGCCTCGGCGGCCGCGGCTTCGGCGGCGGCCCGCTCGCGCTCGGCGGCCTCCCGCGCCTTCCGGTCGGCGTCGGCCTGGCGGCAGCCGGCGCACAGCCCGTCGTCGTTCCAGCCCCGTTCCTTCTCCTCCCACCGCTCGTCCGAGAACCGCGCCAAGCAGCAGCGGCAGGCCGGACGGCGCCGCTCCCGCTCCGCCGCCTCCCGCGCCCGGCGGGCCCGATCCGCCTCCGCCCGCTCGACGGCCAGCAACTCGTCGCCGTCCGGGTTTGCGAGCGCGTCATGAGGGTGTGCCAGCCGCGGCGACCGAACCGGTGCCACACCGGGGCGTCGGCCCCGTGACGGCGCAGCAGCGGCAGGGTGGTGGCCACCACCGGCAGCGCCCGGTGGTGGTCGCGGGCGTGGACGGCGTCGCCGCCGTACGCGGGGGCGTGCCAGATGTCCTCGGAGGCGGCCTCGACCTCGGTCATGCGGTTCAGCAGGCGCTCGTGGTCCCGCTTGGCCTTCTCCGCCTTCTGCTCCGGGGTGGAGCCGCTTCGCTCCGGGTCGGGTGCGCTTGCGGCCGGCCTCCAGGACCAGGGCGACCGGCGGCAGCCCCTCGCGCCCGGTCGGCGGGTAGACGGTGGGCCACAGCCGCAGGCCGTGCGTCCGGGCGCCCCGGCGGCGCAGCGAGGCCTCGAACACGGCCTTCGCCGTGCCCTTCGCCGGGAGCTCGCACCAGGTGCGGTAGGAGGTGAGCTTCTCCACGAGCGTGCCGACGCCCTCCTTCTCGCGGTCGACCTCGACCAGGCCCTCGGCCTGGAGCCGGGCCATGCGCTTCTGGGTCTGCTTGATCCCGGCTGCGCCGCAGTGCAGCTGTGGAGCTGCTCGGCGGTCGCCAGGGTGAAGCGGTGGAGCGTCACCAGGACGTCGTGGTCGGTCTCCAGTTCCCCGTACACGAATGTGCTCCAGCACCTGTGCCGCCCGAGGGTTGAAACCTCGGGCGGCATAGATAGCGGGATCAGCCGGTGGATACGCCGGTGGCCACCTGGCCGAGGCCGTTCCAGCCTCCGTGGCCGTCGCCGCCGTTCCAGGTGAAGACGGTGGCGGCGTTGGACGGTGAATCGGTGAGGATGTAGTCCGCGTTCCCGCCGCCGTTGAAGTCGGCGAACTGGACCCGGTCCTGGTCGGCGGTGAGGCCGGTGGCGACCTGGCCCTGGGCCACCCAGCCGCCGCCGGTGTCTCCGCCGCGGTTCAGCCAGACCCGCACGGCGCCGCTGGGGTCGATCACGGCGTAGTCGGCCTTGCCGTCACCGTCGAAGTCGGCGAGGCGGACGCGGCCGGCGTCGGTGGTGAGGCCGGTCGCGACCTGGCCGATGGGCTGCCAACCGCCGTGGCCGTCACCGCCCTTGTTCAGGTAGACGTCCACCGAGCCGTTTGAGTTGATGACCACGTAGTCGGCCTTGCCGTCACCGTCGAAGTCCGCGAGCTTCATCTGGCCGGCGTCGGTCGTGAGGCCGGAGGCGACCTGGCCCAGGTCCTGCCAACCCCCGTGCCCGTCACCGCCCTTGTTCAACCAGACGTGCACCGAACCGTCCGGGTTGATGACCGCGTAGTCGGCCCGCCCGTCACCGTCGAAGTCCGCGAGGCGGACACGACCGGGGTCGGTGGTGGCGCCGGTGGCAACCTGGCCGAATTCCTGCCAACCCCCGTGCCCGTCACCGCCCTTGTTCAACCAGACGCGCAACGATCCGTCCTGGTTGATCGTCACGTAGTCGACCTTGCCGTCACCATCGAAGTCCGCGTACCGGACCCGGCCCAGACCGCCGGAATCGTTGGCGGCGTTGGACGTCACGGAGGCCTGCGCGGCTCCCGCGGAGTACGCCTGGTCCAGCCCGGTGTAGAAGGCCTGCGCCATCCGGTTGTAGCCGCTGTCGTTGGGGTGCAGGCGGTCGGCCATCTCGGATGACGTCAGGGCCGGCGGCTCCACGTACCGGAAGCTGTTCCCAGCCTGAGCCTCGATCGCCTGCAACTGCCGGGCCCGGTCGTTGAAGTTGGACGGCGAGACCTGGAGGCCCTGGGTGGTCGGGATCACGCCCTCCATGACCACCGCGACCCCGGGCTGGTCCGCGAAGATCCGGTCGACCAGGGCCTTGAGGCGGTCGGGCGCGTGGGTCGGGTCGGTGCTGCGGTCGAGGTCGTTGACGCCGATGTGCAGCAGGACGACATCCGGGTGGGCGGCGGCGAGCCACTGGTCGATCCCGGCACGGATGTCGTCGATCATGTAGCCGGAGTGGCCCTCGTGGGCGAGGTCGGCGAGCTGTCCGCCGGCCTGGGAGCCCACGTAGCGTACGGTGTAGCGGAATTGGTCGGCGACCAGGTTCCACAGGGGAGCCCGGTAGGACGACCGGGTCGAGCTGCCGGCGCCTGCGGTGATCGAGTCGCCCAGCGGCATGACGCGCAGCGAAGGCGCGGCGGTTGTGCCGATAGAGACGGCGTGTGCGGACGGCGTGCCCGGGGCGGCGGCCACGCCGGCCACGCCCAGCGCGGCGCTCAGGCCGAGCAGCAGGATGCGTTTCAAGATTCCCCCATGGAGAGATGCGGTGTTCGGTCAGGCGTGGGGGCTTCGGCTGACGAACCGAAGCCCCCACGTTCAAACCGGTGACGGGTGGTGGGGATCAGGCGCCGGTGGCGATCTGACCGAGATCGGTCCAGCCGCCGTGGCCGTCGCCGCCGTCGTTGCGGAAGACGTTGACCGATCCGTTCGGGTTGGTGGAGATGTAGTCGGCCATGCCGTCGCCGGTGAAGTCGGCGAGGGCGACGGCGTTCTGGTCGCTGGTGACACCGGTGGCGATCTGCCCGTAGTCGGACCAGCCGCCGTGGCCGTCGCCGCCGCGGTTGAGGTAGGTGCTGACCGCGCCGCTGCCGTTGATCACGGAGTAGTCGGCCTTGCCGTCACCGTCGATGTCGGCGAGGCGCACCCGGCTGGGGTCGGTGGTGAAGCCGGTGGCGATCTGCCCGTAGTTGACCCAGCCGGCGCCGCTGTCGCCGCCGTTGTTGAGGTAGGTGGTGACCGAGCCGTCCGCGTTGATGACGTTGTAGTCCGCCCGGCCGTCACCGTCGATGTCGGCGAAACGCACGCGGCTGGCGTCCGAGGTGAGGCCGGTCGCGACCTGGCCCAGGTCCTGCCAGCCGCCGTGGCCGTCGCCGCCGCGGTTGAGGTAGACGTGCACGGAGCCGTCCGGGTTGATGCAGAGGTAGTCGGCCAATCCGTCACCGTCGAAGTCGGCGAAGCGCACCCGACTGGTGTCCGAGGTCAGACCGGTGGCGACCTGGCCCAGGGCCTGCCAGCCACCGTGGCCGTCGCCTCCCTTGTTCAGCCAGACGTTGACCGCGCCGTCGGCGCCGATGGTGAGGTAGTCGGCCTTGCCGTCACCATCAAAGTCCGCCCACTTCACCCGGCCCATGCCCGCCTCCGTACCGTTGTGGTGGTTCGGGTGCCCGTAGATCATGCGCCACTGGGCGTTGCTGCCCTGGAAGCCCGGCATGCAGGCGGGGGTCATGCCGTTGAGGATCTTCAGATAGCAGCCGTTGGGGCTGCTGATGGTCGTCCAGTCGCCCTGGACGGAGCCGGCCATCCAGTGGACGTTGTAGGCGCTCTCGCCGCAGAGCACGGACAGGGCGTTGCCCTGCGTGTCCGTCGCCAGGCAGGTGCCGCCGGTGGCGAGGTCAACGAAGGTGTTGTGGTCCCTGACCCCGAAGTACTGGTCGTCGCTGCTGCCGCAGGGATGGAGCTCGATCTGGTACGGATGCACGTCGGACGTCGCCTGGATGCACAGGCCAGTCGCCTGGTTCTGGATCTCGAACGCGGCGGGGCTGACCAAGGCCGACGCCTGCCCCACCGAGAACGACAGCCCGGTCAGCAGCATCGCGACGACGGTCAGGGCGGCCCTGATGCGGCGGAGTCGGAGGATCTTGGGTTTCACGTGTCCTGCCTCTAGCGTTGGGTGCGCACTCTGCCCCGACTTCGCTGCGGGACCAGTCACGCGGGGACGCCACGAGGCTGGCAGGGCCCTCCAACAGCGGCCCAACAATCCACTAACAGTTCCCTGTTACGTCGAACCCGTCTTCGGCCAGATCATGACCTGCCAGAACGGCCGCCAGCTCCTCCTGCGCGGCGAGGACGACGCCCGCAGCGAGTGGCGCCTGCTCGCCGCCTGCCACAACTTCCGCAAGGCCTTCCGACACGTCGGCACCGCCGGGGAGTGTCGGCCAGGACCGCCAAAGCGCTGCCACACCGGCCCCAGAGAGCCGTCCCCGAGCAGGAGAACACCTATGGGTACGGGCTCCACGGCCCAGTAGACCCGCCGCCCCGGCGGCCGCTGCCACCCCTGCCACCACAAGCACGAGGAACGCAAGGAAAGGCCGCCGCCAGCGCCCTCAAGCGCCTGGAGAAGACCCCGGAGACCGACGCCGCGCTGCGCCCGTGCTGGACGTGCCGGGGCTCTATCGGCGGGAAGGCGGGCTCCCCGCTGGAGCTCCACGAGAAGGCCGGCCCGGACGGGCTTGAGTGCCCCAAGTGTGAGGCGAAGCCAGCCGGCAAGCCGGCTGGGCCCCCGCCCCGACCTCGCCTGGCGCCTGCCCGTGTGGCTGTTCGGCTACATGCGAACCTGCTGGTGGACCGGCCAGTGGGAGGACTCGCTCCACCAGGGGCTGCGCAGCACCGAGCAGCGGGGCGACCGGCTCGGCCGTGCCTGGCTGCTGCTCGGCGCCGGCCACCGGATGGCCCGGCGCTACGACCGGGCCATCGAGGCACTGGAAGAGGCACTCGCCCTCTTCGACGACCCGGCGAGCCAGGCCGCCACGCAGGCCAACCTGTCGATCGCTGCTCGGCAGGGTGCCTAGGGTTGGCAGCAAACCCCAGCCAGACCTTCCGGTTCAGGCCCTGCCGACGCCGCCCGCGCCTTCATGACTCGGCGGCGTGGGCGCTTTCGATCGTGGTGAGGACCTCGTGTGCCTCGCTCAGCCAGGGGCCCAGGTGGTGGCGTTCGGCAAGGTCGATGGCCTGGAGCACCCGGATGCGGGCCTGCGGCCACTCAGAGAAGTCGGCATGCGTGCGGGCCATGGTGATCAGGTTGTCCGCCATAGCGGAGATATTGCCGATCCGTTCGAAGATGTCCTGGGCTTCGTACAGTGCCGCGAAGGCGTCCTGGTGCCGGCCGAGACCGCGCATGACATCGCCGAGGTTGGACAGCGTGATGGCGGTGCTGTTGGCGTCGCCGCGCTCGCGCCACAGTGCGAGGGCCGCCTCGTAGTGGTCTTCGGCTTCCGTGTGCCGGCCTGCCGTCCGCAGGGCATCAGCCATCGAACTGACCACCAGGGCGGTGAGCCGCGGCGCGGAGCCGGCTTGCCGGTGGAGGTCGAAGGCCGCCCGCGCGTGGACGAGGGCCTGGTCGGCCTGGCCGGCGGCGGTGTGGGCGACCGAAAGGTTGCAGTGGATCGACGCTTTGCTCTCAGGGTCGTCGAAGAGTGCGAGGGCGTCCTGTAGGGCCTGGACGCACTTGTCCAGTCGCCGGGCCATGCCGTGGGTGATGCCCAGGTAGCGCAGCAGCCAGCCGCGGCCGAGCCGGTCGTGGTGCTGATCAGCGATGCGCAGCGCCTGGTCGAGGAAGTCCTCCCCCTGGCCGGCCCACCAGCTCGTGCGCATGTATCCGAAGAGCCAGACAGCCAGTCGCCAGGCGAGGTCGGGCCGAGGACCCTGGCCGGCCTGCCGGATGGCCTCGCCGATGTTCGTCAGTTCTTGTCGGCACCAGGCCAGGGTTCGGGTCTCGTCCGCGAAGATGGGAAGGGGCGCGGGCGGGGCCTGGTTGAGTCTGGGGGGCAGCTGGCCGGTCTCACGCAGGATTGTGCGGGTGCTCTCCACGGCGAGCGCGTACCAGACGCACAGGCGCAGCAGGGCCGCCTCGCGCTCCTGCGCGGTCTCGTCGGCGTGGGCACGTTCGGCGGCGTATTCGGCGAGGAGGTCGTGGAGCCGGTAGCGCAGCGGTGCGGGGGATTCCAGCAGGTGGGAGTCGACGAGTCGTTCCAGCAGGCGCTCCGCCTCATCCGGGGTGCGGTCGAACATGGCTGCTGCGGGGCCAGGGCTGAGGACTTGGCCCGACCACAGACCCACCAGGCGGAAGGCACGTGCGGCCTCGCGCTCCGTGTGCTGGTCGCTGTCCCGCAGGGCGAGGTAGCTGGAGGCGAAGGTCGCCCGTACCTCCAACTGCCCTGCGGCCAGGGCCGTCAGGCGTCCGGGCCCGTCGGGGGCGAGGCGGTCGGCCAGGGTGGCGAGCGGCCAGGCGGGGCGGGCGGCCAGTCGGGCACCGATGATCCGCAGGGCCAGCGGCAGGCCGGCGCAGGCGGCGAGGATGCGCAGGGCGCCGTCGAGGTCCTGGTCGACGCGGTCGCTGCCGCATAGGGCGGTCAGCAGGGCGCGCTGTTCCTCGATGTCCATGGGGGCGAGCGGCAGGTGCTCGGCGGTGGGCAGGTCGGTGAGGGTGTTGCGGCTGGTGACGATTACGGCGCAGGCGCCGGTGCCGGGCAGCAGCGGGAGGACCTGGGCGCTGTCGCGGGCGTTGTCGAGGACCAGCAGGATGCGCCGGTCGGCGAGCACGGTGCGCAGCAGCGCGGCGCGGTCGTCGGTGTGGTCGGGCAGGAGCCGGACGCTCGCGCTGGACGTCGCCGTGTGCAGGTCGGCCAGGAGGCTGGCGAGTACCTCGTGGGTCTCGCGTGGGGCAGAGGCGCCGAAGCCGCGCAGGTCGAGGTGGAGTTGCCCGTCGGGGAACCGGTCGCGCAGCAGGTGCGCGGCGTGGACGGCGAGCGCGCTCTTGCCCACGCCGCCCATGCCCGTCACCGTCACAACGTGCGGACCATCGCCGTTGGCGGCCTGTTCCAGCACCTTGCACAGCCGCCGCAGTTCGCTTTGCCGGCCGGTGAAGAGCGGGGTCTCGGCGGGCAGTTGCGCGGGTACCGGCACCGTGTGCTGCCTGCCGGGTTCCGGCTGGGCCGAGGTCTCCTCTGTGCCACCCGCCCCGACCGCCGCGGGAATGGTGAGGCTGACGCCACTCCGCGCGGTGAGCGCGAGGGCACCAGGCGCCGTCTCGTCGGCAGCGGTGGATCGTCCGACGATCAGCGGGTCGGCGGTCAGCACGCGTAGGTGGACGTGCCGCAGGGCCGCGCCCGGATCGACTCCGAGTTCCTCGGCCAGCGCCGTCCGGACGGTTTCGAACGCCTCCAGCGCCTCGGCCTGCCGGCCGCTGCGGTACAGCGCGGTGATCAGCAGGACGTGCAGCGCCTCGTGCAACCGGTGCCGGCCCGCCCAGCGGCCGAGCTCCGGGATCACCTCCACGTGCCGGCCCAGCTGCAACTCGGCCTCGAAGTACCACTCCAGCGCCTGCAGGTGGGTCTGACACAGGTGCCGGACCTCTACCTCCAGGGCATGCAGCTCCGGCAGGTCCGACAACGGCTGCCCTCGCCACAGGGCCAATGCCGCGCTTGTGTGTCGGCTCACGTCCTGCCAACCACGCCGTACGCGGGCGGCGTGGGCGCGCGCGAGCAGCGCGGTGAACTCCTGGACGTCCAACTCCCCCTCTGCCACCCGCAGCAGCAGGCCGTGCGGAGTGGACGAAAGCCGCGATGTGCCTTCGGCGCCCAGCGCCCGCCGCAGCCGCCCGACGTGGTTGTACAGCGAGGCGACCGCAGTGGCCGGCGGCTCCTCACCCCACATGGCGCTCTGAAGGCCGCTCAGGGACACCGGCCGGTTGGCCTGGAGCAGTAGCGCAGCCAGCAGAGCGCGGCGCTTTGGGCCGCCCAGCGGCAACACACGATCGCCCTCACGAACCGAGAGCGGGCCCAGTAGGCCGAACCACATTGACTTCCCATCCCCCCGTAACCATATGGTGACGGCCCCGGCATTCGCCTCCCCGAGGCCGAGGCCGAGCAAGCCAGCCGGCTTGATCATATTTCTCACGGGTGTCATTCGGACCGCTTGTGCGGCGTGCCGCGTCAGGCTGCACCCGACACCCGGGTCCGACCCCACGACCGCAACCCGAGCGGCCTGACCCAGGCCCCCAAACCGGTCATCTGCCCAGACCGTCCGGGCGGCCGCTTGCCTTCCACGGTCACCGGACCGGGCCGGTCGAGTCCGCGCCGCCGCCCCAGGCCAGCGGCGAATCCGCTGTGCGGACTGTTGTCCCGGACACCGGGTGGTGGTTCCCGCCGGGCGGGATCACTGCGGCCCCGGGCTTGCCGCTGCGGGCGCCGTCGTGGGACGCCAGGTACGGCGCCGGTCCGAAGGCGCCGGTTTCCCCCGCCTGCGCGGAGGCGACGTTGTCGGCGGATGTGTTTCCTCGACCCGGACGAGCTGTGGCCTGAACTGCTGCCGGACGGCGGGGAGGACAGCGACGAGGACGAGGCCCGGATCGCGAACCTCCTGGGCCTGCTGCATGCCCGGCCCGACGACGTCGCGGTGCGGCGGGAGTTGGGTTTCGAACTGACCGGGGCCAAGTGCTGGGAGGTGGCCGTCGAGGTGCTGTCGCCCGCCGTGGAGCTCGCGCCCCGGGACGCGGATGTCCGGCTGGACCTGGGCTGCGGATGGCGGCCGCGGTGACGTAGGCGGTCTCGTCTCCGGCGTCGGCGTGCCGGTCGGCGCAGCGTTCCTCGAACCGGGCCTGTTCCAGGGCCTGCTGGATGTTCTCCAGGGGCATCCCGGCCGCCCGGCGGCGGACCCTGCTGCGGATGTCGCCGAGCAGCCCGTGCTCCTGGTCGTCGTCCTCGTCCTCGTCTTGGGTGTGGTCGGGGCGGGCGGGGTGCTGGGCGAGGGCGGCATGCAGCGTCGCTCCGGCCTGCCACGCCTCGGCGTGGACGACGGGTTCCGGCAGGCCGCCGCCCGGGCGGGCGCTGAGGACGATCCGGCCGTCGATCAGGGCCACCCAGCCGTCCAGGCCGTCGACGTCCTTCTCGGTCCAGCTGCGGGCCAGGCCGGCGCCCTGGTGCAGGGTGCGGATGCCGTCGTGGCCGGTCCAGCGCAGCCACATCGAACCGCGCACCAGCGGGAGTCGAGGACCGGGCGGCCCAGGTCCCGGTCCACGGGCGCAGGCCGGCTGCTGCACGGGGCCAGCTCCAGCCGCCCGGGCGCGGCAGCGGGGTCCGCGGGTTGGGGCGGGTGGTGTCGGTCATCGCGCGGTGCCTCCGGGAGTCGGGAACGCGGTACGGGCGGCCGTCCCGGCCTGGGTGGGCCGGGACGGCGGGGGTGCAGGTGGCCGGTGCGGGGCGGGTCAATCGTCAAGCTTCGCGGTCGCCGGGATCGCCAGGTGGCCGTGCTGGTGGTGGAAGGCGGCGGCGTAGGCGTAGCCTCGCTCCCAGGCGTTCGCGTTCTTCGACCAGATCATCCCGAGCGCGTCCAACTCGCTGACACGGGCCGGGTCGAGCAGGCCCTGGCCGTTGAGGTGGCGCTGGCGGCACAGGGTCAGTAGACCGCCGGGGCGGGATGCGGTACCCACGACCAGGGTCAGGTGGGTGCAGGGCGGTGCTCAGGGTCGTGATGGCCTCGTTCAGCGCGGCGTCGCCCAGGTCTTCCAGGATGAGGTTCGTGCTGTCGCGTGCTGCTTCCGGTTAGTTTCGGCGGCGCGCTTGTGGTCAGCCAGGATGACCTCACGCCGGACCCGAGCAGCCTCCGCGCGAGCGGACTCGGCTGCTGCTCTACGGGTCGCCTCAACCCGGGCGGCTTCCGCAGCGGCAGCGCGGGCGGCCTGCAACGCATCGACCGCCGCGCAGTCCTTGCAGTTGGCGGCTGTGTCCGGGCGCCGATGGTGGACACCGCACGTGCCGTAGTAGACCGTTCCGGTACCGCCAGCCCTGCGGGCGGCTGTTCTCCCACCGCTGCCGCGTACGGCGTGCACGATGCCGTTTTCAATGCCTCGTTCCACCATGCTGACCGGATGCGCGGCGCGTCGGACCTGCCGGACTGGCTTCGGCGTGACGGCACGCTTGACGTTGCGTACGGGGTGCGCAGCGTGTCGGATCTTCTTGACTGGTTTCGGGGCCAGCAGGCGAAAAAGTATGCCCATGATCGTTCGCTCTCTCAGGCTGGCTGCGACGCCCCCCATAGCACACGATCGCCCTGGACGGTAGACGCCGCCAGCGGTACCAACGCTACGCGCCATGTTCGGCTGGTGACAGACCCCTCGCCCGAACGGCGGCGGGGCTCGCAGGGGCGGCCTGGTGCCTTCTGCGGCCGCCCGCGCCCCAGCCCGCCTCGCCCCGCCGCGAGCGGCCGGCACCAGCCGGACGCGAGAGAAGAAGAGGCCCGCCGCAGGCGCAGCGGACCCTCAACGCCACCGCCCCACCCGACCAGCCAACCGCCACCCACAAAGCCAAGGACAGGAAGGGGAAGGAGAGGGTTGTCGGGGTGGTGAGTTTCGCCTTGACGGCCGCTCGCCACGGCCTCTGACCTGTGCGTTTGCTCAGAATTCGGGCGTAGCGGCCGGGAGGGCGGCGACCGGTTGGTGCACCGGTTCGTAACCCCGGTTGGCGGACCGGTTAGTGCACCCGTTGTCGGATCGTCACCGTACGGGCCGGTCTTGGGGAGAAATGTGGGGAGAACTGCGGGCTTCCATACGGTGCTCGCCGCCGCCGGGGCGGTGGGCACCGACCTTTGAGGAGCCCGTGATGGCGATGCCGCCCGAGATCGACCCCCAGGTCGTGGCCGCGCTGTTCCAGTTCCGGATGGCCACGGCTGAGCAGCTGCGTGTCCTGCACACCCCCGACAGCCGGCCTGAGCTGATGCGCCGACGGCTGCGCCGGCTGAAGGGCGAGGGCCTGGTCGAGGATGTCGTCCTCCCGCAGGCTGGCAGGCTGCGGGCCTGGTTCCTGACCGAGCGGGGCGCGCGGATCGCCGACCGCTTCCCGGAGCTGGTGGGCGTGGCCTCCCCGCCGCTGCCCGAGGACAAGACCGAGGCGAGGCTGCGGGTTGGGCACATCCTGGCCGTCACCCGCACCCAGGCGGCGTTCGTGGCCGGCGCCCGGAAGGCCGGGGACGAGTGCCGACCGTTGGACTTCCTGCCGGAGGTCTACCAGCTACGGCGAAGGCCGAGACGGCGCCATCATCCCCGACGGCCTGCTGCACTACACGACCGACGCCGGCGGCCGGGCGCTGCACCGGGCATTCGTCGAGGTCGACCGCGGCACCATGGCCAGCGAGAAGCTCGCGTCGAAGCTGATCGGCTACGCCCGCTTCCACGAACACCACCCCATCCCGGTGCATCTGCGGCGCACAACAGGCGCGCAGAGCGTGGGGCCGGCCTGACAGCAGCACTACACGCGCTTCCCCAGGCTGCTGTTCGTCCTGGCCGACACCGGCGAGCGCGCCGCCCGGCAGCGCATCCGCGATCTCCAGGGCATCGCCGATGCCCACCCGCTCGTTGGCACGGTGTGGGGAAGGCGAGCGGTCAGCGCAGGGCGCTGGGCCCCGGGAGCACGCTGGTAGGCCGACGTGCACCAGCCGGCTGGCTGGCCCCGCTCCCGTGGATTGAGGTCAGACCGGCAGGATGCGGCGGCCGGGCAGCTAAGGCGTACCGCCCTGTTGGCGGCCCATCCAGTCGATGATGGCCTGCTCGGTGCGGGCGAGCGCGTCGGTGGGGCTGAACTGCAGCAGCTCCGTCCCGGCGTCGACGTACGGCCGATGGCCCGGCGGCTGGTAGAACGCGTCGCCGGCCTCGTACACCTCCTCGTGGTCGGCGAAGACGAAGCGCATCCGCCCGGCGATGACGTAGCCCCAGTGCGGGCACTGGCACTTCCCGTCGGGCAGCGACTGCAGCGGCCCGTCCAGGTCGGCGTCCGCCCCGAAGGAGACGAATTCGACGGTGTAGCCGTTCATCTCCTCGCGGCGGTCAGTCACCGGACCGAACTCCTGGACCTTCGTCGCGGACTGCTTGGATACCTTCGGCATCGCCCGGCTCCTCTCCGTGACGGCCCTCGAGACTTCCCGTCGTCTCGAGTCGACCACTCCGTACGGCCGGGTGCATCCGGGCGGTGAGGCAGGTTGCGTCAGACGCTCGCCGCCGGGGTGGACGCGGGGCGGCGGCGCAGCGCAGGGTCGGCCCGGCTTCGAGTACTTCACCTTCGACCACACGGTCAACGGTGTGATCGACGCCGACGGCGAGGAGCTCCGGGACATCTGGCAGCTGTTGGTGCGTGACAACGACGTCTCCGTCGATGGGCCCGTGGGTTCGCCCAATTCAACGTATGCCTACCTGCTGGCCAAGTAGCGCGAAGAGTCTGGCCAGCTACGGTGCACAGTCACAGCCGGGCTGGCTGCGGCCTGCGCGCGGGAGGTCAGCGCCACCGGTAGGACGTGGTGGTCATCGCCGGGAGCAGCACCGGGCCGCCCACGGTGACGTCGGGCCGGACGGGCTGGCCGAGGACGGCGCCGACGTCCGGGTACAGGTGGAGGCCGGCCGCGTTGGCCACCGGCAGCCACACCACCGGCGCCTGACCGGGGTCGTCCTGCTCGACCAGAGCGACGGCCTCCACCAGGTGGTCGGGCAGGTAGGCGGTGAAGACCAGGTGCCGAGCCGGAACGGCACGCTCTCGCCCGGCCGCTCGGTCTCCTGGTCCTGGACGAAGCGCAGCACCGGCGGCGCGGGCAGCACCGCCAGGTCGAGGCCGAACTCCTCGCGCAGTTCCCGGCGCAGCGCGTCGGCCGGTTCCTCACCGTCCTCGTCCTCGACCACGCCGCCGGGCATGGAGAGCTATGCGGAACCGAGCAACGGTCAGGTGTTTCGGGTCCACAGGGTCGCGGTGACGGTCAGGCCCTGCTGGTCGCTTCCTGGCTTCCCGGTGACCTTGAACCAGGCCAGCGAGCGTTTGGTGGTGATGACGCAGTAGGCCGAGCCGACGGTGAGCTTGCTCAGTGGCACGGTATCGGGCATGCCGTGGCGCATGGCGTCGTTTCGGCACTGGGCCGGGTCGGGTGCCGATGCCGTGGAAGTTCCCCATGCCTGGACCTGCGAGTAGACGGTGGCGACCGCGTTGAGCGTGAAGCACGGCTGCTGGATGGTGAGGTCGTCGGGGGTCATGAGGTTCGTCATGTCATCCGGGTCGTGTACGGCTCCGCGTGCCGGATCGAAGTCCAGGACGCCTTGTCGGCATTGACCTTCCAGTGCCGGCACGTTGATGGTCGAGTCCCGGTACTGGGCTGTCCATCCCGGTGCATCGGCTTGCGGAGCGGCCGGGGACGGGGACAAGGCGAGGGGCGGGGTCGGGTTGCCGGTCGGGGTCGCCGGTGAGGGCACGGCTGTCTGCGCCGCGGTGGTGGCGTTGCCGGAGGGAGTCGGCTGGGCGGTAGGTGGGGCGGCCTGGACGGTACTGGCCGTGCCCGTGCCGTGAAGAAGCAGGGTGATCCAGATTCCCGCCGCGCCGAGCAGGCCGAGCAGCACGCCGATTAGGATCCACGGAGCCCGCCTGGAGGGCGTCGCGGACCCTGGCCAGATGGCGTGGTCCATTTCGTGCTGGGGGAACCGTGCCGTGGGGGTGGCCGGCACGGGTTGCGGCCACCACGGCGGGACCTGTTCCCGGGCGGGAACCCGTAGGTCAGGGTCGTCGAGAAACCTGAGTTCTCGAGGCAGCAGCTGCTCTGCCTGCGCGGCCTGCGCCCGGATCAGGTGCCGTTCGGCCGCGAGGCGCTCGGCCGCCAGTTCTGCGGTGCGCAGTTGTTGCCGGGCTTCGGCCGGCATCGCCTGCCCGGACCGGTGCAGCCGTTCGAGCCGGCTTTTCAGTATCCAGATCTCGTAGTAGGCATGAGACAGCGCGGCGTCTTTGCCCAGGCCTTGTCTCACCAGGTCGAAGATCTCACGTAACTCGGCGTTGTTGCTCACCTCCATCACGGCCCCGTACAGGCTGAGGGTGATTTCGCGGACGTCGATCGTCAGCGGCCCGCCGGCCGCTTTCTCCGCGTCGGTCATCAGGAGTTCCATGAACCGCCACGGCCAGGTGCGCTCGCCGTTGGCGTAGCGGGACGCGGTGGACTTGGGGATCCCGTGCCTCTTGTTGAACTCGGAGCGCGTCTTCATGCCGGCCTGCCGCAGCATCTGCTCGATGTGCCTGTTCAGGGCCCGCTGTGCTTTGGCATGCGGCGTCGCGACGATTTCGCTTCCGGCCGGTTCCTCTCCCCGGTCGTCACTGTGGTGTTCGGGTTGCATGGCGCTCCTGCCCATCGGTGGCCCGGGTCGGGCCATGAACCTGGGTTCCCTGTCGGCAACCCGCTGGCGCAGCAGCCTACTTGGACACACCGAGGTGGCTTCGGCCAGGAACCGGGCTGTTCCCCTTCCGCAACTGCCCCTCTGGCACCGAGGCTCGGTGAACGTCCCGCCGGTCAGCGCCGGGACGTTCACCGAGCACGTTTCCGGGAGGAATGTTCATGCTGCCCGTGTCCCTGTCACGAGCCCTGTTCGGGCCCGCTCGCACGACCACCATCCTGGCGAGTGCGATGCTGCTGCTCGTCGTGCTGCTGGCCAGCGCGCCGTCCCTGCTCGTGCTCTCCTTCAACAGCACCGGCCCCGCACGCGTCCAGAAACTGGTCGAGCTGATCACCGACTGGACCCGTGTCCTGATCACCATCGACGACACCACCCGGCGACCCCACGCCCCGATCCCCACCAAGCGCCGGCGGCGCCGCGCCGGCGGCCGGCCCCGCCACGCCAGGTCCTGATCCGCCTACGGGCGAGCGATGCCGTTCAGTCGCTCGGAGTGCGTTCTGCTGGACGGGTGGATTCGGTACGCCGTCCGGCGGATCATCAGGTGGCGCTCGGGCTGCTGAGGTGTTCGCGTGCCGACAGCGGGCCGCGCGGCGGTTGCCGTGACGGGGCGGGGCCAGCGACCCGGCGCAGCGGGCAGCACCAGGCCCCTGGCGCGTCCGGGCGGCGCGTGCCGAGCGGACCGGCCACGCCGGTTGCCCACCCTCCCGAGCCCGCCGCAGGCGCAGAACCGCCGCCGCCCGTCCCGTCCGCCCTATCGACACCACCACCAGCCGGCGCGGACCGGGGAGGCGGGCGCGGCCGGGGTGGGCGCGGCCGGACGGCGCGGCCGGCGGGGGCGCCTGATGAAGGGTGTCGTCATGCCGCAGGCTCTGCCCGCCCCGCCGTCCCGCCGAACCTGGCCGCCACCCGGACGGCTCAGCTGACGGCCGTTCTCACCGGCCCTGACCTGCACCGACACCCGAAACTCACCGGTCGGCGCCCGGAACTCACCAGCGGCGGCGGCCAAACTCACCACCGCCCCGGAGCGAAACTCACCGGCCCCGGGGCGAAACTCCCCAGTGCAGATCAGCAGAGGTGCCGAAACTCCCCGGCGCAGGTCAGCGGCCCGGCCGGGGTGAGGCGCGGTCAGGAGCGGCGCCACCAGGAGCCGCGCCGCTTCGCCTCGGCGGCCGCGGCTTCGGCGGCGGCTCGCTCGCGCTCGGCCTCCTCCTGGGCCTTCCGGTCGGCTGTGCGCCGGCGGCAGCCGGCGCACAGCCCGTCGTCGCCCCAGGCGGCCCGGTCGCGCTCGGCCCACCCGCTCGTCCGAGAACGGCGCCTTGCAGCGGGTACAGGTCGGACGGCGGCGCTCGCGCTCCGCCTTCTGCCGTTCCTGCTCCCGTTCCTGGCGGGCCTGGTCGGCGGCCTGCTCCGCGCGCAGCAGCTCGTCGCCGTCCGGGTCGGCCAGCGCCTGGTCGAGGGTGTGCCAGCCGCGGCGGCCGAACCGGTGCCAGACCGGTCCGTCGGCGCCAAAGCGGCGAAGCAGCGGCAGGGTGGTGGCCACGACCGGCAGCGCGCGGTGGTAGTTGCGGGCGTGGACGGCGTCGCCGCCGTACGCGGGCGCGTGCCAGGACGTCTCGGAGGCGGTCTCGACCTCGGCCATGCGGTGCAGCAGCCGCTGGTGGTCCCGCTTGGCCTTCTCCTCCTTCTGCTCCGGGGTGAGCCGCTTGTGGGGTCGCGCAGCACGAGGTCGGTGAACAGGGAACGGCGGTGCGGGATGGAGTGCTCAACCTCGGTGGAGAACGCGGCCAGGTACCCGATGCCGGCGCGGGCGAGGAGGCCGGCGGTGGCGACGACGTCCAGGGCGTGCTCGGAGAACGCCGTACCCTGGCCATCGCACTCGGGGCGCAGCGCGGACAGCTTCGCCCCGGCCGGGAGCAGACGGCCTCCCGGCGGCCAGCCGCGGTCAGGCACCAGAGCTTGCGGTTGTCCGGCAGGCGCAGCTCCTGGCCGCTCGTCGGCATCCTGCACGGCTGCCTCAAAACCGGCACACCGTACGACGAGGCAACCGCGTGGTCCCACCGAGCCCATGCCCTCGCCGCTTGACACTCCAGCTCATGGGTGGGGCCGTTCCGCCGTGTCCTGCCACTCCAATCGGGGAAGACGCCGGGGTCCCACTCGCGGCCGAAGGCGAATGCCAGGTCGGCGGACCATCGCTACCTGGTCCAGGGCATTTCCGTCGACCCGGTGGGCTGGTACCAGGTGATGCCCCACTCCGCACCCCAGTCCTTGCCGGTCCAGTCGTAGGCAGGTGTCCAGAGCGGCCGAGCGGGTTGAGGTCCCCACTCTTCCGGGTCCGGGCGCACCAGCAACTCGTCCTCATGGGCGTAGCCGCCGGTGAGTACGGTCACCACGAACTCCGCGAAGCCGCCGTCGAAACAGTCGAGCTCACCGTCGTCGACGCCATCGAAGTCACAGAAGACGGCCACCGGCCACTGCTCCGGGTCCGGGCTCGTGGTCAGCCAGCAGCAGTAGTTGTGGTTGCTGTTCATGCCCCAGGGCAGCAGCCCGCCCGGGTCCGGGAACACAGGGGTGCGCTCCTGGTTCCAGAACTCGTCCTCGCCCTCAACCTGCTCCCGGAACGCTGTGTCGGTCTCAAAACGCCACCCCGCCATGCCGCCCGGCGAACCGGCTACTTGGGAGCGCTCCGTCGGCGACCGCACACCCCACTCGCCATTCAAGTTCACGGCACCGTACAGGTCGACGAACGCCCGGTAGTCCGACGGCAGCTGGACCCCGAGCCCGGCCGGTGCCAGCTCCCACGGCACCTGTGCCGGGGTGTACACCGGCTCGCCCATGATCGACCGCAGCCGGTCCCATGCCTCGGTCATCGCCCGACCCCTCTCCGGCCGTCAGTCCGTTCAGAGGCTGCACTCTAGGCGACGGCTCCGACAAGCCACCGACCGACCAGAAGACCGCCGGCTGACAGGCCCCGCTCGCGACCTACATGAGAACGATCGCCGGGTCGATTACCAGCAGCTGTGGGACAAGGCAACCGCCTGGTCCCACCGGGCCCACACCCTCGCTGTTTGACTCTCCAGCTCATGGGATGTCTGTCAAGGGCCTTGTCCTCCGTGACCGGGATCACCCCACAGGGCGGGGGAGCACCCAGCCGGGCGGGATGCTGCCAAGGTCCCGTTCCAGTGCCAGGCGCAGCAGGATGAGGGCGTCGTCGGGGTTGGTGGAGAGCAGGGGGAGGTTGTCGGCGGCGTCGGTGACGACCGTGCCGTCGGACTCCCACTCGGCCAGGCCGGTCCCGTCGGGATCGAGCACCCCAGCGCCGTCCCGGCCTGACCCGTCGTCAGGTGTTCCCGCTGGCCGCGCTCCAGCAGCTGCAGGCCCGGCCCGCCGCGGACCTGTCCGTGCTCGGCACGCTGAGCAATGCTCAATGGACGATGGTCGGTCTGGCGGCGGTGGGGTGTCAGCAGCCGTACGGGCCGTAGGCGGCGCAGTTCTCCAGGTGTCCGCCGGCCTTCTCTCGACGGTGCGGAGGAAGTGTCAACGGCCAGGCAGGTACGACGGCGAGACGGCCACGGCGATCTGCCTGGCTCACCTTCGCGGGATCCGTGCCGCCGGTGCCCGGAGCGGACGATGATGGACACCGGCGAACACACGACCGGGGGCTGGATGCCGCACGAGGAGAACGCCGGGCATGCGAATGCGCTGGCTGAGCTGCGCAGGCGGCTGGCCCACGGGCAGGCTCTGGCTGGGCTGACCATGGCCCAGCTCGCCGCTTCAGCGGGACTAGGTGACACGACCGTGCAGGAGGCGTTCCGTGCCGACGGGCCTGTTCCGTCGGCCGCCACCGTCGCAGCGCTTGCACGTGCCCTGCACCTGCCGGCCCAGAAACTGCTGTACCTCCGACAGAGGGCTACCTGCGCAGCCGGCCCGGCACCCGGCAGCGGTGGTGGGCCGGGCACCCCGACTGCCCTCCCGCAGGAACGGCCGCCGCAGCCTCCTCGTCCGGCAGCTACGGCCGACGGCCCCAGCGATCCAGTGACCCATCACAACGCTCTGCCGCAGGGGGCCAGCTGGGCCCACACCGACAACCGAATCATCGACGGCACCGTTCACGGGAACGTGATCCAGGCCGGAGTCGTGAACATCCACTCCGGGCCCGCCCACGACAGCGATAGGACAGGTGCGGGGCGGCGCCCCGAGAAGCCGATCAGGCAGTGGGACCCGCACGACCTGGAGGTCCACCCGGCCGGCGCCAGCCGACCCGTTGCGGGACGGTCCGGTGATCCCCGGGCTGTGGTGCTGCCCAGCTACGTTCGCCGCGCCCACGACCAGAACTTGGCCGACGCCGCAGGCGATGCCGCCAAGGGCCGCAGCCGGATGGTGGTGCTGGTTGGCTCGTCCTCCACCGGTAAGACCAGGGCATGCTGGGAGGCGGTCCAACCGCTCGCCGACCAGGGCTGGGCACTCTGGCACCCCTTCGATCCCACCCGAGCGGAGGCCGCTCTCGCCGACCTCGAACGGGTCGGGCCGCACACGGTGCTGTGGTTGAACGAGACCCAGCACTACCTCGGCGGCCCCCAGGCTGGCGAGCGCATCGCCGCTGCCCTCCACACCCTCCTTACCGACCCCGGCCGCGAGCCGGTCCTGATCCTCGGCACTCTCTGGCCCGAGTACGCCAGCCAATACATCGCCCTTCCCCACCCAGGAGGCCCGGACCCGCACAGCCGTGCCCGGGAACTCCTGACCGGACGCACCCTCACCGTCCCCGACACCTTCGACCAGAACGAGCTCCTCGCCGCAGAAGCCCTTGCCCGGGACGGCGACCAGCTGCTTGCGGACGCCCTCACCCGCGCTCACACCGACGGACGCCTCGCCCAGGACCTCGCCGGCGCCCCCGAACTCCTTCGCCGCTACCAACATGCCATCCCGGCCACCCGGGGCCTGCTGGAGGCCGCAATGGACGCCCGCCGCCTCGGCGTCGGCGTCCACCTCCCGCAGACCTTCCTCACCGACGCCGCCGCCGACTACCTCACCGACCACGACTGGGACCAGCTCACCGACGATTGGGCCGAAGCCGCCCTCTCCGACCTCGCCCGCCCCGTCCACGGCAAGCAGGCACCCCTGCGCCGCAGCGCCATGCGTTCCCCCCGCCGCCCACCCGGCAGTCCAACGCCCGGTCCCGAGGAGGGACCGATGTTCAGGCTCGCCGACTACCTCGAACAGCACGGCCGCGCCACCCGCAGACGGCTGTGCCCGCCTGCCTCCTTCTGGCACGCTGCTCACATCCACCTCATTCGCCCCGAGGACCTCAACAACCTCGCCACGGCAGCTGAGGCAAGATTCCGCAAGCAATGGGCCCACCACCTCCGGCACCGAGCGGCCGATGCCGGCCACTCCCGTGCCCTGTTCGACCTGGCAGTAACGCGGGAGCGGGCCGGTGACCGGGAGGGCGCCGAGAGCCTCTACCGGCAGGCCGCCGACGCCGGCTGGCCCCTCGCCCGGGGCAGCCTGGTATGGATGCGGGAGCAGGCCGGGGACTGGGAGGGCGCCGAAGCGCTCTACCGGCAGGCCGCCGACACCGGCAACCCACAAGTCCTAGCCAACCTGGCATGGATGCGGAAGCAGGCGGGTGACCGGGAGGGCGCCGAAAGCCTCTACCTGCAGGCCGCAGACGCCGGCGACCCCGGTGCCCTGTTCGACCTGGCATCGATGCGGGAGCAGGCCGGGGACCGGGAAGGCGCCGAAGCGCTCTACCGACAGATCGCCGACACCGGCTGGCCCCTCGCCTTGGTCAGCCCAGTGTGGATGCGGGAGCGGGCCGGGGACTGGGAGGGCGCCGAAGCGCTCTACCGGCAGACTGCCGACACCGGCAACCCACAAGTCCTAGCCAACCTGGCATGGATGCGGGAGCGGGCCGGTGACCGGGAGGGCGCCGAATCCCTCGCCCAGCAGGCCGCAGACGCCGGCGACCCTGGTGCCTTGACCCGCCTGGCACAGATGCGGGAGCGGGCCGGGGACTGGGAGAGCGCCGAAAGCCTCTACCTGCAGGCTGCCGACGCTGGCGACCCTCAGGTCCTAGCCGTCCTCGCAGAGATGCGGGAGCAGGCCGGGGACCGGGAGGGCGCCGAATCCCTCGCCTGGCAGGCCGCCGACGCGGGCGACCCTCAGGTCCTAGCCGTCCTCGCAGAGATGCGGGAGCAGGCCGGGGACCGGGAGGGCGCCGAAAGCCTCTACCTGCAGGCCGCCGACGCCAGCGACCCTGGCGCCTTGACCCGCCTGGCACAGATGCGGGAGCGGGCCGGGGACCGGGAGGGCGCCGAATCCCTCGCCTGGCAGGCTGCCGACGCGGGCGACCCTCAGGTCCTAGCCGTCCTCGCAGAGATGCGGGAGCAGGCCGGGGACCGGGAGGGCGCCGAAAGCCTCTACCTGCAGGCCGCCGACGCCGGCCTTGATCTCCACACCTCAACGATAGATCGGTGGCCTTGGGGACTGGACCCGGACGGCTCGCCCACTCCCCCCTGGCACTGAACGCGCATGAGCATCCGACCCAGGTGACAGCGGCCCGGGAATTCCCCAGGGACGGCCAGTTACGAAAGTTACCCTCGGTGACCAAGTCGCCGGACTCCTCGGGTCGTGGTTTGGCTCAGGGGGTGCCGTTGAACTCCTCGTGCAGGGCGGGCAGGAACGAGGCGAGGTGGTTCATCTCGGCGGCGCAGTCGTGCAGCAGGTCGTGTCCGTAGCCTGGTCGCAGGGCCTTGCCGGCCAGGTGCGGGAGTGCGGCGCCGGCGAGGGCGCGGGCGGGCTTGGTGGTGAGCAGGGCGGCGGCGCGTGCGGTGCTGGAGTGGGCGGGCAGGTTCAGGAGTTGGGGGTGGCTGAGGAAGAAGCGGCTGCGCATCTCGCAGCCGTTGGTGGTGGGGCGGATCTGGTGGATGAGCCAGCCGAGGGCGATCGGGTACTGGCTGGGGCCGACGCGGGCGCAGATGGCGGTGTGGCCGGGGGCCATGCGGTCGAAGCCGAGGCGGGTGGGGTCGGTGAAGCGGATGGCGAGGCGGTCGAGCCGGCCGCCGATGTACTCGTCGACGTAGGAGACGTTGTCGACGTATCGCTGGCGGTCGGTCAGGGTGCGGTCGGCGCTGCGGTCCTCGCCGATGGCGGCGAACTGGTGGGCCTCGGGGTTCCAGAGCTTGTAGCGGGAGCTGTCGGTGGAGTGCCAGCCGAACCACCAGTCCCACATCTCGGCGGTGACGCCGGGCATGTCGGTCAGGCAGGAGACCATGAGGCCGCCGTCGGTGCGGGTCCAGCCGGTCTCCATCGCGTGGTAGCCGGGGCTGGACATCCGGCGTGCGGCGTCGCGGATGTCGTAGGCGTACTCGGTGGGCGCCATGGACAGCAGGGCTTCGCGCACGTGGTCCTGGACGGGCAGGGTCTGGGCGCGGAAGTACTTCGCGTGGGGCTTGGCCGCTTCCGGGGCCTGGTAGCCGAGGTAGCGGGGCTTGGTGGCGTACTGGTCGGGGATCGGGGCCGCGTCGGCGGGGGTGGGCTGGTAGCTGGTCACGGGTGGGTTCCTTCGGGAGGGGGATGCGGCGGGTGGGTCGCGGTGGTCAGTGCGCGGAGTCGTCGCCGTCGCGGCGGCGGGATCGACTGAGGAGGGTTCGGGTGGCGCGTTCGCCCAGGACGATCCCCGCCAGGCCGGCCAGCGCGGGCCACGGCGGGGCGGGGGACGGGGTGCCCAGCAGGTGGTAGAGGCCGCCGGCGAGCAGGCCGACCAGCAGCGAGGCGCTGTAGCGGCGGATCGCGGGGGTCATGCGAGCCGCTCCAGCAGCGCGTAGCCGGTGAGCATGCCGGCCAGTCCGACCAGCGCGTAGGGCGGCGGGGCCGGGGACTTCACCCGCAGCAGCCCGTACACCGCGCCGATGAGTAGCCCGGCGAGCAGCGTCTGCAGGAGGGCGGTCACGCGCCGCCCCGCTCCGGCTCCGGGCTGGGCTCTGCCGCTGGCGGTTGGGCGGGGTGCAAGAGGTAGGACTGGCAGAGTGTGGTCAGCTCGGCCAGCGCGTCATCCTGCACCCGGCTCCACGAGGCCGCCCGCGTGACTCGGGACGCCCCGGGACGGACCGAGGTCGTCCCGATGCTGACCCACCGCATCACCTCCAGCCACCACCCCAGCGTCGACGTACTCATCAACGAACGCCGCATCGGCACCATACGAGTGGGACTCACCGTCGTCTTCGACATCGAGGGCCTGCTGGCCACAGTCCGGCAGGCCAAACTGGTGGGTGCCCAGTGCGGCCGATGCATCGCCAAGGGAACCGTCACGATCGAAGACATCGTCGCCGCTCAACGAGAGTGCCAACTCGACATCCCCGGAATGCTCCGGTTGCGGTCCGGCATCCCGCTGCTGCACAGCGGACCGAGATGATCCATGTCCGGTGAGGCGACCAACGATGGGCCGGTGTCCGACACCGATTTCCCCGCTGACCTGCGTCGACACCCGAAACTCACCGGCGGCGGCCGTCCCGGTGCAGGCAAACTCACCACCGCCCCGGGGCGAAACTCACCGGCCCTGCGGCGAAACTCCCCGGTGCAGGTCAGCAGGGGTGCCCAAACTCCCCAGCGCAGGTCAGCGGCCTGCGCCGGGGTGGGGCAGGGTCAGGAGCGGCGCCACCAGGAGCCGCGCCGCTTCTCCTCGGCGGCCGCGGCTTCGGCGGCGGCCCGCTCGCGCTCGGCCTCCTGGTGGGCACGCTGGTCGGCGACGGCCTGGCGGCAAGGCTCGCACAGCCCGTCGTCGCCCCAGGCAGCGCGCTCGCGCTCGGCCCACCGCTCGTCCGAGAACGGGCGCCTTGCAACGGCTGCAGGACGGACGGCGCCGCTCGCGCTCCTCCTTCGCCTGGGCCTGGCGGGCCTGCTCGGCCACGGCCTGCTCCGCGCGCAGCAGCTCGTCGCCGTCCGGATTGTCGAGCGCGTTGGTGAGGGTGTGCCAGCCGTCCCGGCCGAATCGGTGCCACGGGGCGCCGGCGCTGGAGCGGCGCAGCAGCGGCAGGGTGGTCGCGACCACCGGCAGCGCGTGGTGGTGGTTGCGGGCGGTGACGGCGTCGCCGTACGCGCGGTACGCGGGCGCGTACCAGGTGTCCTCGGAGGCGGCCTCGACCTCCTGGAGGCGGCGCAGCAGCCGCCGGTGGTCCCGACTGGCCTTCTCCTCCTTCTCCTCCGGGGTGA
Organism: Streptomyces kaniharaensis; assembly: GCF_009569385.1. NCBI lineage: Bacteria > Bacillati > Actinomycetota > Actinomycetes > Kitasatosporales > Streptomycetaceae > Streptomyces > Streptomyces kaniharaensis. The sequence continues at coordinate 91,397 of NZ_WBOF01000002.1, forward strand.
GCCGCTTGGCGCCGGGCCGGTCGCGCTTGCGGCCGGCTTCCAGGACCAGGGCGACCGGCGGCAGGCCCTCGCGGCCGGTCGGCGGGAGACGGTCGGCCACAGCCGCAGGTCGTTCGTCCGGCCCCAGGGACGGCGCAGCGAGGCCTCGAAGGCCGCCTTCGCCGTGCCCTTGGCCGGGAGCTCGCACCAGGTGCGGTACGAGGCGAGCTTCTCCACCAGCGTGCCGACGCCCTCGTTCTCGCGGTCGACCTCGTGGCTCTGTTCACGAGTTTGGGCAGCGTTTGTTCGGCACTTCGGACAGCACCCGTAAAGGCGAAGGAAGTCGAACAAGGTCATCGGCGCACATATTGTTACGGCCTGCTGAGGGCGCGCCCGACGGCGGGGCGAAGGGCTTCGGTCAGGCGTTTTCCTTCTGCGGGTGCAAGTCGAGTGCGATGTGGGGGGCGAGCGCGCGCAGGAAGTCGGGGGCGTCGAAGATCTCGCCAGCGGAGGCAACCCCGACGATTTTGGTGCGGCCGGTCAGGACGCGGTCGAGGGCTTCGACGACCAGGGGCGCGGTGACGGCATAGATATCCTGGCCACTGGCCGTGGCCCGGCGCTCGGCTCCGCCCGAGCGGACGACGACATCGACGAGGAAGATCTGGTCCGAGCGCCCGCTCTCGTCGGCGGCGGTCGGGGCCGGGGTGTCGGGGGCGACGACGTCGCGGGCCGCCTCGACGGTCATGTAGGTGGTCACGTCGGAGATGGACAGGTGCTGAGGCACGGTCACGACGTCCGCCATCGTGAACTCCCCGATCACCGACCGACGTCCCATCGGCTCCGGAAAGGCCCACTCCAAGGTGGGCGCGGCATCGGTGCGCTGCTCCCACTGCCCGCCGCTGTAGCGCAGACGGTGGTCACCGCGCCGCTCGCGGGAGACCGCGCCCGACAGCCGGGTGCCGGCGGTGGGGTGCCAGCTGCTGAGTGCGTAGGCGATGTGCGCCTCGTCGGCCTCGGTCCAGTCGCCCATCGCCGCGGTTGCCAGCAGGTCGCCGAGGCCGCCGAAGAAGGCCATGGCCGGGACGATCACCGCCCCCGAATCCCGGGCCCGCTCGCGGTAGTGCGCGAAGGTGTCGAGGTTGGCCTCGATCTCGGCTGCCACGTCCAGATACGGGATCTTCGCGCGAAGCGCGGCCTCGATCACGGGGCCGGTGGTCGAGGCGAAGGGGCCCGCACAGTTGATGACCGCCACCGTGCCCGCCAGGGCACGATCCAGCGAGGCCGGATCGTCCACCGACGCCACCCGGGCCTGCAGCCCGTGCTCACCGGCCAGTTCCTCCAGCGCCTGCGCGTTGCGCCCGGAGGGCACCGGGACGAACCCGCGCGCGGCCAGCTCCGCGACCACGAACCGCCCGGTGTGACCGTACGCGCCGAACACTGCCACCAGCTGGTCTGCCCCCATGAAACTGCTCCCGTGTGCTCGAACGTCCGCTGCGATCTTGATCCGCTGCGGTCTGACAGCCACATCCTGTCCGTCCGGCAGCACTTCGCACGAGTGTCGGAAACGACATGCCACGTACACTTTCGGACATGCATAGGGTCGCGCTGGCCGTCACCGACGGCATGCTCCACTACGAACTGTCCGTAGCCGTCGAGATCTTCGGAGCCGACCTGACCCACATCGTGGACCCCTGGTACGACTTCTCCCTCTGCGGACCCGGCCCGGTACGCGTCGGCCGCTTCCGCCTGGAACCCGACCACGGACTCGACCACCTCCCGCACGTCGACACCGTGATCGTCCCCGGCTGGGCCGACACCGACCGCGAACCGCCCACCGACCTGGTCGACGCGGTGCGCGCGGCCCACCAGGCTGGCGCCCGCGTCGTCTCACTGTGCACGGGCGCCTTCGTCCTGGGAGCGGCCGGACTGCTCGACGGCAGGCGCGCCACCACCCACTGGGCCCACACCCGGGAACTGGCCCGGCGCCACCCGGCCGCCACCGTCGATCCGGACGTCCTCTACGTCGACAACGGCGACGTCCTCACCTCCGCGGGCAAGGCCGCCGCCATGGACCTGTGCCTGCACCTGGTCCGCCTCGACCACGGCTCAGCCAACGCCAACAAGATCGCCCGCCGCCTGGTCATCCCACCGCACCGAGACGGCGGCCAGGCCCAGTTCATCTCCACCCCCCTGCCCGCCCCAGGCAACCACCCCCTGGGCGAGCTCTTCCCCTGGGCGCTGAAGCGCCTGGACCAACCGCTCACCGTCGAGGACCTGGCCCGCCAGGCCCGCATGAGCTCACGCCACCTCGGCCGCCACTTCAAGCACCTCACCGGCACCACGCCACTGCAGTGGCTCCACACCCAGCGCATCCGCCACGCCCAGGAACTGCTGGAGACCACCGACGCCACCGTCGACACCATCGCCACGGCCACCGGCATGGGCACCGCCACCACCCTGCGCCGCCATTTCCACCGCAGCGTCGGCGTCCCACCCGACACCTACCGCCGCACCTTCCGTCCCTAGTGCTGTGACCGCATAGGTTCACCGGGTTGGCGCCGGGGCCCTCGGCCGGTTGGATGTCGCGAGACGTTCAGCTCGGAAGGGGGCCCCAGTGGCGGAGCCGGTCAGGGTTCGCAGACTCACGGACCAGGAAGGTCAGCAGTTACAGCGGATCGTGCGTCGGGGCAGCACGAACACGGTGCGCTACCGGCGGGCGATGATGCTACTGGCCTCGGCCGGAGGCAACCGCGTCCCGGTCATCGCCCGGCTGGTCCAGGCGGACGAGGACACGGTGCGGGACGTGATCCACCGGTTCAACGAGATCGGCCTGGCCTGCCTGGACCCTCGCTGGGCGGGAGGCCGTCCCCGCCATCTCAGCACTGACGACGAGGACTTCGTCGTCCAAACGGCCACCACCCGCCCGACCAGGCTCGGCCAGCCCTTCACCCGCTGGTCGATCCGCAAGCTGCTCGCCTACCTGCGCAAGGTCCACGGCCGGGTGATCCGCATCGGCCGAGAGGCCCTGCGCTGCCTGCTCGCCCGGCGCGGTGTCACCTTCCAGCGCACCAGGACCTGGAAGGAGTCCACCGACCCCGACTTCGACACCAAGATCGAGCGGATCGAGCACGTCCTGGACCGCTTCCCCGACCGCACCTTCGCGTTCGACGAGTTCGGGCCGCTGGGCATCCGCCCCACCGCGGGCAGTGGCTGGGCCGAACAGGGACGGCCCGACCGGCTCCCGGCGACCTACCACCGCCCCCACGGCGTCACTTACTTCCACGGCTGCTACTCGGTCGGCGACGACAAGATGTGGGGCGTCAACCGCCGCCGCAAGGGCACCCTGAACACCCTGGCGGCGCTCCAGTCGATCCGGGCCGCCCGCCCCGACGGAGCCCCCGTCTACGTGATCCTGGACAACCTGTCCGCGCACAACGGCAGGAAGATCCTTCGCTGGGCGGAGAAGCACAACGTCCACCTGTGTTTCACCCCGACCAACGCCTCCTGGGCCAATCCGATCGAGGCGCACTTCGGACCGCTGCGGCAGTTCACCCTCGCCAACTCCAACCACCCCAACCACACGGTCCAGACCCGTGCGCTGCACCGCTACCTGCGGTGGCGCAACACCAACGCACGCCACCCCGACGTCCTGGCTGCCCAACGCAAGGAACGCGCCCGCATCCGCAGCGAGAAGGGCATCCGCTGGGGCGGCAGACCCCTCCTCGCCGCGTGATCAAGCAACCCGGCGAACCTATCCGGCCACAGCACTAGCCAGCTGTCTCGCGTCTCTCCTGCTCATTGCGCTCTCTCGCATCGAGCACATTCATGAACATTTGACGGTAAGTCCACCCTGTTATCGCTTCGTTGGCCCACTGCCTTACTTCGTCAATGGGGTGCGTGGGGCAGTACCACAGTCGAGTGACCGTCGTCGGCACCATGTCATTGGATGACTTCTCGGTACCGCACACTCCGCAGCGCACACCCGCCAGATAGCCGCACCAGCCACACTCTTCTTCGCCGCGCAACGTGTGAGCTTGCCACCAGCCAGCGGCCCATGCCTCAGCGTCGGTGAGACTGGACACGGTCCGGGAGTATGCCTCTTCGTCCCCAAAGTGCCCGGCGATGGTCACCCAGAGGCGTCCTGGCTCCAGGTCATCCCCGGCCTCCGCGCGCTTGAGTCCCTGGTGGTCATACAAGCCGAACGTGCGGTCTTCGCCGTCTCGCGTCTCGTCCTGTACGCGGTAGAACTTGCCTTCCATGACCTCTCCCCTTGTCGCCTATGGCCCTGCCCGACCGGTTGCCGGGCGGGGGTTGTGCGGGTGGCTAAGGAGCCGGGACTTTGCTACCAGCCCCAACTCATCCCGCGCCAGAGCGAGCAGCCCCCAAGCGTTCGGGACTTTCTTCCGGCCGGCGCGAGGTCGGGTCGTCCGTCGCCCGCGCAGTCGTGGCCCGCGTCGACGATGGTGCCGTCGTCGACGCGGGCGTCACCACCGTCCCCGCAGGTGTGGCACTTCCCGATCGTGTACCAGCGGACGACCTGGGCGCCGGCCGGTCTTTCCGGTGAGTTCGAAGCGGTGCCGGCGGTCATCACGGCTCCGAGTTCCAGGGGCTGAGGTCCGGCCGGCGGCACCGGCGCTGCTTTGCCCGGTTCACCGGCCCGCTCCCCCGTCCTCGTCCCCTGAAGGGTGTCAAAACTCCGATCAGGCCACTGAGCTGGGTGTTTCCCGCAGGCCATGGGGCGGCCTGATCGGGGTGGGGTGGTACTCGTTGAGGAGTCCGCCGAGTACTCGGTAGCGTCGGACTGCGGCCATGGGCAGGAGGATGACGTTGGGATCGTCGTCTGGTGCTCGTAGATCCAGGCCACGGTGGGCTCGTCCGGCGTTGTAGTGCTCGACGTACTCGGTGAGCACGGTGCGCAGGTGTCGTTCGCCGGTGATGAGGAGGCGGTCGGTGCATTCGGCGCGCGTCGTGCGGATCCACCGCTCCGCGAAGGCGTTCGAGCGCGGGCTCTGTGGTGGAGTCGGGACGACAGTTGTGTCGTTGCCGGCGAAGACACCGTCGATGAACTTCGCGTCCCGGTCGCGGATGAGGAACCGGAAGCACCCGGCCCTGTCTCCCAGGTCCATCAGCAGGTTCCGCGCAAGCTGGGCCACCCACGCTCCTGTGGGGTGGGCGGTGACGCCGAGGATGTGGACGCGCCGGGTCTTGATCTCCATGACGAAGAAGACGTAGAGGCGCTTGAGGAAGACGGTGTCCACGTGCAGGAAGTCGCAGGCGAGAAGCGTGTGGGCCTGTGTGCGGATGAAGGTGCGCCAGGTCTGTTGGGTGGCGCGCTGTGGTGCGGGTGGCAGGCCGAAGCGGCGCAGGGTGCGGCGGATGGTGGCGGCGACGACGCGGTGGCCGAGCCGGCGCAGCTCGCCGTGGATCCTGACGTAGCCCCAGGTCGGATTCTCTGTGGCGAGGCGCCGGATGAGCGCGACGATCTGTTCGGGCAGCGGGGGCCGGCCGGACCTTCCTGGTGGCTGACGCCACTTCCAGCGCACCAGTCGTCGGTGCCAGCCCAGCAGCGTGCCCGGGGTGACCAGCCGGTGCCGGCGCAGGGCGGACGGCATATGGCGTGCGAGAGCGGAGAGTACGGCGCCCGGTCGGCCCACGACATCCGCGGCCGCCCGACCTGTCGGCGCAGCACGGCGACCTCATGGCGCAAGGCGAGGATCTCGGCCTTGTTCTCAGCGGAGGAGCGTCCCAGGAGTGTCAGCCAGCCCAGCAGTCGACAGAAGATCAAGAGCAGCAGTCGCAGACCCACAGTCAGTGATCATGCCCGGGACGCGGCCGCCCGGAAAGCCGCTGGTCAGCCGTTGTACGGCAGTAAAGACACCCTTCAGGTCGGGCGCTCTGTCTGCCAGCGAACAGCAGAGCAGCCAAGGTCCCGCATAGGCGATTCGGCACGCTGAAGGAGCGATGGCGTTCATCCGCACGAGGTACAGCCGGCTCATGCCAGCGCCTCCTCGAACATGGACCGGTTCACGGCGGTGAACGCGAACTCCCTGCGGCTCCACTCGATCCGCGAGGCCAGTACCTCGGGCTCTGCGGGTGCGGTGTCGGGGGAGGCCATGAGCTCGGCCCAGAACCGTGCGTTGCGCGCCTGCCGCTCGAGGATGGCGTCAACCACGGCACCGCGCTCCGGCCCCTGGAGGCCGTATTGCGCCGCGGAGGTGGAGGCCGGCGAGGTAGTAGCCGGCGATCTGGACAGCGCTCATGGCCGCCATCGTAGGCGCGGCCTCATGGAGGCCGCGCCCCGTGGATACGGTCGGTCAGACCTTCCGGATGGTGTACGCCACTCCGGTGCCGGCACAAGCGGGGCTGCGGTAGTAGCGGGTCACCACCCACCCGGTCGGGATCGGGGACATCGAACACACCGTGGCGTCAGTCTGGCCGGCGGTGTTCGCGATCGTGTACAGCACACCGGTACCGGCACACCCCGTGCTGTTGTACGAGCTCGTGATCACCCACCCGGCCGGAATCGGCGACATCGAACACACCGCGGTCTCAGTCCGGTTGGCGGTGTTCTCGATGCTGTACAGCACACCAGTACCGGCACACCCCGTGCTGGTGTTCGAGCTCGTGATCACCCACCCGGCCGGAATCGGCGACATCGAACACACCGCGGTGCTCGTCTGCCCGGTCACGTCCTCGATGGAGTAGATGACGCCGGTGAGGGCGCAGGAACTGCTCCGGTACGAGCTCGTGATGACCCACCCGGGCGGGATGGGCGAGTTGGAGCAGACGGTATCACTGGCGGCGAGCCGCTGCGGGGCCGCCTGGGCTTGGGCGCTCGCGGCGGTCATCACGCCCAGGAGCATGAGCACGGCAGTCACCAGATGGGGTATGCGGTTACGCACGGACGTCAAGGCGGGCCTCGAATCTTCTGAACGCTCCACGGCCACGCCGATGTGACCGAAGTGAACGATTGGCACACAGTTCCTTCACTGCGGCTGAGATCGTGTCAGAGTTGTTGCAGCGCCGCCAGAGTGCCGCCGCCCGCGACGAGAAGGGCCTCCGCAAGGCGGCCTGACTCGGCCTGCTGCGCTTCGCTCAGCCCTTGGCTGGCGGCTTCCACGTCGCCGCCCCAAGACGGCAGCGGTGCGCAGGTGACGCCGAGAAGCCGCGAGGGCCGCCAGCATGGCAAGCGTCAGCGTCAGATGATGGCGCTCCCTCAAGCTGGTCAGGAGGTCGCCTTTGGGGGGATCAACTCGGGGTCGAAGGGCGGCGGGAAGCGGCCCAGGTCGACCATGCCATGGATCGGAACCCCGGCATGAAGGATGCGCTCGGCGTCACGAGCCTGCACATCCGAGTCGAAAATCCCCCTGAAATGCGTCTTGGTGAGGGTGCGCTTCTGGAACGCTGCGACGAACTCCCAGGCCATCGGCACCCCTAGGTAGGCCAGGTCGGAACCGTCGGGGGATGCGGGATCGAGCACTGTTCCGTCGGCGGCCGCGCACCACGCGTGCGCGCGTGCTGTGTGGTCCGGCGCGAGGACGTAGCCCTCGACGTAGGCGCCAGGCAGGCGCCGGGCGACGCGCAGCTCGTTGCGGTGGCACGGTCCAGGTGCGCCGCGGCGCGGGGCCCCGGAGGAAGGCCACGGCGCGGGAGTGAATAGGCGGCCCTGGGTGAGCACGACACGGGCAGCACGGCAGTTGGCCGTGACGGCCGTGGCCGCTACAGCGTCGATGAGGGCGCTGTCATGAGGCGTCAACGGGTCTGCAAGCACACGTCGAGTGTCTGTCCATGCGGCAGGTGCGGCTCGGTGACGGGTCGCAGGGCTGACCCGGGTGAGCGACGACGCCCGTGCGACCGCCGCGCCAGAAAAGTCGGCCGGTTCGAGTGCGCCCGCTGTGCGTTTCGGCGGGGCGGCGCCATTACCCCGGTCTACTGCCCCAGCCCGCCGGTCGGCGGCGACACGGTGGCTGCGGCTGTGGCTCGTTGCGGGAAACCGATTTCGTGTTGGCGTGGTCATCGCTTAGGGTGATTCCACCGACGCGGGGTGGAGCAGCTCGGTAGCTCGCTGGGCTCATAACCCAGAGGTCGCAGGTTCAAATCCTGTCCCCGCTACCACCAGGGCCGGGGCCGGCGCATGATTGCGCGGGCCCCGGCCTTGTTCGTTGGTGAGCAGCGCACGCGGAAGTGGGTGGATCAGCCTGCGGCTTCGCGTTCCCCAGTCGAGCCCGTGCGGAGCGCCGAGGGCCACCGCTTCGCAAGGTGGCGGCCCGAAGCGCTCTTTTCTTAAGAGTCGGTGGTCGGTCGGTCGCCGTGAGGCGCTGGGCCTTCAATTGGCCGTAAAGTCCGTGGACACCATTCCGTTTGTGTTGTGTGAGGTAGTCCATGGAGCCGATCGCAGTCCAGTTCGACGTCGCCTCGGTCATTGCGGTGCTGGAAACGGTGCTGCCCCAGTTCGAGGAGGAGGAACGGCGAGGCCCTGCAGGCGCTGGAGGAGATCCGCGCGAAGAAGGAGGCCGCCCTCAACGCGCTGAGCGTGCTGCGCGCGCTTCCGGCTGTCGGCCTGGTGCAGCCTGCGGTCGCCGCTCAGGAGCTGCCCGTCGAGGCTCAGGCGCAGGACACCACGGAGCAGCAACCGGTCGCTCCTGCCCAGGCGCCGGCCGCCAGGAAGGCAGCGCGCAAGCCTGCGGTCAAGAAGGCCGCGCCAGCGGGAGAGAAGGCCGGTTCCGCGAAGGCCTCCGCTCGGAAGGCCACGAAGGGCGTCCGGGTCCCCGCGTCCCGCAAGCCTGCCGCCGGACAGCAGCAGCCGCCGGCTGCTGCCAAGCGCGGCCGTCTGAGTGCTGAGGGAGTCCTCGCGGCCCTCGGCGAGTTCACGGAGCCGGTCCCGGCGAAGGACGTCGCCGCCAAGCTGGGGCTGGATGGCACTGCCGCGAACGTCAACAACGTGCGGGCCCTGCTCGGCCAGCTCGCGAGGACCAGCCGCGCCACCAATCCGAAGCGGGGAATGTACGCGGTGCTCGGCAGCTGACCGCACACGGACCCGCTCTCATTGCCGGGGGCCGGACGCGGCACCGACTGGAAGACCGTGTCGCTCGGCGAGATGGCCCGCTACAAGTTCCACATCGAGCAGACGCCGGACCCGCGCACCCACCGTCTGCCGACCGGTAAGACTGTCAATGCCGTGGTGGGCACCGCCTGCGGGTTCCTGCGATGGTGTGCGGCGACCGGCATCGTGGCCCCCGAGGTCGCATCCGTGCTCAGTGAGCCCCGGTTCCTCCAGTACACCCCGAAGGGCTTCAACGAAGGCGAAGACGGACAGTTCCGACGCGTCAACGCCCGTGTCCTCAGAAGCCATTCCCAAATCGAAGGTAGGGTCACGTTTTCCCAGGTGAGGGGTGTGGCCGTCGTTCGGTAGGCATGCTCGGATCGTCGTGCTGGTGCGGGGCGTGCTCGGAGGTGGCGGATGCCGTCGGTGCTGGGAGTGCTGGAGAAGCGCGAGCGAGTGGCGCTGGCCCGGGCGGAGGAACTGCGGTCCGAAGTGGAGCGGCTCCAGGCCGCGTTGGCCGAGGCGGAGGACGCCGCGCGGCGCGCGGTCATCGCCCGCGAGGAGACGGTTGAGGCCCTGGCCGAGGCGGCTGGCGCGGTCGATGCGCCGGTGGAGGTGCCGGCTGCGGGGGCTGCGGGGCCGCGGGTGAAGGTGCCGCTGTGGTGCGAGGGCGTGGGGACCGGGGAGCTGCCGCTCGACTGCGCGCGGATCGTGGCCCTGGTCGAGCGCGACGCGGCCGGTGGCGGGGAGGGAGTGCGGGCTCGGGCCATGCGCGAGCATCTGGGCTGGGCGTCGAGCGACGCGAAGGAGCAGGCCGCCCGGTTCCGGGCGAAGCGGCTGGTCGAGCGCGGCTGGCTGACCGAGCAGCGGCCGGGGCTGTTCAGGCCGCGGACAGCTTGACGCGGCGGGGCGCGGGGGCGCCGGAGCGGGCCAGGCGGCGCGTGGCCGGGATGCTCGCGGCCCACCAGGCCATCGCCTCGGCGCTGTCGATGCGGGTCTCGTAGTCCCGGGCGAGGCGTCTCGCCCGGATCAGCCAGGAAAATGATCGTTCCACGACCCAGCGGCGCGGCAGCACCACGAACCCGGTGGCGTCGTCGCTGCGTTTGACGACGGTGAGCGCAAGGGCCAGGACGGTGGTGGCGAAGGCGACCAGCCAGCCGGTGTAGCCGCTGTCGGCCCAGACCAGGGCGATGCGGCGGTGTTCGGTGCGCAGTTGGTCAAGGAGGTCGCGGCCGGCGTCGTTGTCTTTGACCGAGGCGGCGGTGACCAGCACGGTCAGCAGCAGGCCCAGGGTGTCGACGGCGATGTGCCGTTTGCGGCCGTTGATCTTCTTTCCGGCGTCGTAGCCGCGCGAGGCGGTCGGCACGGTGGCGTCGGCCTTGACCGACTGCGAGTCGATGATCGCGGCGGTCGGCTCCGCCTTCTTGCCGGCCAGTTCTCGCAGGCGGGCGCGCAGTCGGCCGTAGAGCTCCTTGATCAGGTCGTTGTCGCGCCAGCGGCGGAAGAACCGGTATACGGCCCGCCGCTTGGGGAAGTCGGTCGGCAGACTGGCCCAGCGCACGCCCTCGGCGACCAGGTAGCGCACGCCGTCGATCATCTGGCGGTGGCAGAAGCCCTCCGGGCGTCCGCCCTTTCCGTTCAGCCAGGCCGGGACCGGCAGCAGCGGCCGGACCAGGTGCCATTCGGCGTCGGTGAGGTCGGAGCTGTAGCGGCGGGTCCGGTCGGGCTGGTCGGCTGCGTTGCCGAGCCGGTGGGCCAGGCAATCGCACGGCGACACGCCGGAGTTGGACGCGGACGGGGTCGACACGCCACAGTGGGACACCTGGGCCTCCTGGTGCTTGGTTGACTCGACATCACCGAGCTGTGCAGGAGGCCCTTCTGCTATGCGCCGGCCACGGAGTGATCACTCGAACGAGGCTGATGCGCACGGAAGTTCGAGCGGCAGTCGTATCCATCGGTTTGGGAATCGCTTCTCAAAGCAGCCGAGATCGAGCTGCCACCCGCCGTTCTGTCCACCGGGCAGATCGACCGAATTCTCTCGGCTGCCGGCACCGCGCGCGACCGCTTCCTGCTCGCACTGCTCCTCGGGACCGGCCTGCGCATTGGCGAGGCGCTCGGCCTGCGGCGCGAGGACATTCACTTCCTGCCCGACTCCCAGCACCTCGGCTGCCAGATCGCCGGGGCGCACGTGCACGTCAGGCCCCGCCAAAACAACAGCAACGGTGCACGCGCCAAATCCGGGAGGCACCGGCACGTTCCCGTCGAAAGGCGGGTGGTGAACGCCTACCGGGACCACCTCGTCGAGCGCGACGGAGTCCAGCAAGCAGCGGGATGCGACTTCGTGTTCGTGAATCTGGCCTCGCGACATGCCGGTCTGCCCATGTCGTATTCGAATGCCAAGCAGGTCATTGAGCGGATTGGCAACCGTTGCGGCTTCCGGGCCCGGCCGCACATGATGCGGCACACGGCGGCGACCGCCTGGATCCGTGCGGGAGTCGACCCTGACGTGGTGCAGACTCTGCTCGGTCACGTCTCTGCGGCCAGCACGGCTGTCTACCTCCATGCCAGCGACGATGATCTGCGTGCAGCGGTCGATCTGGTGGCAGCCGGTGGAAACCGATGACCGTCGCGCACGACTACGTCGAGTTGCCCGCGAGCCAGGTCGCACGGCCCGACTGGGCGGCCTGGCTCGCCGACCGGCTCGACCTCCAGTGGCGGACGGGTGAGTGGGATCCCGGCAGCCTGCTGTTCACAGCGGATCTGGACAACCCGCGGTCCCGGGCCTTCGCCTGCCGCGTGGCGGCCTGCGACGCGCTGGTCGAATCGCCGGCGTCCCACTGCGAGGCATGTCGAGCCGTCAGCACACGGCGCGGTCACCCGCCCGACTTCGATACGACCCACACGCCCTCCCTACCCGCCGTACGACAACCCAATGTGGGGGACGGCCTGCAACCGGGCCGCTCACAGTTCGCTCTCGGGGACCTCTCCACAGCGCTGCGGGCAGAGATCCTCTACTGCCTTCAGCGCCGTGACGAGGAGGACCGCCCGGTCGTGCCCGCGATGATGCGCCGCATCATCCGCAACCTCCCCCCAGGGCTGTCCTCGCTGCTCGACCTCGGGACGCCGCTGTCCATCACGCACCTTCCCAAGACCACACATGGCCTGGTCAACGACATGCAGGTCAGACTCCGCCGGGCCCGCGTTCAGTACGACGGCGTCGATCCGACGCTCGGAGACGTCTGGGACTGCGCGCTTGTGGGGCTTCTTTCCGCACCGAACCGCCGCTATCCCGCAGCCAGCGGGCACCTGGACTTCCGGCCGATCCGGCAACGGTGGCTGCGCGAGATCGTCAAGGAGTACGGGCGAGCCGTGCGGCCCACCGTCGCGGAGCTGAGGCGCACCGCTAACGTCACGGCGCTCGCCTCGAACGCGCTGGCGTCCAGACCCGCCGCCGAGAGGCCGCAGACGCTCGCCCTGGCCGACATGACCCTTGTCGTCCAGGCCATCGAGATCGCCCGCAACCCGAAGGACGGCAGCGCCTACTCCCAGGCCCAGCGCAAGGCGATGCTGGGCTGGTGGCGCCGGCTCCTTCAGTACGCGCGCCTGGCCGGCCTGATGGACGACATCCCAGGAGTCTTCGCGCTCAGCCCCGAACTGCACGGCATCGAGGCCGTCGACACGACCGAGGACGAGAGCGGCCGCGCGATCCCCGAACACGTCATCGCCCAGCTCGACCAGTACCTGCCCCTGATGAGCGCGGACTCCACCTACAAGCACGCCGGCTGGCAAGCCGAAGACTTCGCGGCCATGTATCAGGAGGTCTACCGGATCATCCGCGACACCGGGCGTCGTCCCGAGGAAGCCACCTCGCTCAAGCGCGACTGCCTGCAGTGGATCGACGGCAAGCCGTCCCTGATCTACGACAACCGAAAGCGCAGACGTTACGGCCGGCGCCTTCCGATCAGGCCGGAGACCGCCCGGCACATCCAGCAGTGGCAGAAGCACCGAGACAGCCTCCCGAGATGCCGGGCTGCGAAGAGTGGCTCTTCCCCGCCCCCGGAGCTACCCGCAGATCCCGAGTCAGGTACCTGACTGCTCACTACTTCTCGGCCAGGGTTTTCCGCGAATGGGTCGACGGCATCCCCGAACTCCTCGACGACCGCCTCGACGACAACGGCGACCAGATCCCCTACCGCCGCTCCGAGATCGTCGCCTACGGTCTGCGACACGCCTACGCACAGCGGCACGCCGATGCCGGAACCGCCATTGACGTGCTGTGCAAGCTCATGGACCACCGCTCACTCGACGTCACCATGGGGTACTACACCGTCTCCCAGGAGCGGCGCCGCAAGGCCGTCGAAACGGTGGCGGTACTCGCGGCCGACCGTCACGGGAACCCGAGAGGCTCCAACGACCCGCTCGCCTACGAGCTGCGATCCGTGGCGGTGCCGAACGGAGGATGCACCGAGCCCAGCAACGTCAAGGCCGGCGGCGGGCACTGCCGCATGCGCTTCCAGTGCGCCGGCTGCGACTTCTACGAGCCCGACCCCTCCTACCGTCCGGCGCTGGAGCAGACCATCGCCGATCTGCGAGCAGATCGGGAGGCAGCGACGGCCATGGGCGCCGCGGACTGGGTGCTGGCGAACTTCGAGCACCAGCTGGAGGCATACGCAAAGGTCTTGGCCGAGATGGACGAGCGCCTGGCCGGTCTGTCACCGCAGGAACGGGACGCGGTGGAGGCGGCGTCGAAGGAGCTGCGGAAGGTCCGCGCCTCTCAGGCGTTCTTCCCCGGTGACACCCTGGACATCAGGAGGGCCCCGTGACGGACCCAACGACCGCTGCCCGCGAGGCCCGCGTAGAGCGGCTGCGGCAGGCACGGACCGCCGACAGTAAGGCCAAGACCAAGCGGAGCCTCGACGCCGTCGCCGGCCTCGTCGCCGCAGGCGAGCGGATCACGGTCGCGCGCGTAGCCCGCAAGGCCGCCGTCTCCACCTGGTTCGTCTACAACAGTCCGGTCGTCCACCAGGCGGTGCAAGCCGCCATCCAGGAACAAGCACGGCACGGCATTCCGGCCGCAGCCATTCTCCCGAAGCAACGGGTCAGCGAAGCCAGCCTGCAGACCGACCTCGCACTCGCCCGCGAAGAGATCAAGGGCCTGAAAACGGAACGGGACCGACTCCAGGAGCGGGTCAGGCTCGCCCTCGGCGCTGAGATCGACGACGTCCAGCGAACCGAACTTCTCCGCCGCATTCGGGACCTGGAGAGCCACAACGCGCTCCTGATCTCCGAACTTGCCGAGCAGGCCGCACGAGCTGGAAGGCTCGAACGCCGCACAGCCGAGCTGGAAGACGAGGTCACCGCGGTCCGTAGAGCCCTCACACGATCCATTCGAGCGGTTCCAAGCTCGGCTCGATAGCCGCCAGAGCCCACATCCTCGCCGGTGCTTCTGGCCAGATAGCTGGCCAGAAGCACCACCCGGCTACGAGTCCGCAGTCATGCTTCCGGCGGACTCACCCAAGGGGCAAGGCGTTCCCCAGCCTCCAGATTCTCGCGCCAGTACCGGAAAACGGTTCCCTGGACGATGTCGAGCTGCCCGGCCGCGATCAAGCCGGAGGCGGGTTCAGGTCCTCCCGCATCGGCCTCGAAGGCGACCAGCACCTCAGGTGTTTCACCAACCTGCCGAGACACGATCCGGGCCTCCGCGGGTGTCGGCTCGCGGAACGTCGGATCGTGGAATGAAGCGGGACATATGACGAAGACCGGGTCGCTGAAGACCGGCTCCAGGCCGTGGTGGTACGACAGGTCGTGGCTGGCGCCCAGCCGCAGCCGACCGGCGTTCCAGCTGACAACATCCCAGTCCCACCAGGACCCATCTGGAAGATGGATCACAAAGCTGCCCCCCAAATCGAACGAGCGGGCCGGCTACACGGGCGCCCACCCCGAATTGCCGGACGCTATCATCCGCCGATCAGCGGTCAGTTTTCACCCGTCGCCGACAGCCCGCCGTGTTCGGCCCGGTGGCCTCCGACCCGACCGTCTCCCGCCTGGTCGACGCCCTGGCCACGGCCTGGCCTCGCGTCTTGGCGGCGACCCGGCGGGCGCGGGCCGAAGCCCGTGAGCGGGTCTGGCGGTTGGCCGGCAACGCGGCACCGGATGCCGATGGCGAGGTGACCGTGGACATCGACGGGTGCTGGTCCTGGCGCACTCGGAGAAGGAGCACGCCGCCAAGACCTGGAAGAAGACCTTCGGGCATCATCCGCTGTTCGCGTTCGTCGACCACGGCCGCGAGGGATCCGGGGAACTGGTCGCGGGCCTGCTGCGGCCGGGCAACGCGGGAAGCAACACCGCCGCCGACCACATCGAAACAGCCTGCCTGGCTCTGGCCCAGCTGCCGAAAAAGTACCGGCGCGGGCGCCGGACGCTGATCCGCACCGACTCCGGCGGCGGCACCCACAGGTTCCTCAACTGGCTCACCGCACGGGGCCGATGGCTGTCCTACTCGGTCGGGATGACCATCACCGACGCCATCCGCCAGGCCGTGCTCCTGATCCCGGCCTCGGCCTGGACCCCGGCCATCGAACCAGGCGGCGAGGTCCGCGACGGCGCCTGGGTCGCCGAACTCGCCGGCGACGTCCTCACCGGCTGGCCGAAGGGCATGCGGCTGATCGTCCGCAAGGAACGCCCGCACCCCGGAGCACAATTGCGCTTCACCGACGCCGACGGCATGAGGCTGACCTGCTTTGCCACCAACACCACCGGCGCCCCGATCGCCGCCCTGGAGCTGCGGCACCGCCAGCGCGCCCGCTCCGAGGACCGCATCCGCGTCGCCCGCGACACCGGCCTACGCAACCTGCCCTTGCACGACGCCGCCCAGAACCGCATCTGGCTGGAGATCGTCCAGATCGCCCTCGACCTGCTCGCCTGGATGCCCATGCTCGCCCTGACCGGCGACGCCAGACGCTGGGAGCCCAAGCGCCTGCGACTTCGCCTGTTCTCCGCCGCCGCCCAGCTCGTCACCACCGGCCGCCGCCGCTACCTCCGCCTCGCCCGCCACTGGCCCTGGACCGGCGTGATCACCACTGCCTCCGAACGCCTCCAGGCCCTGCCGAACCCTGGCTGACCAGCGACAACGTCCCATCCCAACGAATCGTCCCCACGCCGGAGCAGTGGAACCCGGCGCCCACCCGACGCGACAGCCGGGCCGTCGCCCTACCCATCACCAGCCCGAGCAGCCGAAACGGCCCGTCGGATGAACCGATGGACCGTCACGAAAGATCGAGGCTAATCCTGCAACGACCGCTCGTCATCACAGTGCCAACCCCAACTTCGACCAGCGGGTCCCGCCGAAGTGACCGTGTGACCGGTGCGCCCGATGCCAGCGAAGAGGCGGGTTCAATGTGAGGGATTGCTCCCCGGGCTGGTCGCGACGAGGCCAACCACGCCTCCGAGCGCAGTAGTGGCCAAAGCGAGGGGGGCTTCTGCGTGTTTGTTCTGGTAGATGAGCACGAATGCCAACACACCGAAGACGAAGACGGCGGAAGTCATTGTCCAGACGACGATGTACCAGAGGACCTGCCGTGTACGTTTATCAGGCTTACCCAGTACCGTCTCGGTCAGCCGCTGCTGCTGCTCCTGCGGCAGCGCTCTGACTACATGCTCAGCCACGGCCTGTTGTTGCTCTGGTGTGGCGATGCTTTGGGCGAGGGCGGCGACCAGGGAGGCCTTTTCCTCATCGGGCAGCGCTTGAGCGCTTTTTATCATATCTCCCGCTGCAGTGGAGGGATTCTCCGTGCCCGTACGCTGTGCTGTCTCATTTTCAGGATGGCCACTCCCTAGATTCGACACGGCACCTCCTGCATAGATGAGACGACGCGATCATTCCACAGTGTGAGTTCACAACTACTACTAGAGAAATGCGAAGTCAAGGATTCGGCACATGTCGCCAGTTTCCTTCATCTTGCAGCATCGACTCAAAGACCTGTGGTCGAACGGCAGCAGGCCCGGTGGTCGCGTTGCTGTTTCCCGCCCGGGCTCAGCCGGAGCCCATGTACCCGTGGACATGCAGTACGCGATGAGCCAGTGCGTGATCGCGGTCCGGCGAAGCTCGGGGGTGGCCTCAGACCGCGTTTGAGATCTGGCATGGGACGATCGGTCGGTGACTCGACTCGTGAACCGCGACCGCTCCCTTGAGGAACTTGAGCGCGACCGCTGGTCGGCCCAATCGGGCGGCGAAACCCGGCTGATGGCGACCGTGCGCGAGCTTCGGCGCAAGCCGATCAGCGACCTGACGGTCGAGGACATGCGGCTTCTCATCAGGCAAGACGTGAGCCTTGCCTATCTCCTACCCTTGGCGGCGGAGGTCCTCCGGGTCGACCCACTGGCCGAGGGCGACATGTACGAGGGCGATCTGCTGGCCGCCGTGCTCACCAGGAGTGCCGAGGTCTGGAGGGGCTTCCCCGAACTCCGGCGGGATCTCCGCCTGATCGTCTCGGGGTTGGCCGACGTGCCGCCTGCCTTGAACCGCGAGGTTAAGGGGTTCTTGGCTCTGTAGCTCGCCGACAGCAGCGGCTGGCTATGAGGATTGCCGCAGGAGCGGTCGTGGGCCGGAGCGCGTCGCAGCACGGCCCCGGGTGAGCCGGCGGACCATGACACCGATCATGGCCCAGCGGATGGACGGGGCTGAGCGTGCCAGGCAGGGGATGCCGTCGACGGAGGCGAAGAGTTCCGGCAGGTCGAGGACGCGGCACAGATGTTCCGTCTCCAGTCCGCGCGTGTTGCGCTGTAGCTCGGCAGGGGCAAGCCGCGTCGAGGCCCTGACGTGTTGTCCCGGCTCCGAACCGACCTGTACGACTGTCTGCCGGCGCGGGCCGATGCGCTGATCGATCTGACGCTGACGGCCGAGCACCGGCGCATGGCGCACTCTACGACGCCCTGAACAGCGGAGGGATCGACACGGACCGTCTGCGCGGTCTGCTGGCCGGCCTGCCGCCGCCCCGCGCGAGTGGCGGGCGGATCGTGCTTGGCGTGGGCGGCTACAGCTCGCAGGTTGGAGCAGTTCGGGGAGCATTCGGTCAGCCGGGTCCGCGCTTGAGCCGCTGTACGAGGGCGCGGCGGGTGGGTCCGTGTTCGCGTGCAAGGAGTAGGAGTTCGCGGATGAGTTCGGCTTTGTCGACTCGTTGGCCGGTCTCCTCTCGCAGCATCACCTGGAACAGGTCCACCTCGGTGGCTTCGGCCGGGTCGACTCGGACGGTCAGTGCCACCGCGTCGGCGGCCCGGGGGCTGGCCGACGGCCGGGGCGCGGGATACCGGGCGCGGCTTTGGCATCCACCTCCGGTGGGTGTTCGTCCAACCAGTCCGTCAGCGCCTGCGTGACCGCGTCCTTTAGCTTCACTTCATGGATGGCAAGCGCGACTGTCAGCTGACGGCGCAGCCCAGCCGGGACGGTTGTAGTGATCGCGACCTCTTCCGGCCTGGCTGGGGCGGCAGCCGCCGGTACCGGGCGGCGACCGTCTGAAAGATCTTTGTGTCTTGGCATGAAGCAGTCGTTCCATTCGGCTCGGGATCCCCGCCTGGGGTGGCTGGCGGCCAAGGGCGCACGGCCGGTTCAACGACAGCAAGGTGCCGGGGGTGCGGATGGCTGGCCTCGGGGTTCATAGCGGTCCAGTGGCTGACGCCTGGTCGGGTGGGGCCACTGGGCTCCGTCGGAGGCAGGATCCGTGCTGACGCCGGGGCACTCCGTGACCGCTGAACCGACCCCCGAGAAGACCGACGAGCAGCCGCCAGCCCGCGACGTCACCGCCGTCCTGGACACCTACGTCTCCACCGACCCCGGCACCGGGGCCACCAACTTCACCAACTACGCCGACAACGGGTTCTCCAAGAGCACGTGACCCACGGGAGACTGAACCGATAGACAGGGGGACAGCGACCGAGGAGGCGACCGTGCCGTACTACGTTCTGGTGACCGGGCCGAAGAATCATCTGCTGGGAGCTATCGCCGCCGAAGGACGCCGTCGGCTCTGGCAGGTCGGCCGGATCATCCAGTCAGCGGAGGGAAGCACGGTCGTCTACCCGGAAGGCGTGGACGACGGCCATTCCTGGGATGCTGTGATCGACCTGGACGGACGCGGCCACGCCTTCGAGGCCCGCAAGCACCTCACTGTCTCCGACGACGTGTCCGACGTCCGGGCAGCCGCCGTCGACATCTGCAACCGGGCGTCCTCCCGCACCAGCAGCATCCTCCGACACCTCGGCGCCAGCCGGCTCCTGCCATGACGGAATCCCACGCCAAGTCTGCGCCCCGCCACGACTTGCGAGGGGCCACGGTCAGCATGGTGCTCTCCACGACCGACCCGACCCGCGGCGCGCTCACCGACCCCGCCGTGTTCGAGGCTGTCGCCCGCACCTTCCCCGCGTTCGCCTCCTGGCTCGACCTGGCCGGCGAACCGCAGTCGCCCGTCTTCGCGATGGCCGGGCTGGACAACCGCTGGACCTCCCTGGTCGATGATGACGGTCCCGTCGTCACCGGCCTGGTCAACGCCGGGGACAGCCTCGTCCACACCACCCGCCCTCGGTCACGGCCTCGCCCTCGGGCTGCTGGCCGGCCAGTACCTCGCCGCCCACGCCGACGAGGTCGCCGCGGACCCGGCCGGCTACCACGCCTGGGCCGGCTGGACGCTGCGCCCGTGGTTCGACGCCCAGGTGAAGGCCGACGAGACAAACACCCCGCGCCTCGCCGAGGCGCACCGTCCACGGACCTGCGGGCCGCCGCCCGTGCGCCTTCGAGGACCCCGTCGTCATGCGGGCCCGCGCCCACGTGCGCCACCTCGTCCACACGCCCGACGACGCCTACGGCACCGACAAGGTCGACCGCCGCGTCACCGCCTGGCTCGCCGCCCGCCCCGACTTCACGCCGACGCACGACGGGCCGACCCGCGCCGAGTGGGACGCGCTGATCCCGGCCTGAGGTCGGCCGGTCGGCGTCACTTCGCTTTGGCGTCCCAGGCGGTGACGGAGAACTGGAGGGGGCCGATCCCCGAGGGGACGGTCTTGATCTTCAGGAGGACCGTACGGCCCTTGCGCGTCTGGTAGCAGAACCGTTTGCCCGCGGCCAGGGGGCCGCTGTCGGCAGCACCGTTCTGTTTGATCTGGACCTTGCACTCGCCGAAGCTCGGATCGTAGTCGGCGTAGGCGTGGGCGGCCTCCGCCAAGGCCGGCCGAGCCTGCTCGACCCCCAGGCTCGGCGGGCCGGCCGCGTTCCACCGCACCACCAGATCGGCGGGATCCGCACCGACCACCGGGCGGTCCCCGTCGAGGTCGATGGAGCCGGCCTGGGCGGAGTCGACGGTGACGTCGACCGGCCCGTACCGGACGGGAGCGGTGGCCTTCTCGTCGGGGACGTCCAGCGCCGCGACCGAGAGGTAGGCGACGTAGAGGCCGACGACCAGAAACGACACGGCCACCAGACGTCGCCGTCGCCAGGGTGCGGCGCGGCTGGGCGGGGCTGGGACCTGCGGGGCGTAGGCGGGCGGAGCGGGGGCCTGAGGAGCGACGGCCGCCGGGAAACCCGGGTCCAGCACGCTGGTGGGCGCGGGCGGCTGCGGCCGGGGCAGTACGGCGGGGGCAGTGGCGGGGGCGGTGGGCACGTAGGTGGGCGTGTACACCTCCGCAGGGCCGTGGGCCGGGGTGCGCTCGGCCGGAGCGTGCTCCGCCACGGCGGGTTCGGCCGGGACGTCTTCTGCCACCGCGGGTCCGGCCTGGCTCTCCTCCGCCGGCGGCCCGTCGACCGGCGCGTCCCCGTCCAGGAGCCGGCGGACGGCCGTCTCGCGGCGCCGGATCTCCCCGGCCAGAGGCTCCGGCAGCCAGTGTTCGAAGGCCCGAAGGGGCCGGGGAAGGACGCGGTTGCAGAGGTCCGCCAGCTCCTCGGGGGTGGCCCTGGCCGCCGGATCGGCGTGGAGGCAGCGGGCGAGCAGCGCGCGCAGCTCGGCCGGGTAGCCCGAAAGGTCCGGGGGCCGGTGCTCAGTGTTGGCGATGCGCGTGGCGAGGGTGATCGCGCTGCCTTCCCCGTACGGGTGCCGCCCGGTGGCGGCGACGGCGGCGATCAGGCCGAGGGCGAAGACGTCGGCGGCCAGGGTCACCGGCTCCCCGAGCGCCTGCTCCGGGGACATGAAGTGGGGGGTGCCGATCATCGCGCCGCTGACGGTCAGCCGGGTGCCGTCCTCGGCCCGGGCGATGCCGAAGTCGATGACCCACGGGCCGTCGGTGGCGAGCAGGACGTTGCTGGGCTTGAGGTCGCGGTGGACGATCCCGGCCGCGTGCACCGCGCGCAGCGCCTCCGCGACGCAGCCGGCCACCTGGAACACGGTGGCAAGGGGCAGTGGCCCGAACCGGTCGAGGGCCTGGTCCAGCGCAGTACCGGCAGGCCAGCCAGGGCGTGGTGCCGCCGGTGTCGTGGTCGACGACGGGCACCACGTGGTAGCCCTGCACCGTCCGGGCCGCGCGGACCTCCTGCTCGAACCGGCGGCGGAACTCCTCGTCGCGGGCGAACTCCTCGCGGATCACCTTGATCGCGACCGGCTGGCCGCCGCGCGTCCGGGACAGGTAGACGGCCCCCATGCCGCCCTCGCCGATCCGGCGCAGCAGCGGGTACCCCGCGACGTCGCACGGGTCGCCCGGCCGCAACGGCGGCATGCCCGTGTGGTCCTGACTGGTCACCGCTGCTCCCGCTCCCCCGGCATCGTCGGATCACCGCCGATGATCAAGGACGATGCTACCGACCTGGCGGCGCTGCCCGGGCCCGGCGGTGAGCTGCGGTCAGCGCGTGGAGGAGCCCAGGGGTGAGACGTTCCTGCCGTTCCCGGTGCGGGGTGTGCGCGCTCGGTACGTGCGGCAGGCGGGGTGTCCGTCGGACTTCGCGGACGTAACGGTGGACTTCGAGCCATGGGAGAACGGGGTCCTCCTGGAGGTCGCACGTGAGGCGGAGGTCGTCGCACTGATCCCGGAGGACGAACTCCAGGTGCGGCACGAGGCGTTCGTCAACGGTGTGCGAGAGGAGCTGGCCGCGCGCAGTGTGGGCGGGGTGGCGGCGGTCGTCGTCGTGCATCCGCTGCCGCGCGAGGCATCCTGCGACCTCCTTCCCACCCCCCAACCATCCAGTCCGGGCCGTCGATCTACGAGGAGCATGAGATCTGGCGGTGCGCGATCGGCCTGGCGCTGGCGCGGTACGCCGACTTCCTGGAGGCGGTCGCGGACTGAGGTGCCGATCGAGGGCGGGGCCGCCGGTCTGCTCCACACGTCGGCGTGTGCCGTTCGGCTCCGCACGGCCATAGCGCGCCGGTACCCTGAGCCGACGAATGCACAGGAGGAGCCATGGCCACGATCTCCGGTGAGCATCTTCGACGCCAGCGTCGCCGCTCGCTGATCACGCCGGGGCTGCGGCTCCCTCTGCTCCTGCTCGTTGGGTTGGGCCGGTGCATGGGATCCATGTACGCGGCCGATCACCTGCTGCACGGCACCGCCCAGACCGTCGCTCGGGGCGTCGGTCCGGCCGGGGCCTTCTGCGTGACGATGGGCCTTGCGGTCGCCTTCCGCCGGTACTTCCTCGCCTACTTCACCGTGTAGACGGGAAGCTGGCCGGACCGCGGCTCGGCTACAGCAGGCCAAGGCGGTCGAGCCCGAGGTAGG
Organism: Streptomyces kaniharaensis; assembly: GCF_009569385.1. Classification (NCBI taxonomy): domain Bacteria; kingdom Bacillati; phylum Actinomycetota; class Actinomycetes; order Kitasatosporales; family Streptomycetaceae; genus Streptomyces; species Streptomyces kaniharaensis. Next base: position 114,102 of record NZ_WBOF01000002.1, read on the forward strand.
CGAGCTCAACGTCGGTCATCAGGCCAGCCCGCATAACCTTCTTGAACTCGTCGAGTTCGACCAGCTCGACGGCAATGAACTCCATCTCGTCGAGCTCCTGTTCGGCGATGCGGACGCAGTTGCGGGCGACGAAGGCGTGACGCTTGGCCGTCGATCCGGCATCGTCCCAGCAGGAGCCCGCGGGCTCGCCTACTTCACCGTGTAGCCGGGAACCGACCACCACATCTCAGACGGGGTTGGTGGCGGGGGCGCTTACACGGCGATGATGGAGGCGGCTCGCTGGGAGAGCTCGGCTGCGCCGGGGATCCCCCTCTGTATGTAGAGGGCGAGGTTCGAGCGCATCGTCTCCAGTTCCTTGCCGTTGCGGCGGGAGATGACGCCGTCCATGAGGTCCAGGCTCTGGCTCCACAGCCCGACGGCTTCCTCGTATCGGTGCTGAGCGGCAACGGACTTGGCGATGTTGGCAAACGTGATGCCGCGGACCCGGTGGTAGGTGCCCGGGACCCGCTTGTTCAGCGCCGTGCGGTAGTGCCGTTCTGCTGCTGCGTGATCCTTCATCTCGGTCAGCGTTCGCCCGGTGTGGGAGGCGACCACGGCGGCGGCCGGGCCGGCCGCCGCAGCGTAAGCGGGGATGTCATCGTTGCTCGCGAGCATGGCGTCCTCCGCGGCGAGGATGAGGGCGGCGGCGGTTGGGCCGTTCCCGCTGGCACCGTGCGCTCGGGCGGCAGTGATGAGCAGCAGGGCCTCGGTTTGCCGGCCGACTCGGCCGCGTGCGCGCGCCAGCGCGGCTTCGGCGACGTCGATGGTGCCTGCGGGGTGGCCGAGGTCGAGGGCTTGGTGGGCAAGTGCGCGCATGGCCCATGCGCTGTGACCGGCAGGGTCGGACTCGCAGGCGAATTGGTAGGCGAGTTGGTAGAAGCGTTGGGCTGCGCCCTCGCGGCCGAGGTCGTGGCACTTCCATCCGACCAGAGTGGCCAGCTCGGCTCCGGCCCCGAAGGCGCTTCGGCGGACCTGGTCGTTCGGGAAGGTGCCGTTGAGCATTGGGGTGACGACGTCGTTAAGGAACGACGCGATGGCGACGAGTCCGTGGCCGCCGCCGAGGCGCTCGTCAGCGGTGCGGAACATCTCGGTGAACTGGCGGACGGTGGCGACTTCGTCGATGCCGACGCGATGGCCTGCGGCTGTGGCGCGTAGGGCGGCGGCAGCGGCCTGGGGGTCGTAGTCGAGTGGGAAGAGAACGGCGCCGGCGGAGAACGCGAGGGAGAGGAAGTCCCGGCGATTGTGCACGATAAGCCTCCCGAGATCGGAAGCGGCGGCCAGGGGGTCCGGGGCGTTCGTGTCCCCGATGACGTCTGAGCCTAGACCGATCTCGGCGACTGTCACGCGCCGCCGGAGCTTCCTGCTGAGTGCCTCGGCAACGTAGGTGGGCGTTCGGCCGGACGGGATGGCGCTGGCGACCACCCAGGAGTGCACCGCCGATCGGGAGGTTCCCAGCTTCACTCCCGCCTCAATGGCGACCGCCCTGACCGCTCTGGCCAAGGCTTCGTACGTGTACCCGGCCTCTTCGATGACAGCGGACAGCTGCCTGTTGGGTCCCTTTGGTGCCGTCAATTCGCACCTCTAACGATGATCATGAACAGGATGAACGTGATGAGCGGGGGAACACGGTACCTCCGTGTCGATGCCGGGAGTTCACTGACGGAACGAATTCACGCACTCCAACGGGAGGAACTTCCGTCATGGTTGACGTACCGTCAGACATGCGGTTCCGGCAGCTCGCCGGAGCCACCGTGCTGGTCACCGGTGGCGGCGGCCTGGTCGGCAGCCGCATCGTCGCCCAGCTCGCCGCGCACGGGGCCCACCCGCTCGTCCTGGACAGCTTCGGCGCCTACCCGCACGCGGTGCGCGACCGGTTCGAGGTGGACCGGCACGCGGCCGAGGTCGTCCTTGGGGATGTCCGGGAGCGGGCCACCGTTGCCTGGCTGGCCGGCCGAGCGGACTTCGTGATCCACGCCGCCGCGTACGCGGACGTCGCGGCGTGCACGCGCAACCCGGACGTCGCCTTCGCCAGCAACGTGCACGGCACCCAGACCGTGCTGGACGCCGTCACCGGGGCCGGGGCAGCGGTGAAGCGGCTGGTGTTCGTGTCCTCCGCCTCCGTGTACGGCGACGGCACTCCGGTGGGCGGCGGGCTGGCGCGGTTCGCGGAGGACCAGCCGCTCACCCCGATCTCGGTCTACGCCAACACCAAGGTCTGGGCGGAGCACCAGGTGCGGCTGATGCTCGAGGGAACCGGCACCGAGCACGCCACGGTGCGGTACTTCTCCGTCTACGGCGACCCGCAGGTGCCCAAGCCCGACTCGCATTCGTGGATGGTGCCGTGGATGGCGATGTCCGCCCACACCGGTAGCCCGATCCGGCTGAACGGCGGCGGCCGGCAGGTGCGGGACATGGTGCACGTCGACGACATCGCCCACGCCACGATCCTGGCCCTGGTCGCCGACGAGATGGCGGGTCAGACCGTCAACGTCGGAACCGGGGTGCCCACGACGGTGCGCGAGATCGGCGAACTCATCGCCGCCCACTACCCGGGCGCCGCCTTCGTCGAGACTCCCAGGCCCGAGGGCGACCCGCTCGGCGGCTGCGCCGACACGCGCCGCGCCGCCGACCTGCTCGGCTGGCAGCCCGGCATCCGCCTCGTCGACGGCATCGACCGGTACGTGGCGTGGCTGAAGGACACCCCGGGAGCGATCCCGGACTGGTTCACCGTCCCCGCTGCCGCCGGCTCCGCCGTGCTGGCCGCCTGACCGAAGGGATTCCCAACGATGCGAGTCGTACTGCTCGGCGGTGCCGGATACCTGGGCACCGTCGCCTCCCACCGCCTGGCCGCGCTCGGACACGAGGTCACCGTGGTGGACGGGCTGATCTACCACCGCGAGGACGACCCCGCCGTGCTGCTGCCGCCCACCGCCCGTTTCGTGCGCGGGGACCTGCGCGACGCCGCCCTGCTGGCCGAGGTGAGCACCGGCGCGGACGCCGTGGTGCACCTGGGCGGGATCGTCGGCGAGCCGGCCAGCCAGGTGGACGAGCAGCTCGCGGTCGAGCTCAACTATGCTTCCCCGCTGATCGCCGCCGAGGCGGCCACCGCGGCCGGCGTGGGGCACTACGTGTTCTTCTCCTCGTGCAGCGTCTATGGGCTGCACGAGGGCACCGTCGACGAGGACACCGAGCCCAACCCACTGGGCATCTACGCCCGCACCAAGGTGTTGGCCGAGCGGCGCCTGCCCGACGTGCTCGGGGCGGACTGTGCGCTAACCAGCCTTCGCCTGGCCACGGTGCACGGCTCCTCGCCCCGCCAGCGGCTGGACTCGGTGGTCAACAAGATGGCCGCCACCGCCGCCTCCACCGGCCGCATCCCCCTCAACGGCGGCTCCCAGCGCCGGCCGCTGGTGCACGTCGGCGATGTGGCACAGGTCCTGGCCGGGGTGCTGGGCCAGCGCCTGACCGGCGCCTGGAACGTAGGCAGCGACCCGGAGAACTGCACCATCGGCGACATCGCCGCCGCGGTCGCCGAGGTCGTGCCCGGCGCGGTGATCGACCGCGGCCCGGAGCGGGACGAGACGGACGCCCGCGACTACCAGGTCTCCTTCGCCCGGCTCCAGCGGGCGCTGCCCGGCGCGTGCTCCACGACGCTCAAGGACGGGGCGCGCGAGGTGGCCGACCTGGTGCTGACCGGCCAAGTCACCGACCCCGCGCAGGCCCAGTACGACAACCACCGCGGCCTGATCACCGCCTTCGCCGCCGGGAAGACCAGGCGCCTCGACACCGCCGACTGCCGGCGCTACGGCACCGAGTACGCGAGGGCGTGGGGGCAGGCATGAGCATCGACATGCCGGCCCGGCCGGTAGCCGCCGTGCCGTTCCTGCCGTGGAACCGCCCCTCGATCGGCCCGGAGGAGGAAGCGGAGGTTCTGGACACGCTGCGCTCCGGCTGGCTGACGCACGGGCCCAAGGCCACCCGGTTCGAGGAGGCCGTGCGGGAGGCGCTCGGCGCCCAGGACGCGTTCGCGGTCTCCTCCTGCACCGCCGCCGTGCACCTCGCCCTGCTCGCCGCCCGGATCGGACCCGGCGACGAGGTGATCACGCCGAGCCTGACGTTCTGCGCGGTGCCCAACGCCGTGGTCCAGTGCGGCGCCGCCCCGGTGTTCGCCGACATCGACCAGGTGACCTTCAACCTCGACCCGGCGGCGGCCGAGGCGGCGATCACCCCCCGGACGAAGGCGATCGCCGTCATGCACTACGCCGGCCAGCCCTGCGACCTGGCCGCCTTCCGCAAGCTGGCCGACGACCACCAGCTACTGCTGATCGAGGACGCCGCCCACGCCCTGCACGCCTGGCGCGACGGCGCCCGGGCTGGCTCCGTCGGCGACCTGACCGTCTTCTCCTTCTACGCCAACAAGGTCATCACCTGCGGCGAGGGCGGCCTGCTCGCCGGCCGCGGCGACCTCGTCGAGCAGGCCCGGCTGCTGGGCCGTCACGGCATCGACTCCTCCGCCTGGCGCCGGCACGGCGAGCGACGCACCGCCGAGTACGACGTCGCCGTCCCGGGCCTGAAGTACACGATGCCGGACATCACGGCGGCGGTCGGCCTGCGACAGTGGGCGAAGCTGGCGGACTTCACCGCGGCCCGGGCCCGGATCGCCGACGCCTACGACCGCTCGCTCGCCGGCCTGCCCGGGCTGCGCCTGCCGACCGTCCTGGAGGAGGTCCGGCACGGCTGGTTCCTGTACCCGGTGCTGATCGACCCGGTTCGGGGCCGCACCCGGGACACGGTGGCCGACGCGCTGCGCGACGTGCACGGAATCGGCACCAGCGTGCACTTCAAGCCGGTGCACCGGCTCGCCGCCTACCGCAACCCCGAGACCTACCTGCCCGTCACCGAGCAGGTCGCCGCCCGCGAGCTGTCCCTGCCGTGCTACCCGGCCATGACCGCCGCCGACGTGCAGCGGGTTATCGACGCGGTGCACACCCTCTGGCGCTGAGCACACCGGCCCCGGCCGTCGCGCCGCCTCCCCGCGCCCCGAACCCGGAGGCGGCGCGACCGCGCCCCGAAGCACCCGGCCGCCCCTGACCGAACCACTTCTGGAGCCCCGCATGACCCCTTCCGATCCCCTGCCGGCGGACCAGACGCTGCGCGCGCTGGCGGCGGCCGGCCGCCTTCCCGACCATCAGGTTCTGGACCGGGAGACGCTGTCCTGGATCGCGTGCAACCGGCCCCCCGACAGCGCTCCACGGCCCCGTCCCTCGCAGCGCCCGACGCTGTTCGTCCCCGACGTGGCCTGGTTCGCCCGCGCCCAGGCCGCCGGGTCGATCCACGGGGTGCGGCACGGCGCCCGCGTCGCCGTCCTCGTCCAGCTCCTCGCCCCGGCGCACGGCGTGGGGCCCGAACGGGCCCGCGCGCTCGCGATCGCCGCCGCGTGCCACGACTGCCGCCGTGACCGAAGCGCTCGGTGCCGGGCCGACAGCCGAGGCGGTCACCGCCGTCGCCCTCCACGACGTCCCCCACACCGCCTTCACCGACCAGCAGGCCACCGCCTACCGGCACCACCACCAGGCCGTCGACCTGCTCAAGGCCGCCGATGCCCTCGACCGCTACCGGCTGCCGATTCAGCGCTGGTGGCCCGACCCGGCCCGGCTGCGCCGCCCGGTCCCCGGCTGGGCGCCGCCGCTCGCCCACGACCTCGTGGTCCACAGCGAACAGACCCGCCTCGACGGCGCCACCGACCACCAAGCCCTGCGGCAGGCGCTCGACGCCGTGCTGCCCGCGCAGAAGTAGGAGAGGCCGTGCACACCGAGTGGGACCACGCCCACACCGACTTCGGCGCCGCGCCCCGCCGGGCGGCGCCTACCGGCCTGGCCGCCACCGAAGCCGACTGGCGCCAGCACCTCGAGCAGACCCCCAATGGGCACCTGCTCGGCGCCAACGCCCTGCTGGACGCCCTCACCGCCGGCGCCCCGGTCCGCCTGATGCACCTGACCCGCTCCGTGGATCAGGTGCGCGCCAGCGGCCAGCTCCTCGCCTCCACAGGCTGCCTGGTCGGCGCCGTCTACGGCGCCCCGCTCACCGAGCTTGCCGGTGGCGCCCTGCGGCCGCACAACCTCGGCGCCCACATGCTGGGCAGCCGCGGTGACCTGGACAGCCGCCGCGGCAGCACCCCGCTGGTCATCGAGGTGGTGCCCGAGCGGCCCGGCCCGGTGAAGGGGCTGGACTACCTGCGCCTGGGCGCCGTCCACCTGCGCACCTACCGGGCGCTTCGCCACACCCTCACCACCGCGGAGGACGAGCGGGTCACGCGCTCGGTCACCGACCGGGTGCACGCCACCGCGCCGCTGCTCGACCTGCTGCTGTACGGCGCCGCCGGCCAGGAGAGCGAGAATCAGCCCTTCGTCGACGCCCTCGCCGACGCCGTCCCCGACCTCCCCTACCTCGGCTACCTCTACTTCGAGGCCGTCGCCGAGTACCTGATGCTCCACTCCCGCAGCCGCGCCACCCAGGAGTGCGCGGAACACGGGGAGTTGAACAACCACCTCTACAAGCAGCTGGCGTTCGACGCCGTGGCCAGCATGGGCACCCTCTTCGACCTCGGCCAGTTCCAGCCCGGGCATGCGCGCCTGCTCGATCTCATCGGCCGTATCGAGCCCGGCCTCGCCGACGGGGTCGCCGCCTACGTCCGGCGGCGCGTCGCCCACCAGTTCGCCGCCACCGGCCTGGCGCCCGGCCAGGACGTGCGCGACGTTTCCTTCCAGCGGATCAGCCCCGACCAACTGGAGGAGCTGGCCCCGCACCTGCTGGGCCAGCTGCTCTTCCGCGAGGTCCGCCTGCTGGACCGCTACCCGCAGCTCTACCACGTCTTCGAGCAGGCCAAGGCGCTGGAAGCCTGGACCTACTGGAACACCGAGGGCATCTGCCTGCCCTTCAACGGCGCCTGCGGCCCGAAGGGCGAGGTCGGCGTCAACCCGGCCGCGCCGAACGCCCGGTTCGCGGTCTGGACCGCCGACCTGGACGAGAGGGGTCTGCTGCACCCCGTCGAGCAGCTCACTGCGGTGCCGGTACCGCGGCTGGTGCCGTGGCTGGTAGCCCCGCTGCGCGACCGGACGCAGGAAGAGCGGTGGAACAACCGCGCGCCGGTGCCGGCGTGAGCGGCGCCGGGTGGGCGCCGCCCGCACGGGCCGGCGGGGTTACAGGATCGGGGGGCGTCCGGCCCGGGCCAGGCGCCACACCGTGGTCCACGAGATCGGACGGCGTTCCCCGTGCCCACCGCGCAGGCCCTCCCGCAGTCCCTTGAACCAGGTGCCCAGGGCGGCACGGTCGCGCCGCATGCGCAGCGACGTGATGACGATCCACGAGGTGATGTAGATCGGGACGAGCGGCGCGGGCAGGCGCCGGAAGGCGACCCACACCCTGTTGCGGGCAACCAGCCGCAGGTAGAGGGCGTGTCGGGCCGGGTCGCTGGCCGGGTGTTGGACGATGATGTCCGGAGCGTAGTAGCCGGTGCGGCCCAGGTCCCAGATCCGTAGGGCCAGGTCAAAGCCCTCGTGGTACAGGAAGAACGCGCCGGGCCAGCGCCCGGCGCGCTCGAAATCCGCCCGGCGGATCAGCACGACACCTTCGGCCATCGCGGTGACGGTACCGGGCCGGCTCGGGTCGCCGGCCCGCAGGCGCGGCACCCAGCGCCGCACGGTGACGCCGGTGTCGGGGTCCGCGATCCGGGGCTGGATGTAGGCGGCCTCGGGGTGGCGGCGGGCCTGTTCGACGAGCCGGGCCAGGACATCGGTCCCGGGCAGGATGGCGTCGTTGTCGAAGAAGAAGATGAACTCGCCTGCGTCGACCCCGGCGAGGGCGTCGGCTCCGACGTTGCGGCCCTCGGGGATGCCGAGGTTCTCCGGCAGGGCCACGACGGTGACGCCGTCGGGCACGTAGTCGGGCTCGCAGCCGTTGCCAACGATGACCACGCGCAGGTCGACGCCTTCCTGGGCGAGGAGCGAGGCCATCGCCCGCGGGAACTCGGCGGGGCGGTCGTTCATGGTGAGGACCACCGCGTCGACGGTGGGCTTCGGGCTGCTGGTCATACGGGCTCCGGTGCATGGACGGCGGATCGGGTGCGCTGCTCGATCAGGGCGCACAGGTCGGTGGCCGCCTGCGCGGCGGTGCGGTGGACACCGTTGGCGACGACAGGCCAGCCGTGCAGCGAGGCGAGCTGCCGCAGGCCGGTGGCGATGCGCTCGGTGAACTCGCCGAACTCCTCGGTGTCCCGGGTCAGGACCCCCGCGCGGCCGAGCACCGCGTCCGGGCAGCCCGCGGCCTGGTACCAGGCGATCCGGTCCCGCAGTGGGGTGTCGATCAGGACGGTCAGGCGCAGCCGGGCGGGCAGGGGGCTGGGCGGCAGCAGCGCCTGCTGCCGCTCCTGGAGCGCCCGGCGCCGGTGCTCGTCGAGGTTGTGGACGATTTCGGCCTCCAGGCCCAGCCGCACCCAGGTCTTGTCCCACCAGCTGTCGGCGATGACGATCTCGCCCCCCGCCACGGCGGGTACGACCTGGGCGTGCAGGACGGAGTGGTACTGCGCGGCAGCGGCCAGGCTCAGGTGCTCCCAGCCGGATGCGGTGGCGGTCGGCGAGCGGAACAGCTCGTTGACGGCGCGCACCAGGGCGGCGTGCGGCGCGTCTCCGGTCGGCCGGGCGCGGTCGAGGCGGCGCACGGTGTGCCCGACGGCGTGCAGCGCGGCCACCAGCTGCTCGGTGATGGCGCTCTTGCCGCTTCCGTCAGCGCCCTCGAGGACCGTGAACAGGCCGGCCTGGTCAGCCACGCTGTGCTCCTCCTTCACGTCCTCGCGAGGCCCCACCCTAGTGGCCACCGGCACCTGCACCGACCACCCGTCCACCTCCGAGAGCCTGGACCTCCTGTTCGCCGCCGTCCTGGACGCCCTCGCCACCTGCGCGACGTTCCAGCTCGATAGCGACGTCACTCCCGCCGGCCCCGCACTCGAAGATCACGGCGAGCAGGCGCTGCAAGACGGTCTTGCCCGCTGCGCCGACGCTGCTTCCGCCAGCCACGCCCGCGCGCTGGGCTCGGGCTGCGGGGAGTCGGCCGGGTAACCAGCAAGAGCCTCGCCGGCAGAGCTCCATGACGTTGGGGATGGCGCGCTTCTTGAGAGCGGCCTCGAGCTGCGTCCAGGGTGAGGGAGACGGCGACGGGCAGGTCGAGGTCGAGCTCGGTGACGGCCAGTTCGACCAGGTCGCCCGTGCGGTTCAGCGTGACAACGATGTCGGCACCCAGCCGGCGAGCGGAGTGGTGGTCTGCTGAGTCCAGAGCGGCCAGGATCGGGACCTGGTGCTGGTGGGCGAGGTGGGCAAGATCCTGCACGGCCTGAGGGACCGCCGGGCCAGAGAGGGGCAAGCGGAGGCTGGGTTCGGTCTGGAGGCGGTCGACGACTACCAGGGCGCCAGGTTCTCCACGGCGGGAATGACTTCCGCGAATGGCGGCGGCGTCCAGTCCGTCCCCGTCATCGATGTGAAGAGGTGCCTGCTCACCGGCAGCGTGCCGGAGACCGTGCACTCGCCGAGGAGGCCGACCCCCAGCAGGCGGTCGAGGCGTTGCTCTCCCACCGTGCCTGGAGCCTGCACCTGCTCGACCCGTTGGCCCGCCGGATCCGGCTCGTGCACGCGGCCACTGGCCGCACCGCCGTCGACGTCTGCCGCGCGGCGCATCTGGAAGGGCACTTGCTGGCGCGATGGGGAAGCGGGCAAGGCAGCCCGGATGCCAAGCAGCGTCGGGCGCTCGCTCGGGCTCTCGGCCTTTCGTCCGGCTGGCTCGGTGTGCAGCACGATCTCGTGCCGGACTCAGGTCTCTATGTCGCCCGGGGGCAGTGCCCGTGTGGGGCCGGCGCTCGGCGGTTCGCGGCCGGCTCGCTGGACGGTCAGCAGATTCCGGGCGCTTGGGCGAGCCTGGGGCTGTGGTGCACGGGGTGCGGACAACCGTACGTCGCCGACCCTGACGGCAGGCTCTATCCAGTGCCCATCATCGCCGGGGCTGGTGTTCCCGAGTTCGGGGCGGTCGCCGACGGTGTCCGGCCGGATGGCGCGTGCGGACCGGAGCTGAGCCGGCCATGGCCGCACGCGCACTGGTACTCCCCCGCCGGGCTCCAGCGTCGGGGCTCCCTCCAGATTCCCCCGCTGTACCGCAACGCACCGTCGCGTCCGCCGAACTGAGGTAAGACGGCCCCGGAGTCCTATCTCTGACCCAAGCCGCAAAGTAGCCCACGCCGTTGTCCATGGCTCGTCAGGCCAGCCGTTGCCCTGCGGCTTCGAGGTCGTTGAGCAGCCGACGATTGGCCAACCCTTTTGGGATGCTTTCGGTTGGAATCCCCCACCGGCAGTCGGGCGGCCCACCCGGGCCCCGAAAGTTGGCCAGTTCCTCCTCCTCGGCTCACATCCGGGACTTGAGAACGTCGACCTCACAGCCCGGCGCGAACGCGTCGAAGCCGTGCTCGACCAGCCAACGAACCCCCAGCAGGCTTCGCAACGACCACCACGCGCGGATCACGTCGAGGTCGACGTCGGTGCCATAGCCGGCGATGACGTCTTCGACGTGCCCCTCGTGTCCGAGCGTCAAGGTGGCGAGGTCGAACAGGGCATCACCCCGGCCGGCCTCGGACCAGTCGATGATGCCGGTGACCTCGTCGCCGTCGACAAAGACGTGCTCGATCTGCAGGTCGCCGTGGGTGAATACCGGAGTCCACGGCCGGATCGCGGCCTTGGCAATCTGGCGGTTACGGGTGACCAGGTCGGCGGGCAGGATGCCGTTCGTCACGAGCAACTCGCACTCGCCGTCGAGTTCCGCCGCCAACTCGTCGGGACCCCGGCGGCGTCGGCCGGACCAGGGCGGCAACGGCGCCTCGTGCAACTTCCGAATTGCGGCACCCGCCGCGGCCCAAGCCGCCGACGATGCGGTCGACGGCTCGCCGAGGCGCCCGAGCGCCGTTCCCGGGACAGCAGTGATCGCGAGCACGGGCGGATTGCGCCACAGGACCCTCGGGGTGGGGACCGGCGCGAGGGCCATCGCCTCGACCTCGACGTCGATTCGGGCCTGATCGGTGTCCACCTTTAGGAACACGTCGCCGACGCGCAGGGTCGCGCGCTCGGAATGGGCGACGACGACCTCGATCTCATTCATGGCGACCAGCACCCCGCCCGGCTGCGAGCTCGGCGACGATACGTGGCGGCTCGACGGGTTCTTCGAGCAAGGTGGCGATCATCTGGTCATTCTCAGTGGACGTTAAGTCCCTTTTCTCTCGGCTCGTGATCGCTCGTTCGTGTGAACGTTGGCCGTACTGGCGTGCCAGTCGTGGTTCGGGTGATGTTCTGCGGCGCATGGACAGACGGGCGTATCCGAGCGACTTATCGGACGAGCAATGGGCGTTGATCGAGCCGATGATCACGGCCTGGAAGCAGGACCGGGTGGCGCGATCGGCGACCGGGGATCCGGGGTCCTGTGATCTGCGGGAGATCGTGAACGCGGTCTTCTACCAGAACCGGACGGGCTGTCAGTGGCGCTACCTGCCCCATGACCTGCCGTCCTGGTCGGCGGTGTTCTACTACTTCGGCCTGTGGCGCCAGGATGGGCTCGACCAGCGGATCCAGGAACTCCTGCGTTGCCAAATCCGGGAGAGGGCCCGCCGATTAGAGGACCCGTCCCTCGTGATCATCGACACCCAGTCCGTCCGCGCGGCCGCCGGTGTTCCGAAGAGCACCACGGGACTGGACGCGAACAAGAAGGTGTCGGGCCGCAAGCGGGGACTGGCCGTCGACGTCATGGGGCTGATCATCGGTGTCGTCGTCCTGGCCGCCTCCGCCCACGACAACGCCGCCGGCACCGCCCTGCTCGACCAGGCCGCCGAACGGTGCGGGATGCGTCTGGAGAAGGCCCTGGTGGACCAGGGCTTCAAGGACGAGGTCGTCATCCACGGTGCACTGCTGGACATCGACGTCGAAGTCGTCCGCCGCAACCCGGCCGACCAGGGCAAGGGCTTCGTCCCGCAGCCGAAACGGTGGGTGGTGGAGCAGACGAACGGCACCTTGATGCTGCATCGGCGCCTCGCCCACGAGTACGACCACCGGCCCGACACCTCCGCCTCACGCGTCTACTGGGCCTCCACCGCGAACATGACCCGCCGCCTCACCACACCAGCCCCGGCCTGGCGCGACACCCTTGGACTGGCCGCGTGAACGTCGCCGAACTCCTGGCAGACCTCCAGACCCGGCAGGACGAGGCCGCCGCCCGGGCCGCAGAACTACGAGTCCGGATCGAAGAGCTCGCCGCCGACCTGACCGAGACCGAAGCGCGGCTCACGGACCTGGCCACCACCCGAAAGATCATCGCGGAGGTCACGCCGGCAGGAGCCGAATCCGAACCACCCGAGACGAACACCACCTACCAGGCAATCGTGAATACCTTCAACCAGCACCCCGACCAGGCATTCCGGGCACGCGAGCTGCACGAACTCCTCGGCATACCCACCGACGAGGCGTCCGTCAACATCACCCGCAGCCGCCTCGGACGCCTCACCCGCCAAGGCTTCCTCACCCAACCCGGACGAGGCCGCTACCAGAAACGGACTTAACGTCCACTCAGGCCCAAGTCGGCATCCCCAAACGGCTTTGGATGGGCGCCGCTCCGCTCATCATGGATCAACAAGAGTCTGCGGCCCACCTTGTTGCGGGCACTGGCGGCCCGCGCAGCAGAACCTCAATACCCCGTGGTTATCCCGCCCGCCTACTGTGACAATAATCCGGTGAAGGAAGCCCCCACTGCGCCGATGCCCGTCGTCCTTGGCATAGACGACCTCCGACCGCTCCCCAGGGCCACGCGGATCGCCCGCACCAGCGGCGAAGGCATCCAGCTCCTGGAAGAGCACCGCGACAGCTTCATTGACGAGCTATGGCTCGACCATGATCTCGGCGGCGACGACACCATCATGCCGGTGGTGACCCTCATGGAAGAAGCCGCCTTCAACGGACGGCCCTTTCGGATCGGGGCGGTCTTCGTTCACAGCGCCAACCCCATCGGTGCCGAAACCGTCGTCCGGTCACTCGCACGCTGGAGCTACCGTGTCCAGCGGGCAACGGCCTAGTAGGGTGTGTCCAGCCAACGGCTCTGTCCCGTAATCGGCTCTGTCCCGTAATCGGTGGTAGCGCTGTGTAGTGATCACTGGAGGAGGATGCGGTGACGGAGGAGGGTGAACCCGGCTCGGCCGTGCATCTGCCTCATGATCCGCTTGGTTCGCGTGTTGACGCCCTCGGTGCGGCCGTTGTGGTACGGGGTGGTGAGTCCGGCATCGACGGCGGCACGGTCGAGTTCGAGGCCGTTCGCGAAGGAATGCAGGTGGGGCAGGTCGACGGTGTGAACTGCCGTGATCCAGTCGGTGAGCTTGGCGTCGTTGCCCTTTGCCGGGGTCAGAAGCTTTGCGAACTCACCTGCCAGACAGGAGAGTTCGGTCATCTCGGGGCAGGCCTTGGTGAGTTCCCGCAGCAGTGCGGCGTCCTTGTCGCGCAGGTTCTCGGGGCGGGTGAGAAGGAGGCGGGCGAAGCGCTGTGGGGTGGTGACGGGCTTGTCGCCCTCGGCCCGGCCCTGGGTGATGTAGCGGTAGAGCAGGTTGAGGCTCCCGGTGTAGCCCAGCTCCTTGATCTCCCTGAAGAGCTGGAGGACTGGGACGGCCGGGTCTTCCACGCGGCGAGTACGCAGGTGGTCGCGGTAGGGGTCGACGAGCGTGGGCTTGTAGCGGGGTGCACGGCGGTCGCCGGTGGGCTCCATCATGCGGGCGTACCGCTTGACGGTGTTCAGGGCGACATCGAGGCGGCGGGCGCATTCGAGCAGGCCGACGCCCTTGTCGAGCAGATCGTGGACCCGCTGCCAGCGCTCGCGGGTGGTCTGCTCGCGCACGCCCCCGGGCCGGACGGGGTTCACGGCGGTGGCCCAGCAGGCGGCGTGGGAGCGGACCTCGGCCAGGACCTTGCCGCACAGGTTGCTCCACAGATGCCACCTGTCACTGACCTGGACCGCTTCGGGCAGGGCCTGGCGGATCGCCTCGCCGTAGGAGCCGGAGCCGTCCCTGCAGACGTACTCGGCCCCGGGATGCTCGCGCAGCCACGCCGCCAGGGTCTCGCCGCTGCGATCGGGCAGGACGTCGATCCGTTCGCCGGTCTCGGCGTCGATGATCACGGTCGCGTAGCGGTGTCGGCGCTTGAGGGCGAAGTCGTCGACGCCGAGCACGCGCGGGACGCGCGGCGGCGGCAGTGCCCTGCGCATGAGCACGCGCAGGGCGGTCGAGCGGGAGATCCAGCAGGCCAGCACGCGTGACAGGCGGGCGCCCGCCCGGCCCGCTAACTCCTTGACCACAGAGCCGAGCTGGTCGGCCAGACGGTTGGTGCGGCGCTGATACCGCTCCACGACGCCGGGAACCTGCTCGCGGAACGTCTGCCGCCGGCAGTCGAGCACCGGGCACACCAGGCGCCGCAACCTCACCGAGACAACGACCCGCCGTCCGTCCACCGGCACGTCCGCGACCCTTCGCCCGTGGAAACCGTGTACCTGCCCTGTTGGCGTCCCGCACACGGGGCACGGCACCGGCTCATCCCGGGTCCGCGCCGTCACCCGGATCAGGTCGCCCTCGTCCGCCACACCCTCGATGACCAGCGCCGAGAGCCCCGAAAACACCACGCTCACAAGCTCGTTGACATCTCGCACACCACGCCAACGATGCCGGTCACCCTTGGTTACCACCGATTACGGGACAGAGCCGTTGGCTGGACACACCCGGTTGGCATGCTCGATCACCGCGAACACGTACGGGCGAGCCCCGGACAGGGTGACCGTCTCGAAGAAGTCACACGCCAGGAGCGCGTCGGCCTGGGAGCGCACGAAGTCGGCCCAGGTGGTAGAAGTGCGCTCGGGTGACGGCTGGATGCCGGCTTCTTTCAGGATTTCCCAGACCGTGGAGGCGGCCACCTTCACCCCGAGGACGAGTAGCTCGCCGTGCAGGCGACGGTAGCCCCAGGTCGGGTTCTCGTCGGCCAGGCGCAGCACCAGGGTGCGGACGGAGCGCACCGTCCGCGGTCGGCCTCCGCGCTTGGGCCGGGACCGGGCGGCATGACGACGGGCGGCCAGGTCGCGGTGCCAGCGCAGGACGGTGTCTGGCTGCACCAACAAGCGCGTTCGACGCAGCGCCTGTGCCGGGAGTTGGTGCAGCAGGGCTGCGAGGAAGGCCCGGTCGCTCGCGTCGAACCGTACCCGCTGTCCGCTCAGCTGCCTTTCCAGCACCGTGATCTGATGGCGCAGGGCCAGGATCTCAACGTCTTTCTCGCGGTCACTCATCGGCAGCAGCCGGAGCATCGCGAACGCGTTCGCGACGCCCAGATATGCCAGTCTCAGCAGCACGGCCGATCATCATGCCGCGCCCACCGCCATCACGCGAGAGCGCTGACTCGAGCAACCGCGCCCTACATCGAAACCGTCCTCACCAGCCCGGATGAGGTATTCGGCAAGGGCAGGGTTCTGGGCCGAGGTGAGTCGCGGGCCGCACCGTGTGTTTGTGGCGTTGTGGTTTCACGAGGTGGTGAGCGTGGCCAGTGCGTCCTGGGCGCAAGCGGTGGCGGCGGCTTCGGCGTCAGCGGGTGGGATGTCCTTGAGTGTGTACCCGGAGAGGGTGTGTGCTTCGTAGCGGATGGTGAGGAGCGCGTTGCGCTGGAGCACCACGAGGTCGACATGGCCGAACCCGCTCGCGGTCGTGTAGAGGAGAGTCGCCTTCTCCCCGAGGTCGGGAACGGCCCGGTCGTCCGTCGTCTTCATGCCGGCGGTGGCCGCCATCGTCCGGTCGCTGGACAGTGTTTGCTGGTAGATGCGGTCGGCGAACGGGGACAGCATGACCATGACCAGCATCTCGGTCAGGCCGGGCTCCCTGCTTGACCAGCTCCCGTTCGCCAACGTTGTGCCCCCGACCGGCTTGTGCTCGGTGCAGGCGGCTCCCTTGGCATAGCGGTCGACCGTCTCGGGGCGCAGGAGCGCGCAGCCCGCCACCAAGGTGGTGTAGGGCGCGGTAGTGGGGCTCGCCGGGTCGGAGGACGCGGGCGTGGCCGTGGCGGTCGGCGCGGGCGCAGCGGTCGTCGCCGGGGTGACGAGGTTGGCCACCAGGCCCAGGACGAGCGCTGCGGTGCCCGCACCGGCGGTGATGCCTGCGAGCAGCCAGGTCCACCGCCGGGTGGGTCCGGCCGGGCGCAGGTCCGCCGGGTCGGGAAGGGTGGCGGGAGTGGCCTGTGCCGGCAGGGGGCGCGTGCTCGGGAGGGTCGGCAGCGGCTGTGTCGTGGGTGGGGTGTCCTCGATCTCGGCCATCTCGTGATGAACCTTTCGGAGGCTGTCAGCGGGCTGACAGGTGATAGGCGGTCAGGGTGGTTCCGTAGCGGAGCAGGAGGGCCGAATCCTGGAGGAGGGTTTGCGGGACCCCTGGCTGCCGGGCGAACGTCTGGTGCCACTGCGGGGTGCCGATGGCGCTGGTGAGTGACTGCAGGGTGATCCCGCCGGCGGCGGTCGGCGTGGTGACGAGGACCGCCCCTCCAGAGGCGCCTTGGACGGTGGCGGCACCCTGTGCGGACGGCCAGGTCCACGCGGTGTGCCCGGTGTGCAGGTCGACGCCGGACGCGCCCTGCGGGCCGCCGGTCACGACTACGGCTCCGTCGTCCGCACACCCAGTGATGGCGCCGGTGTGCGAGCCGATCCAGAGCCGGGCGCCCGCGGTGTCGAACGCCGCTGTCACGGTCTGGGCGTCGTCGGCCGTCGCCGCGGCGACGGGCAGGCAGGTGACCACTCCTTGGCGGAGCGAGAGCGAACCTTGGTAGGCGCCGGCGTACATGGTCGCGGAGGCCGGCGGAAGACCGGTGGGCCGGTTCCAGAGGGTGGTTCCGCCCTGGCCGTCCACGGCGACGAGGGCGAGATCCGGGGCCAGGGCGTACAGTCGGTTCCCGCTCGGCGGCGCGTACAGGTCCTGGGCGTCGAGCGTCCAGCGTTGGCGTCCGGTCGCGATGTCGAGCGCCACGAAGCGGAAGGCGCCCTTGATGGCCCGGGCCGGGTCTCCGAGGAGCAGGACGATCAGCAGCCCCGCCGAGGGCATGCCCTGGATGCGGTAGGAGGTGCCCAGTGCCGTACTGCTCCATAGCCGGCGTCCTCCGGCTGCGTCGTAGCCGTGCAGGGCTCCGTCCGCTCCGGTGACCAGCAGCAGATCTGGCAGCGGCAGGGCGAGGGCCTGCGCTCCGGGAACCTTCTCGGACGAACGCCAGAGCGTGGCACCGCTGCGCGCGTCGCGTGCCTGCACCGAGCCGTCCGGGTCCACGGACCACACCCGCCCGCTGTCGCCGACCGGGAGCGTTCCGGTCTCCGTGGTGCTGTTCCACAGCACCCGCCCGTCGGAACGGTCGTAGCCGATGGTCCCGGTGCGGTCCGCGCACACCACCGCCGCCGGGCCGCAGCTCACCGGTGTCATTCCGGCCCTGGGAAGTGTCACCGACCAGGCTGTCGGGGGCGCCCCCGAGGTGCCCGGCCACAGCGCCCGGGTGACACCGCCCGCGGCGGCTGTGGCGAGCAGCGCTCCGCCGAGGAGGAGCAGGCGACGCCGGGTGCCGTTGGGATCGCTCAGCACCCGGTTCAGTTCGCGCTCACGTCGGCGTACGGTCCGCTCCGCCCCGCCCAGCCAGTCGGTGCCGACCGCCGGGCCGTACCGGAAGGCCTCGGCGAGCTCGGCCGGTGCGGGCCGCCGGGCCGGATCCCGGTCCAGACAGCGCACCAGCAGTCCCGTCAGCTCCGGTGGCACCCCGTCCAGATCCGGGGGCTCCTCCGAGGCCCGGTAGATCAGCACCGCCGGCGGTCCCTCGCCGAAGGGCGCGCGGCCGGTCGCGGCGAAGGCCAGTACGGCGCCGAATGAGAACAGGTCGCTGGCGGGGGTGAGGTTCAGCCCTGCCGCGTGTTCGGGAGACATGAACCCGGGGGTGCCGATGATCTCGCCGGACGCGGTGGGCAGCGCGTCGGCCGCCGGCTTGCTGATACCGAAGTCGATGACCCTCGGTCCGTCCCGGGCGACCAGGATATTCGAGGGCTTCAGGTCCCGGTGGATGATCCGAGCGCGATGGATCGCGGCGAGCGCCTCCACCAGTCCCGCTCCCAGGGTCTGCAGCGAGGGCCCGGCGAGCGCACCGTGCCGCGCCACGGCCTGGTGCAGCGACGGCCCGGCGACGAACTCGGTGGCCAGCCAGGGAACCTCCGCCTCGGTGTCGGCGTCCACCACGGCGACGGTGTAGGCGCCGTTGACCGACCTGGCTGCCGCGACCTCCTGGGTGAACCTGCGCCGGAACTCGACGTCGGCCGCGTACTGCTGCTGCACGGTCTTGACCGCGACGGGGCGCCCGCTGCCGGTGGCGGCCAGGTAGACGGCACCCATGCCCCCCGCACCGAGGTTTCGCAGAATGCGGTACGGACCGACGGTCTGCGCGCTCATGCGCCACCGGCCCGGAAGGCGCGCAGCGTAGTGGCGGAGGCGCAGTAGAGCGTCTTGCCGTCTGCCGCGGTGGTCCAGCGGCCCTCGTCAGAGGCTGGCCGCGCCACCCAGCGGACCGCACCATTGGCGGCGTCGAGGACGGCCGCTCCGAACGGACCTGGCGACAGCGGGACAGCGAAGAAGCCGTCACCCGCGGACGGCGCCCGGAAGTCACCGGCCGCGCCCGGCTCGGTCACCGCCGCGACAGTGGAGTGCCAGAGTCCTTTTCCGGTCGTGACGTCCAGGCAGTACGCCGTGCCCAGGGCCCCGGACAGCACCAGCCTGCCGCTGCCGAGCGCACAGCCGAAAACCACCTGGGGCGCCGGGGGAGCCGTCCAGCGCTGCCGCCCGGTGGCCGGTTCCAAGGCCACGGCCGTCTGGCCGCTGACGACCACCAGCAGTTCGCCGGTACGCATCAGCCGCGAGGGCGTTGAGGCGTTCCCGAGGCCGGCGGCCTGCCACTGGGCCGCGCCGGTTCGCAGGTCCACCGCGTGCAGGACGTCACCGTCCCGGTAGTAGCACCTGCCGTCGGCGACCAGGCCCATCGAGCTGCCGGAACCGCTGAACTCGGACTCCATGTGACGGGCCATGCTCACCGCCATGTCCTGGGCGACCTCGTGCTGCCACAGCACCTCCCCGCTGCCCAGATCGGCCCCGACGACGACTCCGCCGCCGGTGGCGGACGTCTGCCGGGCCATCACCACGGTCCGGTCGTCCGCGCCGAAGACCCGCATGCTCATCGCGGCGTACATCTGCTGCTCCGCGGGCACGGTGAGCGGGATCCGGTGGTCCTCGGCCGCCGCGTTCAGCCACACCAGGCTCTTGAAGTCCAGGGACGTCCCGTAGAGGAGCCCGTTCTGCGCCTGGAAGAACTGGACCTGCTGCTGGGACCACGCCCGACGCCCCGTCAACCCATCCAGGCCTGTCGCGCCCAGCCCCTCGGTCCACAACACCGGGGTAGAGCCGAGGACGGACAGCTGATGGCCGACCGTCACACCGCTGAACGGCTGGCTCCACAGCGGGGCCGGCGCGTCGGGCAAGGGGCTCGCGCCTGCCGCGTCAGCTCCCCACGCGTCCACGGGTTTGCCGACCGTCGCCGTCCCGGCGGTCGCCCGTGCCCGACGGGTGAGCAGCAGCGGCACGCCGACGGCCGCGGCTACACCCGCGCCGAGCCCGGTACCGAGGCCGAACAGAGCGCGGCGGCTGAGCGACTGCCACATCCGCACCGGCAGCGCGGGCGGATCAGCGGGCGGCGCGGCCAGGTCGATCCCCGCCTGCCGCTCCCGGGCCTCGATGTCGGCCAGCAGTCCCGGACTCAGCAGCGCCGCCGGATCGGCCGGAGCCAGCGCGGCCAGCACGGCTGCCGCCGTGGGCCGTCGGGCCGGGTCCTTGTCCAGGCACGCGGCCACCAGCGGGCCCAGCACGGCGGGCACTCCGGAGAGGTCCGGCCACTCGTACACCACCCGCCGGTTGACCTGCGCGGGCTCACCGGTACCGAACGGGGTACGGCCGTTGAGCGCGTACACCAGCAGGCAGCCGAGCGAGAAGATGTCCGATGAGGCGTAGGTGACGGACGCGGAGACGATGCGCTCCGGAGCGATGTATCCGGGCGTGCCGCACACCATGCCGGTCCGGGTCAGATGAACGGCATCGAAGGCACGGCTGATGCCGAAGTCGATGACGCGCGGACCGTCTCGCGCGATCAGCACATTGCCCGGCTTGAGATCACGGTGCACCACTCCCACCGCGTGGATCGCGGCCAGCGCCTCCGCGAGGGCGGCCCCCAACGCCCGTACACCCGCCTCGCCGAGCGGGCCGAACCGCCTGACCACCTCACCGAGCGACGGCGCCGGCAGGTACGACGTAGCCATCCACGGCCGGGGACCGCGCGGCTGCGCGTCCACCACAGGCGGCGTGTGGAACCCCGTCACCCGCCTGGCGGCCTCCACCTCCTGCCGGAACCGGTCCTGAAACTGAGGCTCCTCGGCGTACTCGGGCCGGATGACCTTCACCGCGAGCAGTCTCAGCCCAGGCGAGCGGGCAAGGTACACCACCCCCATCCCGCCCTCACCCAACGGCCGCAGCAACTGATGGGGGCCCACGAACACGGCCGGCTGCGCCTTCATGCCCTTGGTGTCACCGCTGGCAGCCACCAAGCCTCCCCCAGTGTGTCGCCGCCATCACAGACAGACAGAGTGGCACGTACAACTCATCCGGCGATTCCCTTCCCCATTATTGGAAGCTCCCATCAGCCGACCGGGCAGACTGGAGGCGCCCCCGGGCGTAGCCGATCAGCTTGGCGGCCAGCTTCTTGCTGCCATGGTGCCGCGGTCCACCTCGACGAACGCCCGGTGCAGCGCCCGGCCGCCGGCGTCGGTCGTGTAGTGCAGCAGTCCGTCGGGGATGACGGCGCCGCCTGGGCCTTCGCCGTAGCGGTGGTAGACCTCGGGCAGGAAGTCCAGTGGCTGGCACTCGTCCCCGGCCTTGCGGGCGCCGGCGACGAAGGCGGTCTGGGTGCGGGTGACGGCCGGGATGTGTCCGACCCGCAGCCTCGCCTCGGTCTTGTCCTCGGGCAGCGGCGGGGAGGTCACGCCCTCCAGTTCCGGGAAGCGGGCGGCGATCCGCGCGCCCCGCTCGGTCAGGTACCAGGCCCGCAGCTTCCCGGCCTGGGGGAGGACGACGTCCTCGACCAGGCCCTCCTTGCGTAGCCGCCGCAGCCGTCGGCGCATCAGCTCCAGCTGGCTGTCGGGGTGTGGAGTGCGCGCAGCTGTTCGGCCGTGGCCATCCGGAACCGGTACAGCGCGGCGACCACGGCGTGGTCGATCTCGGGCGGCCTCGCCATCACGGGCTCCTCAACGTCGGCGCCCGCCGCCCCGGTGGCGGCGAGCACCCGTAGACAAGCCCGCGGTTCTCACCGGATTTCTTACCAAGATCAGCCCGTACGGTCACGATCCGACAACAGGTTTACTAACCGGTGCGACAACCGGTGGTGAGAACCGATGCACCAACCCGTGGCCGCCCATCCCGGCCACAGCCCCCGCTTTCCGGACGAAAGCGCAGGTCAGCGGCCGTGGTGAGTGGCCGTCAAGGTGAAACTCACCATCCCGACAACCCTCTCCTTCCCCTTCCTGTCCTTGGCTTTGTGGGTGGTGGTTGGCTGGTTGGGTGGGACGGTGGCGTTGAGGGTTCGCTGCGCCTGCGGCGGGCCTTTTCTTCTCTCGCGTCCGGCTGGTGCCAGCCGTTCGCGGTGGGGCGGGGTGGGCTGGGGCGCGGGCGGCGCCAGAAGGCCACCAGGCCACCCCTGTCGAGCCCCGCCGCCCTGCCCGATCGGTTGGAGCTGGCCCTGTGCAGCAGCCGGCCCGCGCCCGTGGACCGGGACCTGGGCCGCCCGGTCCTCGACTCCCCGCTGGTGCGCGGCGCGATGTGGCTGCGCTGGACTCGGCATGACGGCATCCGCACCCCTCCACCACGGCGCCGGCCTCGCCCGCGGCTGGACCGAGAAGGACGTCGACGGCCTGGACGGCTGGGTGGCCCTGGTGGAGGGCCGGGTCGTCCTCGGCGCCCGCCCCGGTGGTGGCGTGCCGGAGACCGTCGTGCACGCCGAGGCGTGGCAGGTCGGCGCGACGCTGCACGCCGCCCTCGCCCAGCACCCGGGCCGCCCCGAGCAGGCCCCGGAGGAGGACGACGACCAGGAGCACGGGTTGCTCGGCGGCGTCCGCAACCGGGTCCGCCGCCGGGCGGCTGGGATGACCCGGGAGAACCTCCAGGAGGCCCTGCACCGGGCCCGGGAGGACGAGCGCGCCGCCGACCGGTACGCCGACCCCGGAGACGAGACCGCCCACGCCACCGCGGCCACCGCCTGCGCCGAGTGGCAGCGCGTGCGCGACCACACCGCCGAGACCCGGGCCGAGCGCTACGACCCCAACCACGACACCGCCCACCAGCACGCGCTGCGCCGTGAGCGCCACCGCCAGGACGTCGCCGAATGCGCCCGCGAGGCCGCCCAGGCCCAGGCTGACGACACCGGCCGCTTTGTCACCCTGCCGACGTGGGCCGAGATCCTTCAGCGGCACTTCCCGCGAAGGATCCGGCCTGACGCGCAAGGCGGGTCCCCGGTCGGGCGGCGCGGCTGCTCCGTTCGTCCTACAACCTGTCAGAGGACGTTCCTAGCGTCCTCGGTATGACGACCCACCTGCGCACCACCCCGACCACGCCCGTGCCCGGCACCCTCGTGCTGCCCGCCGGCCCGGACCGCAGCAGAGCCACCGAGGGGTGGTGGACGGCATGAGCCTGACCTCCGGCCTCGGCTGCCCCCGCACCCCGCTGCGGCGCTTCCTGGACCGGGAGATGTCCGCCGGTCCCAAACCGCTGCGGGAGAACTTCCGCGCCCGCTACGCCGCCGGGCCCGTCCTCCAGACGCCCGACGGGGTGGAAACCGAGGCCGGCACGGTCGGGACCGCGATCGATCAGCGCCTGCGCCTGGCGCTCACCGCCGCCGCCCCCGTCGACCTGGCCACCCGCCTGGGCATCGACACCAGCCAGGGCATCGGCGGCCCCCGGGCTACTCGCCGTGCGGCTGCGGGGGTGACTTCGTCCGGACGGCGGCTGCGCGGGAGCACGGGAGTGCGGTTGCTCCTAGCGTCGGGGTTATGGCGACGGAGAACGCGGCGGTGGTGGGGGTGCGGTCGGCGGAGGAGGTGTTCGCCGCCCTGGAGGGGCTTGATGCGCGGGACCGGCCGTTCACCGAGTACGAGCGGGGGCTGCTGGAGGCATATCGGTGGGCGGTCGGCGCGCGGACCGCCGCGCCGGTGACAGCCGCCCCCACGGCGGGCCCGTGGGGGCCCTGCCGGGCGCAAATGCTCGCCGAGTGCCAGGCCGCGGCGGTGGCGATCCGCACAGGAGGGGACGGGACGGAAACGGCGGGAGTGGCGGACGCGGAGCGGGTGCTGGGCCTCTACACGGCGCTGGCCTGGCTGTGCGGCCACCACGACGACCGGCCCTGACCGGCGGCGCCCGTCTCCAGCACGATCCGTACGGCCCTCTCACGGAACTCCGAGTCGTAGCTGCGTCGCTTCCCACCCTCACTCCTTATCGGGTCAGGGCTCCACGGTACGAGGGGGAAGAACACCAGTGCGTGCAGAGGCTCGTGTGGTTCGGGTCCAGCTTGGCGAGCGCAGTGGTGTGCGCGGGTTGCCGCGTTCCGGCGGGGGTGAAGGAGGACCACATCATGGTGCGGGCCGTTGGCCAGGGCGACGGTCGAGTACAGCGCCAGCGGATGGCGGCCCGTATCTGTTCGGCGGGTGGGGCCTTCGTCGCGATAGGCCGGGCCCCGGGTCGACGGCCGGCCGGTGGCGGGGCATGTGGTGGATCCGCGCCGCGGGTCAACCGAACGCGGGCCGCAGATTGTCCATGAGCTGGCCGAGGGCGAACTCGAAGCGATCGTCTGCGGTGCCGGATCAGCTCGGCGGCATGGCGTCGGGTCTGCGGGAACTCCTCGGCGCGCAGCGCGGTGAAGCGGTCCAGCAACTCTTCGTTGCCGAGCACCCATTCCTGACCCTGATCCGGGTGCCGACGCCGTTGCCGGACCAGCGACTGCTCCAGTGCGTAGGCGCCGACGTAGAGGGACATCGCGTCGCGCCACCCGGCGGGCCGCCTTCGACGCACCGGTGACCTTCCGCCCGCCGGTGGTGGACCGCGGCTACATCGAGGGCCGCGACACCCTAGGGTGAACACCTGTACGTCGCGCAGCAGCAGAACGGAGTTCCCCGGTGTCCGATGTGTCCGACGAGGACGAGTCGCCCTGGATCGTGGCGGTGTGCCCGGTCACACCCGAACTGGCCGCCCAGATCGCCGGGATGGTGGAACTCGACTGGGAGGACCCGGAACTCACCGAGAAGGCGATGCTCGCCGCCGACGGCTGGCGCTCGACCGGCGACTATCTGGGAGACCTCAACGAGAAGGCGTACACGCCCGCGGGGCACCTCGTGTACGGCGACGACCGCTTCGCCATGCCGTTCGCGTACGAGTACTGGATCCACCCCGACGGGGCGTGGGCGGAGGACTTCTGGGGAGAGCAGGACGGCTGGCGGAGCCTCGTTGACCCGCCGGCCGGGACCTTCACCGCTCAACTGGACGCCGTAGCCAGCCAGTTCGCTGCTCTCCTCGGTCAGCCCGACCACGACGTCACGCACGAAAGCCGCCGCTGGCGCTACCGGATCTGGCGCCGGGGCGACAACGTCCTCGTCGTCGCGCCCGGCCTGGACGGCTTCTCGTACCACCAGTTCGAGCACGCCTACGTCCAGATCCGCCGCCTACCGGCGGACGCACCGCTCCCACCCGTCACCGAGCTGCCGGACTTCCTCATGTGGTGAGCGCCGCGTTCTCCTCCGCTCGCAGGAGTTCGCTGATGATCTCGATGCCGAGCGCGTAGGCCGGTGTGCCCGAGGTGGCCTGGGCCCGGCAGTGACCGCCAGCATCGTGACCGGGCCGGTCCAGCAGCACTCGCTGCCCGGCGGCCTGGTCGAGGACAGCGAGGACTTGCTCGGCGCGCTGCGCCGCGAGCTGCTCGAGGAACTCGGCCTCGACCTGGCCGCGCTGCCCACGCCGCCACGGCTGCGCTTCGTCCACAACCAGGAGACCGAACGGCCGGGCGAGATCACACCGTTCCGCCGCCGGCACCTGGTCTTCACCGCCCACCTGCCCGACGGCCGCTCCTACCACGTGGCTGTGCCGCATCGCAGGGCCTGCGGGCAGGGCATGACGAAGGTCATGGTCGTCGTGGTGCGGAACGCTTCCGGAACCCGTGAGGTCCGCTCTACTGCCGAGGTCCCCGGATTCCTAAGGTCGAAGCATGAACACCGAATCCGTGATCCGGGTAGCTGACCTGCGTGTCGACTACGGAGCGAAGACCGCTGTGGCCGGCATCGGTTTCGATGTGCGCCCAGGTGAGGTGGTCGCGCTGCTCGGCACCAACGGTGCGGGCAAGACGACCACCATGGACGTGCTGGAGGGCTATCTGCGGCCCACGTCGGGCAGCGTCACGGTTCTCGGCCACGATCCGTACACCGGGCGCGCCCGCATCGCCCCGCAGATCGGGATCATGCTGCAGGAGGCGGGCTTCTTCGGCGAACTCACCGTCGCCGAAACGGTCCACGCATGGCGCCGGTTTACCCCGAACGCCGCCTCCGTCCAGGATGCGCTGCACCTGGTGGACCTCGAGGGCCGGGCCCGGACCAAGGTCGGCCGCCTCTCCGGCGGCGAGCGCCGCCGGCTCGACCTGACCCTCTCCGTCCTCGGCCGTCCTCGGCTGCTGTTCCTCGACGAACCCACCACTGGCCTCGACCCTGAGTCCCGCCGGGAGACCTGGCGGTTCCTCAAGCAGATGGTCGACGACGGCATGACCATGCTTCTGACGACGCACTACATGGAAGAGGCCGAGTTCCTCGCCGACCGCGTCGCCATCATGGACCACGGCCGCATCGTGCGGCATGGCAGCGTGGACGAGGTCCTCGCGCAGGATGCGAGTACCCGCATCCGCGTGATCTCCGACGCCGCCGTCAACGCCCGCACCCTGCCGCCGCTCCCCGACACCGAGGTGAGCGACGCCGACGGCCGCGTCACCCTCGCCACCGCCGACCCGCAGCCCGTCCTGCGGCTGCTACTGAACTGGGCCGACGACAACGCGCTGCGCCTGCGCGGCCTCGAAGTACGCACCGCATCCCTGGAAGACGTCTTCCTCGACGTCGCCGCGACCGGAAGGACACGAGCATGAACTGGCTGCGCCTCACTTCCTCCCAGTTCCTGCTCTCCCAGCGCGTGTACTGGCGTGACCTCGGATTTGCCCTCACAGGAGCGCTGCTGCCGCTCGGGCTGAGCCTGGCCTACTCGATCAGCCGGCACGGCGACGGCGAGATCGCCGGCTACGACAGCGGCGTCTACCTGCTGCCCGGGTTCACCGGGTTTGTCCTACTGTGGATCGTCTACAACGTCATCAACTCCGCGGCCTCCCGCCGCGACAAGCTCATCTACAAGCGGCTGCGCGGCACAGCGCTGCCCGACACCGCGATCCTCACCGGAGAGGCGGCCAGCGGCAGCGTCACCAGCCTCCTGCAGGTCGTGATTCTCCTGGTGGTGGGCACCCCCGCCATCGACGCCCCCATACCGCACAACCCCCTGCTCCTGCTCCTCGGCATCCTGCTCGGCGCCATCGCCTTCTCACTGCTGGCCATCGGCCTGTCCGGGCTGCTGCCCTCCGGTGAGGTCTCCACCTGGATCGTGACCCCGGTGATCGTGGCGATGATGATGACCTCCGGCATCGCGATGCCCATCGGTGAACTTCCCGGATGGGCCCAGCACCTGGCGCCCTACCTGCCCTCAAGCCCGGTCGTGGAGATCGTCCGTACGGCCTGGCTCGGCCGAGATTTCGCGAGCGACCCGACGGCCACCGGCCTCCCCGCCGCGGTCGGCCTCGCCGGCTCCTTCCGTGCCTGCGCCCAGCCGATCGGCATCCTGTGCGCCTGGGCCGGCCTGTCCTTTTCCATGGGCAAGCGGTTCTTCCGTTGGGACCCGCGCCGCTCCACCTGAACCATCGGACCCCGAAGCATGTCGATAGGGTCGAACGGCAGCACACCGAATCGCAAGAAAAGAGGGGGGAACCAGCCGGTGCGAGCGCGCACTCCGGCCGCGGTGGCCCGCATCGTCGCCTGGCTCATCCTGCTGACCGCAGCTGTCTTCCTCGCCGAGGGGCTGATGCTGTGGCTGCGCCACCGTCCCTCGCTCGGCCTGGTCTGTCTCGCCGCCGTCGGGGTGCCGGCCTTCGCCGTCACCTTCGCCCGCACCGTCCACGACGTCGTGGCCCGCGGCGGCGCCCGCGACCGGCACCTGCTGGACGTGGCGATCTGTACCAGCGTCGCCTTCGCCCTGCTGCTTCTGCTAGGTGGGGCCTGGGGCGCGCTGCCCTCCCTGGCCGCCTGCGCCGCCGTCGTCTCGCTGAGCGCCCGCCGCGCGGTCTGGGCCGCCACCGGCATCCTTCTCGCCACGGCGCTGTCCGACCTGCTCCTCGGCTTGCCCGCAGGCGTCCTCATCGACGTCGTCGTCCGTAGCGCGGTCACCGTGGCGGTCGTCGGAGCCCTCGGCCTGCTGCCTCTCTTCACCCGCGAGATCCACGACAACCGCGCCGAACTGGCCCGCCTGGCGGTCCTTGAGGAACGGCTGCGCTTCGCCCGCGACCTGCACGACGTGCTCGGCCACGGCCTGTCGGTCGTCGGCATGAAGCTGGAGGTGTCGCTGCTGCTCCTACGCAACGATCCCGACCGTGCCCGCACCGAGATCGAGCAGGCCCTCGGCGTCTCCCGCGAGTCCGTGTCCGATCTGCGCTCCCTGGTCCGCGGCTACCGTCAGCCGTCCCTGGAGTCCGAACTGGAGGGCGTCCGCTCGGTCCTGCACTCCGCCGGCATCGCCTGCCGGACCGACCAGGTGCCCCCGGGCGTGCCGCAGCCCCTGCAGGACGTCGCCGGCTGGGTCGTCCGGGAGGGCGTCACCAACGTGCTGCGGCACAGCACGGCCACCGAGTGCCGCATCAAACTCCGGGTCGACGACGGCCGCTTGCTCGTCGAGGTCGCCAACGACCGGGCCCGTCCCACCGGCGCGGCCGACGGCAATGGCCTGCACGGCCTGCGCGAGCGCCTCACCGACCTCGGCGGTGAACTGACCGCCGGACCCGACGGCGCCGGGGGTTTCCGGGTACTGGCCCACGCCCCGCTGAACCACACCGTACCCGGCCCGGCGGTCCGCGACCGGGCCACGCACGAACGCACCACGCAGAGGGGACCCGCATGACGATCCACATCGCCGTCGCCGACAACGAGGCCTTCATCCGCGACTCGCTGTCCGTACTGCTCTCCGCGCACGAGGACCTCGAGGTCGTTGCCACCGCAGCGGACGGCACCGGCGCCGTCGCGGCCGTCCTCGCCGGCGGAGTCGACGTAGCCGTCCTCGACCTCGACATGCCGGTCATGAACGGACTCGCCGCCGCCGAGGCGATCCGGGACAGCCCGGCCGCGTGCGCCATCGTCGTCCTGACCAGCCACGGCCGCCCCGGCCACCTCCAACGCGCGCTGAGCCTCGGCGTCCGGGGCTTCGTCACCAAGGACACCCCGGCCGCCCGGCTCGCCGAGATCGTCCGCACCGTGCACGGCGGCGGCCGGTACGTCGACCCTGAGATCGCCACCGACGCCCTGACTCTCGGCGGCAACCCGCTCTCCGCCCGCGAGCGTGAGGTCCTCGGCCTGGCCGGCGACGGCCTCTCCACCGCCCGTATTGCGGCCCGCACGCACCTCGCCGAGGGCACCGTCCGCAACTACATGTCCTCGGTGCTCGCCAAACTCGGCGTCGACAACAAACTCGCCGCCTACCAGCGGGCGAAGGAAACGGGCTGGCTCTAGCATGCGGCTGGTCGAACGGAGCAGGGCCGTGGCGCCGAGGATGATTCGACGAGGAGGGCGAGGGGGACCGCGAGGGTCAGGAAGTACGAAGACGGCGTCCTGGGTATCGGAGCCGGAGATCAGGCTGGCGCCGATGTCGGCGACGAGGAACTGGGGCAGACCGAGAAGCCAGACCGTGACGGTTCTGTCCCTGGCCGGGCGGGGGCGCTGTGGCGTGGCAGGGGAATACTGCGGGGGTGGGGCCAGAGGCGGCGACCCCGAGGGCATGGCGGGGACCGCGGGTACGGTGGGCATCGCGGGCCGAGCGGCGCTCACTGCGGCGTGGAGAACCTGCCCGAAGGCGGGGTCGTGGGGAGATCTCGTCCGTCAGGATGGCGCGAACGGTGTCCGCTGCTGTACCTCCTCCTCCCTCTGTGTCGAGCCGGAAGAGGGCCGAGGTGCCGGGCTGGGTGCGGCCGAGCCGTTCGCGCAGGAGCGCGGCCAGGACCTCGTTCAGCATCCCCGGCGTTCTGGCGGGGGTGACCGAGTTCACGAGAGGTCCTGACCGAGTACACGGCGGCCGAGCTTGACGCCGTCTTCCGGAAGCACCTGAAGGCATTTTTGAGCTGACCAACCACCCTCCGTGCGCGGGCTGATTCCTCCGCGAGGCTTGACCACGGCTCGTCAGGTCGCCCGTTGCCCGGCGCTCGCCGGTTCGTTGAGCCGGTCGGGTGGTCCGGTGGGCTGAGGCGAGAGGGCGGGGACGTGCGGTAGGAGTGGTCGCCGGAAGACGTGGTGGCGTGCTGGACCCTGGTCTCACCGATGAGCTGGTGGACCTGCTGGTGGCCCTGGTCCCGGCAGCTCCGGACGCGGGCCGGGTAAATCAGGTCACCGGCCTCTGAAGCCTCACTGGCCCTTTCCCGTGAGGCGTCCCCACAGACCCCGCAGCGGGCCCTGCTGCGCCTTCTCCTCTGCCATCCGGGCGCGGGCCTGGGCCGCGCTGATCTGCCGGTGCCCTTCGAGGAACATCCGCGTGAAATGCTCCTGCCGCGCTCTGTCGGCCTGCTGCTCCTCCTCGCGGCGCCGTAGCGCCTCCAGTTGCTCGGGGGTCCGGGGCGGCATCTCGGGGCGCAGCGTGCTGCCGTCGGTCATGGCGTCCCGGAGCAACGCGATGCACGCGGCGGCGTCCTGGGGGCGCTCGGCCGGGTCGCGGGCCGTGAGCCGCTGTATCACGACCAGGTACGGCAGAGGTGCGAGGCGTCCGTCGTCGTCGTGGTGCAGCATGGCCACCAGGACCCGCCCGGCGCCGTAGAGGTCGGAACGCGCGTCGGCCGGCCGCTCCGGGGCTGCGAAGAAGCTGTCATCCGCGGCGGGTCCCGGCAGGCCGGGGAGCCCGGCGTCCAGGAGGACGACGGGCCGATCGAGGTCATCGGTGAGGAGGATGTTCGACGGCCGGACGCCACCGTGCGCGAGTCCGCCGGCGTGCAGGTGCTCCAGCCCGCGCAGGACGTCGGTGACCAGCGCGCCGGCCGTGCGCGGGGCGGAATTGCCCAGGGTGTCGGCGAGTTCGGCGGCGAGGGTGCGGCCGCTGGTGCTGCCCGGTGCGGTCGGCGGGCGCCGGGGCTGCGGCAAACGGGGAGGGCTTCCCGGTCGGCTGTCGGACCTGGCCATCGCTGCGTGACGTCCCCGCGTCCCACGCTGCGGCGGCACGTCCGCGGCAGCGTGGGACACGTACGCGGCGCCCTCTGCGGCTCGGCCCAGGTTCAGGGTTCGGCGTTAAGGTATTCGAAGCCGCAGGATCCGCAGTGCAGCCGACCGGGTCGTCGTCCGGTCCGCTCCCCGCAGCGGCGGCGCTGCCTTCACCGTCCTGGCGCCGCTGCGCAGCAGCCGGACCGTCCGGTACCTCGGGGAGCGCATGTCGGCCGGGGTCGTGGTGATCCTCTTTCTGTGCTGCCTGCGGGACCTGCCGGTCACCGATTCCCGCGCGCTCGCGCCGGTGGCGGCTTTCGCCGTCGCCGTGGGCTCCATCTGTGGTGCGCCGTAACGCCTTGTTGGGCATCGTTGGGGGCGCCGCGGTCAATGTGGTGTTGGCCGGCGTGCACTTCGGTTGCTGATGTCCGGTCACCGCGGTCGGCGGGTCAGGGTGGCTGTGAACGGTCGCGGGGTCATCGAGGAGCCGCGGGTTGGGCGGATCGGGCGGCCGGGGATCGGAGTGAGCGACCAGTGGGTGGCGATGGTGGCGATGGCGAGGGTGGCCTCGGTGGTGCCGACGGCGTCGCCGATGCAGCGGCGGGCGCCGGCCCCGAAGGGGGTGTAGGTGCCTGGCGTGGGGCGGGAGTTGGTGAGCCAGCGGTCGGGGTCGAAGCGGTCGAGGGCGGGGAACAGGTCGGCCCGGCGGTGCAGCAGGTACGGGCTGTACAGGATGGTGGCGCCGGCCGGGACGCGGTGGCCGCCGAGCTCCGCGTCACCGTCGGCGACGACCCGGCTGAGGATCCAGGCGGGTGGGTAGAGCCGCAGGGTCTCGGTGACGATGCGGGTGGTCAGCGGGAGGGCGGGCAGGTCCTCGTGTCGGGCGGGGCGGCCGTCGAGGACGGTGTCGAGCTCGGTGTGCAGCCGTTCGCGGACGGACGGGTGGGCGGCGAGCAGGGTCCAGGCCCAGGAGAGGGTGGCGGCGGTGGTCTCCATCCCGGCGAGCAGGAAGGTGACCATCTGGTCGTGGATCTCCTCGTCGGACAGGCCCCGTCCGTCGTCGTCGCGGGCGGCGAGCAGTATGGAGAGCAGGTCGTGGTGGTCGGTGCCGGCGGCGCGGTAGGCGGCGATGAGGCGTCTGGTGATCTCGGCGAGGTCGGCGCGGGCGCGCTGGTAGCGGTGGTTGCCGGGGGTGGGGATCCGGTTGAGGCCGGGCAGCGGCATCATGACCCGCCGGGCGACGCCCTTGATGACGATGTTCATGCTGTCGTGGACGGGCAGCGAGCCGGCCTGTTCGTGGGCGGCGAAGAGGCAGCGGGCAGTGGCGGCGATGGTGAGCCGGTGCATCGCGGCGGGGACGTCGATCACCTGGCCGTTCCGCCAGGGCGCGATGGCGCCGGCTATCTCCTCGGCCATTATGGCGGCGTAGCCGGGCAGCCGTTCGCGGTGGAATGCGGGCTGGAGCAGGCGGCGTTGGCGCCGGTGGTCGGAGGCGGGGCAGGTGATGAGGCCGTCGCCGAACACCTCGCGGGCTCTGTCGAAGATCAGCCCGCCCTTGTCGTAGACGCGGTGCTCGGTGAGCAACTGGCGGACCAGGTCGGGGTGGCAGGCGACGTAGGCGTCCAGCGGGCCGAGCCGGAGCCGGACGAGGTCGCCGTGGGCGGGCAGGCCGGCCACGAACTCGTACGGGCGTCGGACGAAGGCGGGGGCGTGGCCGAGCAGGGGCAGGGCGCCGGGGGCGGTGGTCAAAATGTACTGGGTGGGCACGGGCGTCACCTTGAGTGTGGGGGTTGGTGATCGGCAGCTTCCCTGGCCGTGATCGGCGAAACGGCCGTCTCCCGGCGGTTGGGTGAACATGAGAGCGCATGCCGAACTTGTGTGCGCCGTCCGGCGGTTGGTGTTGAACGGGCGCACTGGGGGCGCCCGACGGGCTATCCGCGGGCGCCGCCGCGCGCCTGGACTGCGGAGCTCTTGCGAAACTGCCGGTCAGTAGGAAAGGGGAGTTGGGAGACTGACGAGCGGGCCCACGCGTTCACCGATGACGCCGTCGGCGCGCACGACGCGGTGGCGCCGGCCGCCCTCGTGCGTGCCGGCGAGGTCAACCCCCCGGCAGCCTGCTGCCGGGCGGGAAGCGGAAGGTGCGTCCGGACGGTGTGTGGCAGGTCCCGGGGATCGGGGTGCCGGTGCTGATGGTCGAGGTCGACCGCTCCACCATGGCGGTGGAGCGGGTGGCGGCGAAGTTCTCCCGGTATCGCGAGCTGTGCCGCACCAGGGTCCGCGACAACGATCCGGCCCGCTCCGGCCAGGAGCCGGCCGACCGCATGGTGCACGGGTGGCGCTGTACCTGGCCCCGGCACTCCCGGGCCGGGTATCCGCCGGTCGCGCTGGTCGTCACCGATGCCGGACCGGTCGCGCTGGCAGGCCGGCAGCAGGCCGTCGCTGAGCTGTCCGTCGACTGCTGGCTCGGCCGGTGGTGCAGGGAGGTCCGCGACGACAACGATGACGGGTGGCGCGAGTACGACGACGCGGTGCCCATCGTCGCGACCACCCTGGAGCTGCTGGCCGAGCACGGGCCGCTCGGGCCGGTGTGGTGGCGCTTCGGCCGCTCGGGCCGGCACTCCCTGATCGAGGCGCTGGAGAACCCGGACAACCGGGCCGCCTACGACCTGCGCCAGGCCGCCCGCGAGGACGAGGAGCACAAGGCCCACCGGGAGCTGATGGACTCCCTGGTCTGCGCTGGCTGCGGCGACGTTCCCGAGGAGGAGAGCACCTGGGAGTACGGCCGCCAGGGACAGGTCGAGTGGACCCGCCGGCCGGGTGGCCGCTGCTGGTCCTGCCACCAGGAACACACGGAGCGCCTGGAACGGGAGGCCGAAGAACAGCTGGAGGCCGCCCGCACGGCGAACGCCGCGCTGCGCCCGTGCTGGACGTGCCGGGGCTCGATCGGGGGGAAGGAGGACTCGAAGCTGGAGCTGCGGGAGAAGGCCCGGCCGGACCAGCTGGAGTGCCCCGAGTGCGTACAGGCCCGCGCCGCAAAGGACTTGGGCCCGCTGATGCTGCCCGCCCCGACCAAGCGCGAGCTGGTGGCCGCGCTGGTCTCCACTCCAGACGATCCGTGGTGGGAGGAGCGGGTGCTGCACGCCAAGCTCTTCCCGCCGAAGGCGCGGGTGTGATCTCTGCTGGTGTCTGGGGGCTCGTGGATCTTGGCGGACCACGACATGGCGGGTCGCCGGGCCATACGGAGACGCTGGCCCGACGGTCTGAGAAAACTGCTCGCCCCGGGCTTTTGCGGGCTGCCATCATCGGGCCATGGCGACGCTGTTCCTGATGGTGGGCCTGCCCGGTGCCGGGAAGACCACGGAGGCCCGTCGACTCGCCGGGCGGCACCGCGCGGTCAGGCTGAGCCCCGATGAGTGGATGATTCCGCTGTTCGACGGACTCGAGGCCGACGGCAAGCGGGACGTCCTTGAGGGGCGGCTGCTGACGATCGGTCTGGAGGCGCTGCGGGCGGGCGCCGACGTCGTGGTGGACTTTGGCTGCTGGGGACGGGACGAGCGCACCGCGATCCGCTGGCTGGCGCAGTCCGCCGGCGGGGCCTGCCGGATGGTCTACCTCCCGGTTGACTCGGACACCCAGCGCGCCCGGATCGCCCACCGCTGGGCGACGATGCCGCACGAGACCCTGCCGATGACCGAGGACGACATCCTCGACGGGCACGCCCACTTCGAGGAGCCGGACGCGGCCGAACTGGGTGGACGGATCCTCGACGCGCCCCCACCGGCATGGGCCGACTGGCACGCCTGGGCCGCGTGGCGCTGGCCCTCCTTCGCCTGGCAAGTGCCGTGAATCCCGGACCGAGGTCAAGTGTGACCTGTTGGTGTTGTGGGGCGTGGAATGGCCTCTCATGCCGGGTGTGCAGTCTCAAAAAACATGCAACTTTGCTGATGCTGTGAGCTGCAGGTTTGCAGATTGGCTGAGACGCTGATTCTGAGTCGATCATGGCAAGGGCGCTGAGTGGCGGGGCATTTGTGCAGGTCGTCGAGGTCTGATCGTTGTTTGCAAGTTGAATTGAGACATTTGGCAGATTGATTGAGACTCCATGAGCGGCCAGCGGCTGGCGGCCTGGGACGGGCCCGTCTCAGGCCTTCGTGATGTGGGGTGTTGATCGGGATGCCGAGGCCGGTGGCTGCTCGTGGTGTTCGGCGCTGGTCGGGGTTGTGCCGGTATCGGTCGGCAGGATGGGGGCCGGTACGACGTGGTGCCGGTACGGGTTGCGGCTGGCCGTGTGTTTCCGTGTCCTGGCGGTGGTCTGGAGGAGATGGCCTGCGGCGTGGACCGCGCGGATGCGCTGGGCCGCGTTGCGAAGCGCCTCGGGTGTGGTGGTCGGGGCGTTGCGGGGGACCCGAACCTGCCCGGGGGCCGGTTGGGCGGGGTCCGGGCGGTGAAGGTGCGGCTCAGCCGTTTTCGGGGGTGCCTGGGGCGTGGGTGGGGTGGGGATGTCGAGGTAGGCGGCGGCTTCTTTGAGGAGGTTGCTGGTGATGGCTTCGTCGCCTCCGAGGATGGCGAGTTGCGCGGCCGTCCCTGTGAGCGGGACGAGGTGTTCCATGAGGCCGTCGGTGGCGAGGTAGAGGAATTCCTCGTGGTCGAGGAGGCCTTTGGCCGGTTGCCGGTGCAGGCGGAGTAGTTCGTTGAGGGATACCAGGACCTTGACCCACTCGTCGGGGTGTTCCTTCGACCGGCCCGGGATGCGGTTGACCCACAGGGTGGGCACCGTGCGGGGGCGGATCGTGGTGGTCTTCTCGGTGACCCGGCGCAGTGGGCTGGAGCGGGTGCGGGCCTCTCGCAGGATGTCGCTGGAGCCCAGGCCGTTCCAGAACACGGTCAGGCCGCCCAGTTCGTCGCCCAGGTGGTCGAAGTAGTCGAAGGTGGGCTGGAGGTCCGCGGGGCCGAGGCGGTCGATGCCGTCGACGAGGCAGAGTTTGGTGCGGGCGCCTCGCAGAACGTGGACGACGGGGCCGGTGAGGTCCTTCATCCGTGGCTGGGGCTGGTGATCGGTGCCCGGCCGGTATACGTCCCAGCCCAGGAACGTGGCGAGGGCGGCGGACCATTCGGCGTAACTGCCCGGGGAGAGCGGGGTGTTGATGCAGACCACGGGGATGCGGTGTTCGTCGATGCCGTGCAGCTTCTCCAGGCGGCCTTGGTGGGCCGAGGCCGATGTGGTGGGCCAGGAAGCGTTTTCCGGTTCCGCGGCAGTCGCTGTCGATAGCGATGTGGGCGGCGCCGCGCTGGTCTGGCTCGCGGTTGAGGAGGAGCAGGCGGTGGGCGGTCTTGAGGCCGTTGTTGATGTCGGTGGTCGGGATCTTGCCGAGGCGGCCGTGGTAGCGAACGCGGGGGTCGTCCTCGTCGACGGGGGTGCCCGCGGGGGCGCAGTCTTGCAGGTTGGGCGCGATGGTGGGCTGGCGCAGGCGGGTCAGCCAGCCGCGTCTCGTGGTCGCGGGCCCGGTGTCCAGGGGCGGTGCGGCGGGCGGCGGGCAGACCGGGTCGGGGCCGGTGCGCGTGCGGGGGCTCAACGGTCCTCTTTGGGCCTGGTGCTCGGCCCGTCTTCGGGCTGCGGGCCGGGTGCGGGGGGTGTGTCGGGGACACTTCCGGTGTCGGGAGTGTTGAGGACGCAGGCCAGGAACTCGTCGAGGGACTGGCCGGGCTGCGGGTCGGGGGCCGGGTCGGGCAGGAACAACTCGGCGGCTGGGCGGTCCAGGTCGGGGAAGGGGTCGATGGCGTCGCGGTCCAGTGGCGGCAGGCCTTGCGCGTAGGGGCGGCGCGGCTGCGCGCACGCTCGGTGTGCGCGTGGTCGGGGAGTGACTGCGGCCGCGGGGCGGGCGTTCGTGCCTCAAGTGGTCGTCCGCCGCCGGCGTCGCGCAGCAGTTTGTCGAGGGCGCGGGCGATGCCGGCTCGCCTCGCGGGGAGCCGCCGGCTGCGAGGAAGAGGCGGGGACTGGAAACGGAGCATCAGCCACCGCGCCAGTCCCCGACCCTACTCAGGGTTCGGGCCGGTCAGCCGCGTACTCATGCTCGCTGTGTCCCTTTGCTGTCTGGGGTGGTAGCGGTGTTCTGGTAGCCGGTTCGACCGAGCACGCCGGCGCCGCGGACGACGGTGGTGCTGTCGGCGGGCTGGGCTTCGAGGGCAACGATCTCCAGCTGCATGCTGCGGATCTCCGCGTTGCGCTGTTCCAGCCAGATGTTGGCCTCGCTCATCGGCTCCCCGTAGCGCTCGGTGTGCCGGGCCTGCCGGGTGGCGACCAACGATTGCGTCTCAGCGAGTTGGCGCTGGATGTCCGGGAGGAAGGTGCGGTCGGTGGCGATCTCCACATCCTTGTCCCGGTCGCTCATCGGCAGCAGCCTCAAGGCAGCGAACGCGTTGGTAACAGTCAGGTATGCCAGGCGGAGCAACACGAGTGATCCTCCCTGCCGCAGCCACCAAGCAAGTCCTTGAGCTGCATGGATGACATTCTCGGCAGGCTCAGGGCCAGGCCAGCGCGGCTTCCGTGGATCAGCGGCCTCCTGGCGGCCGCGCTCGGCTCGCATCTGCCCCCGGTCCTGACCCTGACGGTGGGACAGGTCGAGATCATGGTCCGCTTCCGGTAGCGGAAGGCCGGCCCGAGCCCGCTCGGGGGTTCGAGCACGGGCCGGCTCCTTCAGCGTGCGGGCGTGCACCGAGCCCACGCACCCCCGGCTGCGCCAGCGCAGCGACGGCGCCCGGCTGCGGGATGGTGCCGGCCTCGGTGCCGGTCTCGGCCGTGCTGACGCCGCTGGCCGCGTCCGGCAGCCACAACCGGGCGGAACGGCCGCGGTGCGCGGCACCCCTCCCGGAGGCGCGCACTTCGACTTGGCGGCCGTCAAGCTGCCCCCGGCCGTCGCCCAGCCCATGCGCCGCACACTTACGGGTCGTCCGCGTCTTGCAGTCAAATGACTGATGCGCGCCCGGGTGCGGATCGGCAAGAGTCGAGGGCGCCGGGTGTTCCCGGTGGCGGGCGCGGGGACGTGCCCGCGTGCTTGTCGACTCACGAACTCGAGGAGTACCGGGATGGCAACCAGTCAGTGGCGTGCCGGGAAGTGGAAGATGGCCGTGATCGCCGGGGCTGCGGCCATTGCCGTCACCGGCGGCATCGCCGCCCCGGCCGGCGCGGCGCCCCAGTCAGGTTCGGTGGCGGATCGCCTGAGCATCGGGACCCAGGACTTGTCCGGCGACGTGCAGCTGGGTGACCCGGCGCCCCCCCGGGACCACCCGGGCGGCCGCCCGCTGATCAGGCACCACTGGGTCGTCCGGTTCGGGTACGCCACCGTGTCCGCCTTGAACCAGAGGACCAATTACGCCTGGCAGAGCAATCACAAGGACTGGACGGTTGCCATCGTGGGCAACAACATCCAGGGGAAGGAGGTCACCATCTACACCAAGATCACCAACAATCTGATCTACGGTGAAGGCGGCGTCACGGATGGCGCGACGTATGAGACGTCAAAGGTGGCGCTTGCCCACAACACCATCGTGGCTCAGGGGAACGTCAACATCGTCACCGAGATCGTGAACGTCCACTTCATCAGCCCCAAGTTCGAGGATGTCTACAGCGCCCAATGCCGTGCCCAGGAGGACCTCCGCAACCCGGTGGAAAAGCTCACCTGCCTCATGAGTTGAGCCGCAGCTGGGCACACGAGGGCCGTGCCAAGCCGGAACGGCCGGTCGCTCACAGTACCGACCGGCCGTTTCTTTGCGTGCGCGCCCAGATGGTGGTGATCCAGGTGAGGCACGTCCTCGAGGTCCTGCACGGGTTGCCGCCAGGCCCCACTGGTCACCGCCCTCCTGGCCGCCCTCATCCTCGACAGCGCCGACGCTCCGAAGGCCGAGGCGCTGCGGCCGATGATGCGCAACTCTGAGCTGGGCGACATCAACGTCGGCACGCTCTCGGACGAGCTGCTGCTGTGGGCGCGGACGGGAGAGGACTATCCGCGTCCGGGGGCGGCCGGGTGGCCGGCGCCGGACGGACCGTACCTCGACTGAGTGACCGCGAGAAAGACGTTGAGATCCTGGCCCTGCGCCATCAGATCACGGTGCTGGAAAGGCAGCTGAGCGGACAGCGGGTACGGTTCGACGCGAGCGACCGGGCCTTCCTCGCAGCCCTGCTGCACCAACTCCCGGCACAGGCGCTGCGTCGAACGCGCTTGCCGGTGCAGCCGGACACCGTCCTGCGCTGGCACCGCGACCTGGCCGCCCGTCGTCATGCCGCCCGGTCCCGGCCCAAGCGCGGAGGCCGACCGCGGACGGTGGGCTCCGTCCGCACCCTGGTGCTGCGCCTGGCCGACGAGAACCCGACCTGGGGCTACCGCCGCCTGCACGGCGAGCTACTCCGGCAGCCTGGCGAGCGCGTCGCGCAGCGCGGCCCGCGAGGTGATGCCCAGCTTGGGGAAGACCCGGTAGAGGTGCGAGCTGACGGTGCGTGGTGACAGCCCGGTGCGCTTGCCGATGTCCTTGTTCGTGAGGCCGCGGGCGGCGAGCTCGGCGATCCGGCGCTCCTGCCAGGTCAGCACCGCGAGGTCCGGGGCCGACGGGCCCGGGAGCAGGCCCGCGTGCCGCAGTTCGGTGCGGGCCCGGGCCTCCCACGCCGTGGCGGCGAGGCGGTTGAACTCCGTGGCGGCCAGCAGCAGCGGTTCCTTCCGGGCCGCTCGCGGTGCCCTCAGCTGCCGCAGTCGGACAGCGTGCGCCAGCCGGACGCGCGCCAGTTCGAAGGGGAAGTCCCGGGCTGCCGGGTGCGCCTCGACCCGGGCGTACGCCTGCGCCGCCTCCGCAGGATCGTCCGCGGTCATCGCGAGGCCGCCGTAGGCGGAGAGGGCCAGCCGGGGAGAGGCCTGCGGCAGGCCCGCCTCGCACGCTGCCAAGGCGTGCCGGCGCGCCTCCTCCAGGCGGCCGCTGTAGAGCGCGGCCTCCAGCAGTTCGAGCAGGGCCCGGGGGGCGATCTGATGGGAGTGCCGATCGAAGCTGCCCGGCGGCGTCATGCCTATGGCATACAGGTACGCCGCCTCGAAGTCGCCTTCGGTGAGCGCCGTTCCGGTGGCGATCGCCTCCGTGATCTGGGTGAGCAGGCCGACGCCGCGCGGCCGGGCCCAGGCGTCCACGGCGGATTGCAACTTCCGCGCCGTGTCGAGCCGCCCCTGTCTGGCCGCGAGCTGCCCCAGACAGGCCCGCCCGTGGTAAGCGAGCAGGACGTGGCCGTGCTCGGTGGCCAGTTCCAGCGCGCGCTGCGCGGTCCGTTCCGCCTCGTCCCAGTCACCGGAGTACATTTGGTCGAGCATCAGCATCCGCAGCAGGATCATGGCACTCGAGACGGCGCCATCGTCCTGCTCACGCTCGACTGCGCGCCGCAGCTGGGTGCGGTACTGGCTCAGGACGTCGACGTGGGACGCGCAGACGGCCAGTCGGGCCAGGTCCCAGGGCGCGAGGTGCGCCGGGTCGGCGAACGCCTGCTCCAGGCGGGCGCGCAGGCCCACCCCGCTGCGTGCAACCGCGCTCGCGTCCCGGTACATCGCGGTCAGCGGGTGGACCCGTTCCCCAAGGGCCTCGAGGATCCGCTCGGCCTGCTGCCACAGGGCGGGGTCCCCCGCGTAGTGGGCCATGGTGACCAGCGCGTCCACCGCGCGGGGCAGGGTTTCGTCACCGGACTTCGGCTCGCCCTCCAACCGGCGCTCGATCGCCGCCGCGAGCCGCCGGAACGCGGGCCGGACCGCTCCGGCCTGGACGAAGTCGGCGTGGGCGGAGGCGAGGACGGCGGCCAGCGGCTCGGCTGTGCCGGGTTCCGCGACCGAGCGGTGGAGCAGCCGCTGGGCCTGGTCCAGCAGGGCTGCCTGGCTGGCGATGTAGGCCGCGTCCGCGAGCCGTCGCGAGCGGTCAGCGGGTCGCTCGCTCAGCTCCGCCGCGCGGGTCAGCCAGGTCACCGCGGCGGCTGCCCCGCCGCGCCGAACGGTGGACTCGGCCGCCGCCTGCAGCACCTCGGCCACGGACTCGTCCGGGTCGACGGTCGCGGCGGCCAGGTGGCCCGCGTACCGCTCGACATCGTCCCGGTGCACGCCGGCCAGTTCGGCGTGAGCGGCCCGGCGCTGGTCGGGCGTGGCCAGCTGGACGACTGCGGATCGGACCAGCGGGTGCCGGAATACGAAGCTACCGGTGGCGGCGTCAACGTCGAGCAGGCCGGACGCGGCGGCCTGCTCGACGTTCCGCATCCGGTAGCGGCGGCCGTGGCCATCGCCCCGCAGCCGGTCGAGGGTGCCGTCGAGGGCACCGCGCAGGAGTTCCGCGCGGGCACCGTGATCCAGACGCTCGATCCGGGCGGCGTAGAGGAGTTGGAGGCGTCGGGACAACGGGAGCGCGGTGCCGTCGAGCGGGCCGCCCAGGGGGTGTGGCGCGGCCAGGTGGAGCGGGAGCTCGTGCAGGGCCAGCGGGTTGCCCTGGGCGTGGTCGAGGACGGTGCGGCGGACGCGCTCGCCGAGCCGCGGGTGGTGCAGATCCAGGAGGCGTCCGGCGGCATCGGCGGACAGCGCTGCCACGGGCAGTTCGGGCAGGCGGGCGTTGTCGAACGACGAGCGCGTGTCGGCGCGCAGGGCGATCAACATCTTCACCGAACCGGCCGACAGCCGCCGGGCGACGAACCCGAAGACCTCGGCGCTCGAGTCGTCCAGCCATTGGCCGTCGTCGATCAGCAAGGTCAGCGGCCGATCGGCACCGGCCAGGGCCAGCAGGTCGAGCACGGCGATGCCCAGGGACATGACGGACGGTGGCTCGCCGCTTCCGCGCCCGAACACCCCTTCGAGGACGGAGCGTTGCCGCGTGTCGAGTTCGCCAGTGCGCTCCAGCAGCGGGTAGAGGCACTGGTGCAGCCCGGCGAACGGCAGTTCCGACTCGGCCTCTACCCCGGTCACCCGGATCAGCGCGTGGCGTTCCCGCACAGCCACACCGGCCACGTGGCCGACCAGGGCGCTCTTGCCCACGCCCGCCTCGCCCCGCAGCACCAGCGCCTGTCCCCCAGGAGCGGTCACGAACGACGACAGCAGGGCCAACTCGCGCTCCCGACCGATCAAAAGCGCGTCCAACGGGTCCATGGTCCCCCACCTGCCATGCGGCATCCGTTCTCCGTGACCACCCGCCGACGCGTTCTCCTCGAACCCGGTGGTCTTCCTCATGTGCCCGGGGCCACCGGTCACCGGGACATCATGGTCGACTCCGCAGGAGCAGTCACATCGGCCGGCCCCAGGGCGGGGCGGCAGGCCGAGCTCGCACAGCGGACGATCTGCGACGCGCCATCGCCTTCCTACGGCCCCACACCCTTCCGCGGTCGCGCCGAGCCGACACCTGACAAGCAGTGCGCCGGGCGGACCACCACTGCGCCCGTGCGGCCCAAGCCGGCGAACAGTGCGCGACCGGCCGCACCTTACTCTCGGTCGACCACGGGGCACGGCTGCCGGCGTGGCTGTCCGGCAGTGGTCAGCGCGGGGTTGTCCGAGGCCGGGTGCGGGATACGGATCATGTCCTCTCACAAGATCTCCGCTACGGCGTGTGCCTGGACCCGGCGGGGGTGCTTCACAGCACCGATTGGGCGTCGCTCGCCCATGCCTATGGCCCGGCTGCGACCACTGCGGACGATCTGTGCGGGCTGCTGGAGGAGGATTCTGAGGTCCAGGCCGCGTCGCTGGGCCGGTTGGAGATGTCGGTGCTCCACCAGGGGTCGCTCCTACTCCGCGACCGCGCCCGCGGCCCTGTACATTGCCGGGATTCTCCCGCATCCGCGTACGCTGGCCGTTCACGAGAGCTTTTCCCGTGGGACGACCGCAGGCGGCTGCTCAGGGCAGCGCTGCTGGAATGGCTTGGAGAGTTCGCCGAGTCCGCGGCCTGGGAAGAGCAGGCTCCGGCTGGTCCGCAGGACGCGGACGACGCCGACGCCCTGGAGGCCGTGCGTGCGTGCCGGGCTGTCCGGCCGCAGATCTTCGACGCCATCACGCCGTTTCTGGACGACCAGGACGAGACGGTCCGGGAGGCGGCACTCGGCGCCGTGACGCATCTGCTCGCGGCCGACGACCTCGCCGATCGGATACCCGCTGCGGCCGACCGGCTGGAGCACATGGCCCGTGGCGGGGGAGAGCACCGCGAGCGCGTCGGTGCGCTGCTCACCCTGGCCAGCTGGGGACGGGACACCGCGATGCTGCTCACCGATGATTAGGGACAGGAGGTGAATGGCCAGCCGGTTACCAGGTGACAGGGAGCGCCTCGACGCCGTAGACCGTCGAGCCCTGGCGGTAGCGGAGGGCGGCTTCGGGGACGGCGAGTCGGAGGGTGGGGAAGCGGCGGAGCAGGGCCGGCAGGGCGATTTTCAGTTCCAGTCGGGCCAGTTGCTGGCCGAGGCACTGGTGGGTGCCGAAGCCGAAGGACAACTGGGCGACCGGGCGGCGGCGGAGGTCGAGGTCGTCGGGGCGCTCCGGGACGAGGGCGGGGTCGCGGTTCGCGGTCAGGGGAGAAAGCAGTATCTGCTCGCCTTCGGCGATTCTGTTGCCGTTGAGGTCGACGTCGGCCACGGCCGTGCGCAGGAGCGGTGCGGGGATGGCGAGATGGCGCAGGAGTTCCTCTACGGCTGTGCCGGTGACCGTGGGGTCGTCGCGGAGGGCGGCGAGTTGATCCGGATTGCGGAGCAGGGCCAGCACGCTCAGGGCAAGCATGGTCGCCGTGGTCTCGTGTCCCCCGACGAGGAGGGTGGTTGCGAATCCGATGAGTTCGTCGTCGGTGAGCTCCGCGCCGTGCTGCCGCACCACCGTACCCAGCACTCCCTCCCCGGGGATGGCCCGGTTGCGGGTGACGATGTCCGCCATGGCCGCGTTCAGTTCGGCCGAGGCGGCCACCAAGCGGTCGGCGTCGGCCGTCCCGTCCATGATCACCTGGGAACAGCGCTGGAACATGGACCGCGTCCCGTACGGGACGTCGAGC
Source organism: Streptomyces kaniharaensis (assembly GCF_009569385.1). Lineage (NCBI taxonomy): Bacteria > Bacillati > Actinomycetota > Actinomycetes > Kitasatosporales > Streptomycetaceae > Streptomyces > Streptomyces kaniharaensis. The sequence continues at coordinate 157,857 of NZ_WBOF01000002.1, forward strand.
AGTTCGCAGATCGCCAGTGAGGGGATGGGCAGGGCGAACGCCTCGACCAGGTCGACGACGGGTCCGTGTTCCATCATGGCGTCGAGGTGATCGGAGACCATCGTCTGAATCGCGGGCCGCAGTTGTTCGACCTGGCGGACGGTGAAGCTGCCGGTGAGCATGCGACGGAGGCGGGTGTGCTCCGGACCGCTGTAGGCAGGCAGGAAGCCTGGGTGGTTGAACAGGGTGCGCGGCAGCGTCGGGTCGATGCCATTGCCCGTCACCAGGCGCTCGTCCGCGAATGCGGCCCGGACGTCGCCGTACCTGGTGATGACAACGGCTTCGATCTCGCCGCGCACCGGATGGAGGACGCGCAGGCGCGGCAGGCCGTCCTCCTCGCGCATGCGGAGGAGGTCCGGTGACGGGTCGAACGGGCAGGTCCGGTCCCGTTCGGAGGCTACGAAGGACGCTGAGCGGTGATCGGGCATGGTGCATGCTCCTCAGCTGATCGATCCTGGGGACGCCGTCTTGTTGTGGTGGCGAGCGTCGGCCTACACGCGGTACCGGGTGGAGGTGTGGTGCCAGTCGTAGGCGCCACGGATCGTGGTTTGCAGTGCCTCCGTGCAGTAGCGCTGCAGCAGTTTGCGTTCGGTCGGGTCTAGGTGGCTCGTCGCCGTTGCGTCGAGAAGGGCGCGGTGGGCGCTGGCGAACAGTTCCATGGCTTCGCTCTGGCGGCGGAGGACCTTCTCGATCGCTTCCAGCCGGGAGAGCCCGTGTTCCCGTTCCAGGCAGAGCACGAGGTTGTTCGGCTCCCCCAGAGCCGCGTCCTTGTCCAGGGAGACGATGTCGTTGTCGCAGATGATGAACGTCTTCGTCATCTCACGCATGATCGACAGGTGCGGCAACGCGTACAGGTGGTCAGGGAGGACGCACGAAGACAGGCGCTCGGCAAGGTCGATGACCGGTGCCACGCCGATGGTGTGGCGCCGGACGCGCAGGTACGTGCCCAGGGACATGGGGGTCTCGGCCTGCCGGCTGCGCGCCTCGTGGACGTGGTGGTCGAGGTAGGAAGACCAGTGGACTGCAGATCGCTGGATCCAGTCCTCGGGCATGTCCTGGCAGCTGCGTCGTCGCATGTCGGCGAAGGCACTGGCCAGGGGGAACGGGGACGTCTCGCTGGTGGTGCCCTCCTTGACGAGTTCGACGAGGTAGCGGACTCGCTCGGGCGACCGGCCCCACTCCTCGTCGAGCGCGTCGTCGAACAGGAAGTACCAGCTCTGCTGGTCGACTCCGAGGTCCAGTTCGTCTCCGGTCGCGTTCGGATAGAACATGGCCGCGATCAGCGGGAACTGGCCCTTGAGATGGTGGGCCTCCTCCGCTTCCGAGGACAGGAAGCCGAAGGACTTCGGCCAGGCGATGTGGCGGTCGTGGGCGGCTCGGAAGTCCGGACTGATCCGGCGGGGAAAGGGGACAGGAACCGGGGCCGCGAGCCCAGGGTTGTTGTCGGTCACGGACCCGGGCACGGGCACGGAAGGCTCTGCCGTCGATGTCATGGTGTGGCGGACCTCCAGAAGCGGGGCCGGTTCAGCAGGTAGGCCAGGGTGAGACGCGCATGGGCAGCGCATTGGGCCGGATCAGCGCTTGGACCACCGGCCGGACCCGGCGCCCCTCGACCGGCTGCGGTCGCCACCGCGAGACGATCGAGCGGAGGACGACCAGCATCTCGGCCATCGCGAAGTGGTCCCCGATGCACTTCCGGTTGCCGAGTGCGAACGGGACATAGGCGCCCGGTGGAAGGTCCCTCTCGGTACGGCTGAGCCACCGGTCCGGGTCGAATCGCAGGGGGTCCGGGAAGTACGCCGGGTCCCGGTGCATCGTCACCGCGCTGTAGATCAGCTCGGCCCCCTGCGGGAGCTCGACACTGCAGACCCGCACCGGCTCCAGGACACGCCGCATGAGCAGCCAGTTGGGCTGGTGCAGGCGGAGCACTTCTTGGAGGAACCGGTCGGTGAAGGGAAGCGTCGCTGCGCTGGGCAGGACGCCTGCGGGCAGCGCATCGCACTCGGCCCTGATCTGATCGGTGATCTCCGGGCGCCGGCCAAGTTCGTAAAGCGCCCAGGACAGGGTGGTCGACGTGGTTTCGGCACCGGCCATGAGCAGGGACAGCAGTTCGTCGCGGGCCTCCACGTCGGTCATCCCCTGCGGATTCCCGGGGGTGCCGGCGAACATGATCGACAGCAGGTCGCCGCGGTCGGTGGGATCCTGCCGAGCCTGCCGGACGGCGTTGTCCGCGAGTTCGCGCAGCGCCGCGGCTGCGGACAGGTATTTGCGATGTCCCAGCGCGGGCGAGGACGCGATCGGCGCGGGCAGGACGGTGCCCACGAAGACCCCACGCATCACCGTGGTCAGGTGCTCGGCGACCTGCTCCCCAAGCTCGGCCACGGCTGCGGCGCCGTCCGGTCGTTCAGTGCTGAAAAGGGTCGCGACGAGCATGGCCGTCATCATCCGACGCATCACCAAATCCATGGCGATCACCTCGCCCGGGCGCCAGGCCGACACCTGCTCCTCGGCGATGTCGGTCATCGTGCCGATGCACGCGGCGATGCTGTCACGGCGGAAAGCGGGCTGGAGCGCACGCCGCTGACGTCGGTGGAAATCCCGCTCAGACGTGATGATGCCGTTCCCGATGAAAGGCCGCGCGATGTCGAACAGCAGCCCTTTTTCGAACTTCCTGCTCTGCGTCACGAGAACGTCGTGGACGGCCTCCGGCGAGTTCAGGACGAACACCGGCCGATTCCCGAGGAATATCCTGATGATGCCGCCCTGAACCCTGACCGATTGCAGGAAGTCCACTCGCTTGACGGCCAGCTGTGGCAGGTGGCCGAGTAAGGGAAAACGGCCCGGCGCGATGGGCGCCGCCACTGGAGCAGTGATGGAACGCACGGCCCTGCACCTCCCTGAAGTGTAAGCTCGAAAAGTTGCTCGTCTTTGGAAAGTTCACTCGTCCGCGGCGCACCGTGATCATCGCCCGTCGCCTCCGGAGAGGTCAAGGGTGCGGCTGAAAATGCGCGGCCGGAGGATTGGGAGCCGAAGGATGTGAATTCCTTCTGAATTCAGCCCGAAACTATCGGCCGTGCTGCTATGGGCGGCAGGCAGCACCGTAGGCAATGAAATTTGGACCTGCAAGTCCAAGGCGCTTGCGGCGTCGGCGAGTTGGCGACCACCGCCTGTGGGCGACCTGCTCTCCTCCTTTCCGGAATTTCACGTGCCGGCAACCCGCCCGCGCGTGTCTTCGGCAGCTCGACGTCGGCCGACGCGTGGAGCGGAGCCGCAGGCATCACTGTGCTCCACTGCTGCATGAGCGTGGTCGTGCCCGTCCGGACTCACCAGGCAACAGCACCTCGGAGATCTTCGGCGACTTGCGGCACCACGGCGCGAGGATCTTCGAGGGGAACCGCTTGTGCTCGCCGGTGGCGTCGTCGACGCGTCGGTCGTTCACTCGTGGGGCGCTGACCTCGACCGGGCCGGCGGCGGTGACGACGGCGCGGGGTCGGTGGTGGCCGTTGCGGACCACCAGGCGCCGTCCGTGCTCGTCGGTCTCCGCGGCCAACTCGGCTATGTACTGGTTGACTTCCGCCTCCAGTGCGGCGGCGATCATCCGGCGGGCGCCTTCGCGGACGATCTCGTCGATCAGGGAGCCGGACTGGGTGGAGCCGTCGTCGGTGACTACGCTGAGCAGTCGGGTAGCCGGGACGCATTGCTGCGTCCCGGCCCCCTCAGTACCGGACGTGCGAGTCATCCCCGCATCCGGCTCAAGCTGGCCTGTGGCTGCCGGTGGGTGTCATGCTTCCGGTCGCCAGCGTGTACCTGGCGATGACAGGTCGTGTGAATCAGTTCCAGGTTGCTCGGGTGGTCGCTGCCACCCTTGCTGCGGTAGGAGCGGCGGCGAGGTTGCGGCGCTCCTTCTCCGCGTGCGTCACCCTGGGTCCCACCTACCCCGCAACGTAGATGGGCACATCAGTCCTGCCAGTCGCCACACCTACCATTCCTCCGGGCGCCCCGAGCCAACAACCGGGACGGCTCACCAGGAACCAGAGGCGACCTCAGGACCGGCAACCGCTCGGCTGCCACAGGCCCCGGGGGCCGCGGGCGGGCGGGCGCGGTGCGCTCCTGGTCGACGGAGACTGAGTTCCTGCTGGCCGGCGGGAAGCGCAAGGTGCGCCCGGACGGCGTGTGGCAGGCTCCGGAGACCGGGGTGCCGGTGTTGATGGTGGAGGTCGACCGCTTCGGCATGGCCCGGGCCCGGGTGGCCGCGAAGTTCACCTCCTACCGCGAGCTGTTCCGGACCAAGGTCTGCGACAGCGACGTCGGCCGCGCATCGTTTTGGACTTGCTGGTCCATTTTCAGCTGCCTAGCGTGCTGACCGTTCCCCCGTGACGAACCCGCACAGGAAGGTGTCATCATGCACGCGATCCGCATCGAGGAGCACGGTGGTCCCGAGGTCATGCGCTGGACCGAGCTGCCGGACCCGATCCCACGCCCCGGCGAGGCGCTGGTGCGGCTGGGCGCCGCCGGCGTGAACTACATGGACGTCGGAGCCCGCGCTGAGGGCGGCCCGGGCTGGGCGGCTCCAGCGATCCTCGGCGCCGAGGGGATGGGGTACGTCACCGCCCTCGGCGAAGGAGTCAACGACCTCGCGGTCGGCGACCGGGTGGCCTGGTTCTACCACCCAGGCAGCTACGCGGAGCTGCTGGCCGTCCCGGCCCACTCGCTGGTCAAGGTTCCCGACGGCATCGGTGACGAGACGGCTGCCGCCGTGATGATGCAGGGCCTGACCGCCAGCCACCTGAGCACCGAGACCTACCCGATCGGGCCGGGCGACACCGCCGTGGTGCACGCGGCGGCGGGCGGCGTCGGCAGGCTGCTCACGCAGATGATCAGGACGCGCGGCGGCCGGGTGATCGGCCTGGTCTCCCGCGAGGAGAAGGCCCTCGTAGCGAAGGAAGCCGGCGCCGACCACGTGCTGGTCCACTCCGGCGGCGGCTTCGAGGAGCGGATCCGGGAGCTGACCGGCGGCCGCGGCGCCGACGTCGTCTACGACGGCGGAGGCACGGGCACGTTCCGCTCCTCGCAGCTGGCCCTGCGCCCGCACGGGGTGCACGCGTACTACGGCCCCTTCATGGGCGTACCGGCGCTGCGGCCCACCGACCTGCCCAACAGCATCCTGCTGACCTATCCCGTGGTGCACCACCACGTCGCCACCCGCGAGACCCTGCTGCAGCGGACCGGCGAGGTGTTCGACCTGGTCCTGGACGGGCGAATCACCTCGCACGTCACCGGCCGCTACCCGCTCGCCGAGGCGGCCCGCGCCCACGCCGACCTCGAGTCGCGCCGCACCACCGGCAAACTGCTGCTCCTGCCCTGACCCGCCGTCACCCGGTCGGCTCCGCCCGCCGCGCCCGATCCGCTTGAATGGGACCCGACAGCTCGTACCGGGAGGATCCATGCCGCTGACCCGCAAGGGCACTGCGACCAGGCAGCGCATCGTCGAGGGCGCCGCCGACCAGATCCGCGAACAGGGGGTATTCGCGGTGCGGCTGGAGGACGTCATGGCCCGCACCGCGACCAGCAAGAGCCAGCTCTTCCACTACTTTCCCGGTGGGAAGGACGAACTGCTGCTGGCCGTGGCCCGCCATGAGGCGGCCCGGGCGATCGACGACCAGCAGCCGGAGCTCGGCTCCCTCACCTCCTGGGCCGCCTGGGACCAGTGGCGCGACAAGGTCCTCGCCCGCTACCGCACGCAGGGCAGCGACTGCCCCCTCCATGCTGCCTTCAACCAGCTGGGCGGGACGAGCGACGCCACCAGGATCGTGGCGGGCGAACTGCTCGGCCGGTGGCAGCACCAACTCGCCGCGGGAATCCGCCACATGCAGGGCAGCGGCGAGATCGCCCCCGACCTGGACGCCGAGCGAGAGGCCGCATCCCTGTTGGCCGGCATCCAGGGCGGCGTGCTGATCCTCATGACCACGGGCGGCTCCACCCACCTGCAAGCCGCCCTCGACGCGGGCATCGCCCACCTCCGCGCCTCCGCCCGTCGTGACCACTGAGAACTCTGCGACAGGACGAGAACGCGCAACCCTCCCAGGGCCGACGGCCGGGCTGCCACGGACGGACCGCCGAAACTGCTTCCCGGCAAAGTGGGTGCAGGCAGCAGCAAGACCCCATGGACCCAGCGCGTCCACAGCACGGCCGGCACGCATCCGGACACCCCGGCGACCGGAATCACCGGGTGCACTATGTACTGCTGCGCATGCGCGACCAAGGCCGGCCCGACACCCTCGCCGCGATGTCCTTCCAGAACGACGGTGTGGATCCCGGCCGCGCGGCAGGAAGCCAGAATCTGGTGGTCCGGCGGATCCGCCAGCAGGACCACCTTCTCCACGGTCACATGACAGATGGGCCAGCATGCCGCAGCGAAGCACAGTTGAGCCGGCGGCTCCGCTCAATGCCCGCCGGCTTCGGGTCTGTACGGTGACCGGTGTATCTCCCGATCAAGGAAGAGCACCTGATAAGCGACGTGATCGTCTCGGTTGAGGCGGTTGAAGAGGTTCGGCCGACTGAGCTGTCGGCGGACGTGCTGGACGAGCAGTTGATCGGGCAGTTGGTCGACCGGGCCCGGGCCAGCGGGCTCCAGTTGACCGGCGAGGGCGGGCTGCTGCAGCAGCTGACCAAGCGGGTGCTGGAGTCCGCCCTGGAGGGCGAGATCACCGACCACCTCGGCTATGAGAAGCACGACCGGGCCGGTGCGGGTAGCGGCAACAGTCGCAACGGTGTCCGGGCGAAGACGGTGCTGACCGACGTCGGGCCGATCGAGATCGAGGTGCCCCGAGACCGCGAGGGCAGCTTCGATCCGCAGATCGTTAAGAAGCGCCAGCGGCGGCTGACCGGCGTCGATGAGATGGTGCTGTCACTGTCCGCCCGGGGTCTGACGCACGGTGACATCTCCGCGCATCTGGCCGAGGTCTACGGGGCGAGCGTGTCCAAGTCGACCATCTCCACCATTACCGACAAGGTCATGGACGGGATGGCTGAGTGGCAGAACCGCCCGCTCGACGCGATCTACCCGGTGATCTTCATCGACTGCATCCACGTGAAGGTCCGCGACGGGCAGGTCGCCAACCGGCCGATCTACGTCGCCCTCGCGGTGACCGTGGACGGCACCCGCGACATCCTCGGGCTGTGGGCCGGCGACGGCGGCGAGGGAGCCAAGTACTGGCTCCAGGTCCTGACCGAGATCAAGAACCGCGGCGTCGAGGCAAGGCCGCGGAGTTAAGCCCCGCCCGGGTCCGTCAAGAGAGTGATCTCGGCCTGGACTGCAGGCATGGGGATGGGACCTCCGGTAGAGCAAGGGATCGACCAAGATCTGCTTGCTGAAGAGGTCCCGTTGACTGACCAGTCTGCCATCACTCGGCCCGATTGCCTTGGAGGAGACGGAGGTTCCGTTCTGGCTCCGGGTCACTTGGGCGATCTCACCCGTTACCTTCCCGTCGAACTCGTGGACGCGGTGCTCGAGGAGAACCGCGCCGTGGAGCGTCGCCGACGGCTCCTGCCTTCTCGCGTCGGGGTGTACTTCGTCCTGGCCCTGGCGCTGTTCCCCGCCCTGGGCTACCTGCGTGTCTGGGACAAGCTGACAGTCGGACTCACCCGGTCACGGATTGCGCGGCCGAGCGAGAAGGCCCTTCGCTACCTTCGGCGGCGCGTGGGCCCGGCTCCGCTCAAAGCGCTGTTCGAGGTACTGGCCGGGCCACTCGCGCAACCCACCACGGTCGGCGTCCGCTACCGACGTTGGCGGACCGTGGCTTTCGATGGGTGCAGTTCGCTGAAGGTGCCCGACTGCGAGCGGAACCGGGCCTGGCTCGGCAAGATCCAAGCTCGGTTGGGATGGGCAGGCTACCCGCTCCTCCGGCTGATGACGCTCTGTGAGACCGGATCCCGCGGCCTGCTCGGCGCGGTGTTCGGGCCGACGAGCGACTACGAGACCACCTATGCGCGCCGCCTTCTGCGGTTGGTGAACGCCAGCATGCTCGTGCTCGCCGACCGGGGCTTCGATGCGGACGACTTCCTGGCGGACACCGCGGCCACCGGAGCTCAGTTCGTCATCGGCATCACCGCTCGCCGCCGTCCTGCGATTCTCGCTGTGCTGCCCGACGGCTCGTATCTCACCCGGCTGGGCAGGCTCAAAGTCCGCGTCATCGACGCGACGATCACCATGACCACGGACAGCGGCCAGACGCTCTGCGAGCACTACCGCATCGCCACCACCCTGCTCGACCATCGCAGTGACCCCGCCGAAGCGCTGGTCCGGCTCTATCACGAGCGCTGGGAGGTCGAGTCCGCCTACTACGCGCTGCGACACACTCTGCAGGAGGGTCTCGTGCTCCGGTCACAGGACCGCGCCGGCCTAGAGCAGGAACTGTGGGCACAACTGATCGTCTACCAGCTCCTGCGGACGGCGATGGTCGACGCCGTGGAATCATGTCCGGGCACCGACCCGGACCGCGCCAGCTTCACCATCGCCTTGGAGACCGCACGCGACCGGATCATCCTCGCTGACGCAACCGCCGGACGAAGCGTTCACGATGAGCTGGTCGGTGCCATCGGCCTGGCCGTGCTGGACGGCCTTCTGCCACCGAGACGGCCTCGCACCAGTGCCCGCTCAGTCAAAGCTGGACGCACGCGATACCCCACCAACCCCGCAGAGCCCCGTCCTCGCAAGAGCAGGGCGATCACCGGCCTCGTCGTCAAGCTCCGCGCGGCTCCCGAGGCCCCACCCCGACCATCAGACGGCAGCGGGGACCGGCGCAAGACTGTCACTGGGATTCGGCCCATGGGCGCCGGCAACCGAAACCGGGCCTTCCACCTCATGGCCGCCGAGCCCGAACGATCCTGGCGACCCCGCGAAGTCGCCATTGCCCTGGGCATCCACAACTACGCGAGTTTCGCGACCCAGATGACCCAGTGGGCCACCGAAGGCCTCCTCAAGAAGATCGCGTACGGGGCCTACACCCTCGCCGATGCATGGAAGAAGACGACGTTGACGGACCCGGGCGGGGCTTAACTCCGCGGCCTTGCCTCGACGCCGCGGTTCTTGATCTCGGTCAGGACTTGGAGCCAGTACTTGGCTCCCTCGCCGCCGTCGCCGGCCTCGACGGCCTCCACCGGCTCCTTGTGCGGGCGGGGCACCCGGGGATGACGCTCCCGCTCCACGAACTGGGCGAGCGCGGCCAGGCCCTGGGCAAACCGGTCCGCGCGGGACACCGCCGGCTTCGCCTCGGCCGCGGCCTTCGCAGCCACCAGCTTGGCGTCGGCCCCGATGCCGATCGCCGCGAGCAGGTCCTGCTGGTCCTCGGCCAGGTCTGGCCAGGCGGCCCGCTGTGCCTTGACCCAGCGGCCGAGTTGCTCGCCTTCGTACACCGGGTCCTGGGGCAGGGTGGTCCAGTCGACCAGGCCGTCGGACTCCAGCCACCACTGCCGGGCGGTGGTGTATGCGCGCTGCCAGGTGATCGGCCAGGCCGGGCACCAGAACAGGTCGATCTCCTCCAGCGCCCGCCGCCGCTCCGGTACGAGCGCGCCCGGCAGCTGGCTGCTGGCCCGTGGCGCGCAGCTCCGAGAGCCACGTCCCGATCGCGTAGCCGCCGATGGAGGCCCGCGCCGGCGCCGCCAGGCGATGACGGTGATGAGGATCTTCGGAATCCCGCTGACCCTCATCACCGTGGTGCCGTTCAGGGATGGGTCAGACCTGGTTCCAGTTGGAGCGGAAGTCGGTGCCGATGATCCTGGTGGAGCCGGCGAGGAGGGCGAGCAGGGCGCGGATCTGCGCGCGGTTGTTGTAGACGACGTTGGTGAGTCCCACGTGCACGGTGTAGGAGACGGTGGGGTCCTGGTTCATCCGGAAGAAGGCGTTCGACAGGCCGCCCCAGCTGTTCTCGGCTTCCTGTTCGAAGGGGGTGAGGCCCTGGGTGACAGCGTTCCGGTCGGCGAAGGCGTTGTGGTAGTGGCGCTGGATACCAGGGAAGCGGGCCGCCTCCGAGAACATGTTGATCATCTGCAGGAGCGCCGAGGCGGTGCGGGCGTTGATCTGGGCGTTGGTTCCGACAAAGGAGTCCTCGGGGGTGGTGGCCAGGTGGAGGATCTGATCCCAGATGTTGTCGTAGCCGATGCGCATGGTGTAGCGGGTGTCGGCGCCGGCGACGTTGGTCAGGGACTGGTAGTTGCCGCCGAAGCGCAGGTTGCGGGCGGTGTAGCCGGACGGCAGGAAGGAGCCGTAGGTGTCCTCCTGCCAGTCGTTGAACATGTAGGCGTTGCGGGAGAAACCAGGGCTGAACCCGACCAGGTACAGGTCGGTCGCCTGGAAGAACAGCGAGACGTGCTGATCCACACCGCGGTGGTCGGGGATCCTCAGCGTGAGCTTGTACAGCGCGCGCTGGCTCTGGGTCTGCTGGCCTCCGTCGCTGGCCGGGACCGCCACCACGTTGCGCAGGTCCCGGATGGTCGTGTCGTAGTCGTCGGCCAGCGTCGGGCCCAGCGAGTTGATCGGGATGGGCCACCGTCCGGCGTCTTGTGTCCCCTCGGGGATCGCCGCCACCGCCGTGCCGCCTGCGGCGACCACGCCGCCCATGGAGATCGACAGTGCGAGCGCGGCGGCTCCCGCCAGTCGTCCCACCCTTGAAACAGCCATCACAAACCTCCAACGCCACTACGGGGACCCGCCTGCCGACGGGGCGTTCACCACAGTGACCCACGGGCCCCGAACCGCGCATCGGTCATTTGACTCAACCGCCGCGGACCCCTCTCTGTCAGCCTTGGGTGAGACGTCCCGCTTTGTCGGGTTAGCCTGAGAGGGCCCGAGTAGGAGTTCCACCCCTGATGACCAGCACCAATCCGTCCGCAGCCGACCCGGCTCCCAAGCCGAAGCGCCGCACTTTCAGTCCCGAGTACAAACTGCGGATCGTCGCCGAGTACGACGCCGCGCCCGAGGGCGAGAAGGGGCGCGGTCCTGCGCCGCGAGCGCCTGTACCACTCCCACGTCACCGAGTGGCGGGCCGCGCGCGACGCCGGGGCCTTGGAGAACCTGGTCGACCGGCGCACGAGCCCGGCCCGCCCGAAGAAGTCCGCCGCCGAGGTCGAGAACGAGAAGCTGCGCCGCCAGGTGGAACGGCTGGAGAAGGAACTCGCCCGGAACAAGGCCGCACTGGAGGTCCTGGGAAAAGCGTCGGCGCTCTTGGAAATGATCTCCGAGAGCGCGGACTGACGCACGCCGCCGACCCCGTCGTGGACGAGGCGTTCACCGCCGTCGAACACCAGCTGGGCACCACGGCCGCGTGCCGGCTGACCGGCCGCTCCCGGGCCACCCACTACCGCCGCCTGAAACCGCCGCCCCCGCGCGGGCCCAGGTCCCCACAGGCCCAGCCCTCGGCCCTGACAGCCGAAGGACGCGATGCGGTACTGGCGTTGATGAACAGCCCCGAGTACGCCGAACTGCCACCCGCACAGATCTGGGCCCGCGAGCTGGACACCGGGCGCTACCACTGCTCGGTTTCCACGATGTACCGGATTCTGCGTGAGCGGGGGCAGTCGGGTGAGCGCCGCCGCCAGGCCGCCCACCCCGCCAAGACGGTGCCCGAACTGGTCGCTGACGGCCCCTCCCTGGTGTTCACCTGGGACACCACCAAAGCGGCCGGCCCCAGCAAGGGCATCTGGTACCACGCCTACGTCATCATCGACATCTTCAGCCGCTACATCGTCGGCCACACCGTCGAACTGGCCGAATCAGCCGAACGGGCAGAGGAGTTGATCCGGGAGGCCATCGCGCGCAACGGCATCGTCCCGAGACCGTGCACGCCGACCGGGGCACCTCGATGACCTCCAAGAAGGTCTCCCAGCTGCTGATCGATCTCGGCGTCACCAGGAGTCACTCGCGCCCCAAGATGAGCAACGACAACCCCTACAGCGAGGCCCAGTTCAAGACCACCAAGTACATGTCCGATTATCCCGAGCGGTTCGATTCCCTGGCCCACGCCCGTGAATGGTTCGACGCCTTCATCTCGTACTACAACCACGAGCACAGGCACTCGGGCATCGGACTGCACACGCCCGCCAGCGTCCACTTCGGCACCGCGGAGGAGATCCGTGACCAGCGGGCCGTCACCCTCGCCGAGGCCTACGCGCGCCACCCCGAACGCTTCGGCCGCCGTCCCAGACCACCCGAGATCCCGAAGACGGCGTGGATCAACGACCCCGCGAAGCGCAGGGAACCCGCACCACAAACCTCATAGCGTCACGACCGTCTCACTGGACTTGAAATCTTCCGAAGCGCCGGATCACCGACGACGCGGCAGGCTACCGACTGCTGCTCGACCTGCTTGCCGAACACGGCGACAGCCCCTGCCAACCGGCGGATCCGGGTCCTGGGCGCCACCGAGCATCCGACCGCGTCCTGGGTAACGCAGACGGCGAAGAACCTTGTCATGGACCTCGAGGACGCCGGATGCCGGGCCCGCTACCTGATCAGGGACCGGGACGGGAAGTTCCCCACGCTGTTCGACGCCGTCCTGCAGGACGCGGGGATCGAGGTCGTGCTCAGCGGGGTCCGGATGCCGAGAATGAACTCGCTCATGGAGCGGTGGGTGCAGACCTGCAGGCGAGAACGGCTGGACCGCACGCTGATCTGGAACCAGCGCCACCTCATGCACCCGTTGCGCGAGTTCGAGCACTTCTACAACGGGCACAGGCCACACCAGGGCATCGCGAATGCCCGCCCGCTACACCCGCTCCCCGAACCGATCAGCGCCCCCGAGCAGATCAACCGCCTCGACATACGAAGGCGCGACCGGCTCGGCGGCCTCCTCCACGAGTATCAACATGCGGCCTGAGCAGGGCGGATGAGATTTTCGGCAGGGGCAGCGTCCGGGACGGGCGCCGGCTCCGGTGCGAACGGCTCCCCGGCCGGTCCCGCATCGGCATCCCGGCGCCGCGGCGCGGACAGCACCTCGCCGACGCGCTGCCGGGCGATCAACCACTCCTGCCACTCCGTCTCCGCTTCCGCGAGCTCAGCCAGGACCCGGTCCGCTACCTCTCGCAGTCCCTCCACCCGCTCCCGGGCGGCCAGCTCCCGCTCGTCCAACAGACCCACGACCGACGCCATCCCGGCACCTCCACCAGCAAGACAACCCGACCACCCGAGCTTGCCTCGCCAACAGCGACATCATGCCTGAGCTGCGGAAACACACCGATCAAGTTCGGTACGACAACGGCTTCTTACCCCCGAACACGAACCCAGCCCCACCCCAGACTTCTCAACCCACCCGCGAACCCCCAACCCACCAACAAGATCAACCAGCAACCCACCCACCCGCCACAACATGCCAGCCACCAACCACCCCCGGCGCATACAGGGCTCTCATCCAGACCGCGGAAATCCCCACTACTTCTCGCGTGATCCACAAGTTCTCAACCAAGCACCAAAACACGCAGGTCAAACAACCCTGACACCCGACCAGCAACACCCCCGCAGAACCGGCCCCACCCCTGAACCACCTCACCACGGCCTGGCCCTTCTCAACCAACCCCCAAACCCGCAGCCCGTCGTTCCGTCAGCCCCCGGCGCCGGTGCGCCGCTCGTGGCCCCTTCTGGGCACGCTGAGATCGAGCTTCCCCGTGAGCAGATCGCCGAGTACGCTGCGGCTTCGCCGAATGGCTGAAGATCGGGCGCGACCACCACCGTGCGAACATCCCGTTCAACAACGCCGCGTCGATCCTGGTCGCCGTCGAGGTCTCGGCCCGCGCCCGCGCCTTCACCGCCGACGGCAGCCGTATCCGCTCTGGCCGCTGACCGATCAACAGCCGGCCGTGCCGACAACCCATGCGGGCGTCGGCACGGCCGTACACCCACGCCCCGAAGGAACACCTTGCGACCCACCACCTGCATAGCTGCCACCCTGGCCATGCTCGCCGCTCTCACCGCCTGTGTCAGCACCACCACACCCACCACGACGGCCCCGGACGACAGCCCCGCCCTGCGGTGGGCCCGCACCCAATTCCTTCTCGCCGACCACGCCACCGGCAACACCCTGTGCCACGGACGCGACAGGGACGGCATCGAATCCGCCATCGGCTACGCGATGATCCACGCCCCCAACGACAACATCCCTGACCAGGACCGACGCGACGCGATGCGCCATGTCATCACCGTCATGTGCCACTCCCCCAGCGCCCCGAAGACGCACCAATGACCGACGACACCCCGCGCCCTGATCGCGACACGCGTCCCGACATACCGCCATAGCAGCAGCCACAGCAGTGGGTCTGTCAGGGGTCTGGCCAAGGTGCGGCGGCTACCCGCCTCACCTTGGCCAAACCCCCGGAGAGCGAACGTCTGAAGCTCAAAGCCGTCCTCGCCGGCTGCCCCGAACTTGAGGCCCTCACCGAGCACATCCGCGCGTTCGGGAAGATGCTCACCCAGCTCCAGGGCAACCAGCTCCCGCAATGGATCAAGGCGGTCCGCGCCGACGACCTGCCCAGCCTCCACACCTTCGCCAACGGCCTCGAACGCGATCTCGCCGCCGTCACCGCCGGCCTGACACTGCCCTGGAGCTCCGGCGTCGTCGAAGGCCACGTCAACCGGATCAAAATGATCAAGCGCCAAATGTACGGCCGCGCTGGCGGGAGCACGCTGGTGCGGCACGCCACCGTGGTCACGGTTAAGTTCTCGCACCGTGCCAGGCGCTTGAGCAGCATCTCGTGCGCGGCGATCCGGCTCCGTTTGTGGAACCTGGCCTCTTGCTCCGGGGTCGAGCAGAACTGGCCCCCGCCCCTTGACCAGCTTCACCGCGTGCAGCTCGGCGTTCTTGGGCACGCCCCATTCCGACTCGACCTCTCGCCGGCCTTCCAGCCAGCAGTGCAGCAGGTCTCCCCACCCCGCTGCCGGCACCAGCAGACCGGTCAGCGTGCGGATCCTATCCGAGCCCGAATCATCGACGTAGCACAAGTACACCGTCGGACTATAAGGCTCCGACCTGTCGCCCCATCAAGTCGCTTCAGTCACTGCAGGATCACCGCGTGCGCTCGCCCGCGTCAGCCGGCCGGGACCGCGGGGACAGGGGGATGCCCGGGTCCCGGCCGTGCGAGGCACCGGCCGCACCAACCGCGACCGTCAGCAGCCCGCCATGGAGAGTGGCGGGGCTGCCGTGACCGGAATGCACCAACAGGTCACACCCGACGGCCCCTCGCCGGGTAGAGCTTTGCGTGCAGCACGCGGTTCTCCCACCACGGATCGTCTGGAGTGGAGACCAGAGCGGCCACCAGCTCGCGCTTGATCCGAACCGGCAGCATCAGCGGGCCCAAGTCCTTTGCGGCGCGGGCCTGTACACACTCGGGGCACTCCGGTCCGGCCCGGCCCTCTCCCGCAGATCCAGCTCCGAGCCCTCCTTCCCCCCGATCGAGCCCCGGCACGTCCAGCACGGCCGCAGCACGGCGTTAGCCGTGCGGGCGGCCTCCTCGGCCGGTTCCAGCGGCGAGGCAGCGGCGACCGGTCCAGGCAGCACAGCGGACGGAACGGCAGCAGGCCGGGACGTAGGTCAAGGATGAACAACGGCGCAGCCCGACGACCGGCGACGTCGGCCGCGCGGGACGGCCGGTGGCGCGGCGCAGCAAACGGTGGGGACGGCCAGGGACGGATGGTGGCGGACGACAACGCCAGCCGCGGGTGGCCGCACGGCAGACGGCGGCCCGGCGGCCACTAGGAGCTGTCCGGCCGATCATGTGACTTCCGCCTGCCCTGAGAAGCCATTCCCAAATCGAAGGTAGGGTCACGTTTTCCCAGGTGAGGGGTGTGGCCGTCGTTCGGTAGGCATGCTCGGATCGTCGTGCTGGTGCGGGGCGTGCTCGGAGGTGGCGGATGCCGTCGGTGCTGGGAGTGCTGGAGAAGCGCGAGCGAGTGGCGCTGGCCCGGGCGGAGGAACTGCGGTCCGAAGTGGAGCGGCTCCAGGCCGCGTTGGCCGAGGCGGAGGAGGCCGCGCGGCGCGCGGTCATCGCCCGCGAGGAGACGGTTGAGGCCCTGGCCGAGGCGGCTGGCGCGGTCGATGCGCCGGTGGAGGTGCCGGCTGCGGGGGCTGCGGGGCCGCGGGTGAAGGTGCCGCTGTGGTGCGAGGGCGTGGGGACCGGGGAGCTGCCGCTCGACTGCGCGCGGATCGTGGCCCTGGTCGAGCGCGACGCGGCCGGTGGCGGGGAGGGAGTGCGGGCTCGGGCCATGCGCGAGCATCTGGGCTGGGCGTCGAGCGACGCGAAGGAGCAGGCCGCCCGGTTCCGGGCGAAGCGGCTGGTCGAGCGCGGCTGGCTGACCGAGCAGCGGCCGGGGCTGTTCAGGCCGCGGACAGCTTGACGCGGCGGGGCGCGGGGGCGCCGGAGCGGGCCAGGCGGCGCGTGGCCGGGATGCTCGCGGCCCACCAGGCCATCGCCTCGGTGCTGTCGATGCGGGTCTCGTAGTCCCGGGCGAGGCGTCTCGCCCGGATCAGCCAGGAAAATGATCGTTCCACGACCCAGCGGCGCGGCAGCACCACGAACCCGGTGGCGTCGTCGCTGCGTTTGACGACGGTGAGCGCAAGGGCCAGGACGGTGGTGGCGAAGGCGACCAGCCAGCCGGTGTAGCCGCTGTCGGCCCAGACCAGGGCGATGCGGCGGTGTTCGGTGCGCAGTTGGTCAAGGAGGTCGCGGCCGGCGTCGTTGTCTTTGACCGAGGCGGCGGTGACCAGCACGGTCAGCAGCAGGCCCAGGGTGTCGACGGCGATGTGCCGTTTGCGGCCGTTGATCTTCTTTCCGGCGTCGTAGCCGCGCGAGGCGGTCGGCACGGTGGCGTCGGCCTTGACCGACTGCGAGTCGATGATCGCGGCGGTCGGCTCCGCCTTCTTGCCGGCCAGTTCTCGCAGGCGGGCGCGCAGTCGGCCGTAGAGCTCCTTGATCA
Source organism: Streptomyces kaniharaensis (assembly GCF_009569385.1). Taxonomy (NCBI): domain Bacteria; kingdom Bacillati; phylum Actinomycetota; class Actinomycetes; order Kitasatosporales; family Streptomycetaceae; genus Streptomyces; species Streptomyces kaniharaensis. Next base: position 174,853 of record NZ_WBOF01000002.1, read on the forward strand.
GGTCGTTGTCGCGCCAGCGGCGGAAGAACCGGTATACGGCCCGCCACTTGGGGAAGTCGGTCGGCAGACTGGCCCAGCGCACGCCCTCGGCGACCAGGTAGCGCACGCCGTCGATCATCTGGCGGTGGCAGAAGCCCTCCGGGCGTCCGCCCTTTCCGTTCAGCCAGGCCGGGACCGGCAGCAGCGGCCGGACCAGGTGCCATTCGGCGTCGGTGAGGTCGGAGCTGTAGCGGCGGGTCCGGTCGGGCTGGTCGGCTGCGTTGCCGAGCCGGTGGGCCAGGCAATCGCACGGCGACACGCCGGAGTTGGACGCGGACGGGGTCGACACGCCACAGTGGGACACCTGGGCCTCCTGGTGCTTGGTTGACTCGACATCACCGAGCTGTGCAGGAGGCCCTTCTGCTATGCGCCGGCCACGGAGTGATCACTCGAACGAGGCTGATGCGCACGGAAGTTCGAGCGGCAGTCGTATCCATCGGTTTGGGAATCGCTTCTCAGACCAGTGGTAGGAGTTCCAGACATCGTCCAGAACCGGGTTGCGGTCCACACTGTGGCGGGCAAGGACCGCGTCGAGGCTCCACGTGGACTCCTGAGGATCGGCGGCTCGTGCCAGGAGGAGAGCGGACGCCGAGGTGTCGGTGAGCATGACGAGGTGCTCGATCTCCTGCGCGCTGGCAACGGTGACAGGCAAGGCAGTGCTGGGCAGGCCGGGGGTGGGGAAGGGTGCGTTGGCGATGGGGAACGGCTCCAGAGTGACGACGATGCCGTGACGAGGCCGGTCCTTCGGCACGGCAGCGAAGTCCGGGTGTCCGTTGGCGATCAGCTGCTCCGTCCGGTTGATCTGCTCGTACGCCTTGCCGATCTTTCGGACGGTCTCGTCCACACCGAAGGCCAGGCCGAGGCGGACGTTCTCCGTCGGCATGCAGGCCTTCACTTCGACCAGCAGGACGAGGTCGTCGAACACGACGATCCAGTCAACGCTCTCCCTCTTCTGCTTCCCCACCATGTAAGTGATCTCCGGGAGCACGTTGGCGTCCACTAGTAGGCGCAGCTGACGGCCTATGTACTGTTCGAAGAGGTAACCGGTCTCGATGGTGAAGCCCGGGCCGAGGCTGGCGAAGCCTGTGAAGTAGAGGCTGGCCGGACTGGCCTTGCGGTGAACGAGCTGCGGGACGGGGCACAGCAGCCAGGCGTCGCCGAATCCGGTGACGGCCGGGCGCGCCAGGAGCGGGTTGTGCGTGAAGCGACGCAGCTGCGGGTGGGAGGCGCCGGGGGTCCTCGCGACGCGCGTGGCGGTGTCGCGTTCGGCAGCTCTGAACGCCTCGGTATCCGTGGCGAAGTGTCGGTCAACGGTGGCCAGCAGGGTGGTGCGGTCGATGATGTCGTAGATGCCGGCGGCCTGGGGGGCGTCCAGGTAGGCGAGGTCGAAGCGGCCTTGCGAGTACATCGCGGCGGCCCACAGGATCTGGGTGACGCCGATGTAGTCGGTCAAGGTGCAGCCCAACAGGTCCGTGTCCCAGCCCGGGACCAGCACCTGGGGTGTGCGGTGATCGGGGAACGCGGTGTCGCGGAAGATCGCGCCAGTGCGGGCCAGGGTCGTGGCCTCCGGGGCCTGCCAAACGAACTGTTCGCCAGAGGTGCGCATCAGGAAGTCCCGCACCCGGACGCTCAGGTCGCCGTCGTCATTGTGAAGGGTGAGGTCCTTCAGCTGAGAGTACGCGCAGAGGATCTTCAGCAGGTCGTCCTCGGTGGCCTCGGCGCGGTGGAACTCGGTGCCGAAGGTGAGCGCGACGCGGGCGATGTCCGCCAGGGCCCACGGCGTGTACTTCCGGTAGGGGCTGTTCAGCCAGGGGTGCTCCTGCCCAGGCTGGCCCCACCTGACGGCCGCTGCGGCGACCAGCGGCAGCAGGGAGCTCGGTCGGTGTCGGCGAACACGCTGACGGTACTCGTCATCCGTGACATGCCGGTCATACAGGTATGCAGCCACGCACTTATCGTCCTGCGGTCCTCGGACCACCTGCCACCGGTTTTCGCGTGTGGGTGTACTGCCAGCGCGCGGCATCAGCCAGCGCAATCGCCGGGAGCAGTACCGGGCCGCACGCAGCGGTGTCGAGCCGGACGGCCTGGCCGCGTCGGCCACCGGCAGCCATACCTCGGCGCCTGACCCGGGTCGTCCTGCTCCGCCTGGGCGACTGCCTTCACCAGGTGATCGGGCAGGTGGAACGGTGAAGACCAGGTGCCGGCGCCGGAACGGCTCCGCCTCGCCCGGCCGCTCGATCTCCTGATCCTGAACCAGGCGCAGCACCGACGGGATGGGCAGCGCCGCCAGGTCGAGGCCAAGGTCCTCGAGCAGCTCCCGGCGCAGCGCGTCGGCCGGGTCTTCGCCGTCCTCGACCAGGCCGCCGGGCAGCGAGTGCTGGGGCCGGTCTCCCGCTGGCGCCGGATCAGACACACCCGGCCGTCGTGGACCAGCACCGTGCACCTACCCGCACCCGGACCGGTCCGGCCACCGTAGTGGTGGTCACCGCCGGGCCCAGGCCGGGCAGGCCGGCTCATGCCAGGTGGTGCGGACGACCACCCCGCCCGGGGTCAGGTGCTCGCTCGACCAGGTCCGGCAGCACCCGGTGCTGCCCGGCCGGGCCGGGGCCGGCGGCCATCCGGCGCGGACCGGGGAGGCGGTGGGCGCGGCCGGGCGGCGGCGACGGCGGCGCCTGGTGATGGGTGTCGTCATGTCGCAGGCTCCGCCCACCTCGCCATCCCGCCGAACCCCGCCGCCGACCGGACGGCGTACCGCAGTCCGTTCTCACCGGCCGCTGACCTGCCACGACACCCGAAACTCACCGGGTTCAAGGCGAAACTCACCGGCCCTGGGCGAAACTCCCCAGTTCAGGTCAGCGGCCGGTGCTCGGGGTGAGGCCGGGTCAGGACCGGCGCCACCAGGAGCTGGTGCGCTTCGCCTCGGCGGCCGCGGCTTCGGCGGCGGCCCGCTCCCGCTCGGCAGCCTCCCGCGCCTTCCGGTCAGCGTCGGCCTGGCGGCAGCCAGCGCACAGCCCGTCGTCGTTCCAGCCCCGTTCCTTCTCCTCCCACCGCTCATCCGAGAACGGCGCCGAGCAGCGGCGGCACGCCGGACGGCGCCGCTCCCGCTCCGCCGCCTCCCGCGCCCGGCAGCCCCGATCCGCCTCCGCCCGCTCGACGGCCAGCAGCTCGTCGCCGTCCGGGTTATCGAGCGCCTCGGTGAGGGTGTGCCAGCCGCGGCGACCGAACCGGTGCCAGACCGCCGCGTCGGCCCCGTGGCGGCGCAGCAGCGGCAAGGTGGTGGCCACCACCGGCAGCGCCCGGTGGTGGTCGCGGGCGTGGACGGCGTCGCCGCCGTACGCGGGGGCGTGCCAGATGTCCTCGGAGGCGGCCTCGACCTCGGTCATGCGGTGCAGCAGCCGCTGGTGGTCCCGCTTAGCCTTCTCCGCCTTCTGCTCCGGGGTGGAGCCGCTTCGCTCCGGGTCGGGTGCGCTTGCGGCCGGCCTCCAGGACCAGGGCGCGACCGGTGGCAGGCCCGCGCGGGACCGCCTGGCCCTACCGGCCGCCGATCGACCGGATGACCTCCGCTGTGTCCCGGTCGCTCCGTAGGGCCATCTCGGTCGCGAGAATCGGTCCCGGCCCCCGGCTCGGGCCCTGGCACCGTCCGCGTGGGGCTCGTCCTGGGTCCGCTGCCCGTGGCGGGTTCTTTCCGGTCCCGTCCCGCAGGCTCTCCCCGCCCTTTCCGGGAGAGTGTTGGGGGTGGGGCTGCGGTCGTTGCCAGGCCCGGCCATGGCCGTGCCGGCCCGGTCCGGTGGCTGGCGCGGCCGCCCCGTGGGTCCCCGCGCCCCGGTTCGGTGGCCGTGAGCGGTCCGTGCGTGGTGGTGGGTGTCCGGGCGGGGCGGCGCCGGGGTGTGGGCGTGAGAGCCCGTGGTGCCGACGTGGGCTGGTCTACTCGACCGTGGCGGCGATGACGGTCCACGCGTTGGCCGGTGTGTCGTCCAGGCGCAGGTCGAAGGTGAAGGTGATGGGCCTGCGTTTGTGCGGGTCACCGCGCAGTACCTGTTCGCTGCGGCGGTCGACTTCGTAGTAGACGCCCTCGGTGTCGACCGTGACGCGGAAGACGACCGGGTCGCGGGAGACCAGCGAGCGCACCGTGACGCGGGTGACGGTGGCCTGGCGCATGACGGTCCGGTGGGCGGTGCGGACGGGCGTGAAGTCGAGGCTGCCGTCGTTCATGGCCCATTCCTCGAGGAACCGCTCGACGGCGACCTCGAGGACGGACTTGTCGAACCGGCCGTCGAGGACGCTCAGGTCGCCGGCGGCGGTGTCGGCGTCGGTGCTCCACGAGATGTTGGTGAGCGACAGGATGTCGCTCACCTTGGTGACTGTGCTCTTGCCGGCCACCTCGAGCACGGCCTCGCGGGCGACCTCTTTTTGGTCCCAGCCGTCCGTCTCGATGGCGCCGCTCAGGTGGTGCGCGCCCTCGGCGGCCTGTTCCAGCGACGACACGATCCACTGCCCGGCCGTGTTCTTGCGCAGTGTCCAGTACTCGACCGGGCGCGTCGAGCCGTCCTTGCGCACGGACTGCCCACCGTCGGCGCGGCGTACGTAGTCGTTGAGCGTCGCGGTGATCCGGAAGGTGACGGTGTCGTTCACCTCGCCCGCGCGGTTGGCGACGTCGACCAGTTCGACGACCGGGCCGGAGACGATCTCCACGACGTTGACCTCGCCGCGTGAGGCGTAGTCGTGCAGCTCCTCGGCCCACTTGCCGTACAGCACCGGGGACAGGATCCGCTGCAGCATGGCGTGATCGTGCCCGCTCCAGGCACGTTGGGCCGTCTCGTACAGCCATACGGCGCGTTGCTCGAGCGCCGCGCGCTCGAAGGTCGCATCCGTGTCGGCGATGGCGTCGACGCGGGCTGAGATGCGGGCGGCGCGCTCGCGCGCCTGCGCGTCCGCGCGGTGCGCCGTGCGGTCGGAGACGGTGTTCAGGCCCTGTGCCAGTTTTGCCCTGCGGCGCCGGGACCACAGCCACAGGATCAGGAGGACGACGGCCACGATCACCAGCACGGTGAGGAGCCCGCCGCTCCCGGCCCCGACGCCCGCTCCGAAGCCGCCGCCCGACCCGTGGAAGCCGCCGCCATGGCCGCCCCCACTGCCACTGCCCCCACTGCCCCCGCCACCGTGGCCACCGAAGCCGTGACCGCCGCCCCCGCCGCGGGCGTAGGCGGCCGTCGGGCTGCTCAGCGCGACGGCTCCCGCGAGCACACATATCCACCGGCGGACGCGCACCGGGCCCTCCCTCAACGAACCGGAGATTTTCCGCGCCAGCCTACAAGCCGGGGGTGTTCGGGAGGTTTGGAGGTCACCGGGCCGCCCGGCACGGGGGGACGGCGACGTCGGTGCGGGGCGGGTCAGCCAGCGACGGTCTCGGCGTGCCGGTCGAGCGCGTCCAGAAGCGCGCTCTGGTGGTCGGTCAGCTTGCCGTCAGTGCGCGCCGTTGCTTGCTTGCGCAGCCACGTGCCGGGGCGGAAGGTCGGGTCCGCCTCGCCGCCGGTCCGGTTCGCCGGGCCGTCCAGGGTACCGCCGACGGCGAGGTAGGCGAGCAGGCGGCGGTACGACCTGTTCCAGTCCGGCTCCAGCCGCCACAGCTCGTCCAGCGCGTCCAGCTTCGCGGTCTGGTCCTTGGTCAGGTTGTCGGCCTTGCGCTGGCGGCGCATCCACGCACCCACCGCGTAGTCGTCCAGCTTCTCCGTCGCCGGGATCGCCAAGTGCCCGTGCTGGTGATGGAAGGCGGCCGCGTAGGCGTAGCCGCGCTCCCAGGCGTTCGCGTTCTTCGACCAGATCATGCCCAGCGCGTCCAACTCGCTGACCCGGGCCGGGTCGAGCAGGCCCTGGCCGCTCAGGTAGCGCTGCCGGTCGAGCCAGGAGATCAGCTCCGCGTGGCGGGTCTTGTCGGTGGGGTCGAGGTGGCCGTGCTCGAGGTGGAACACGGCGGCGACCGCGTGCATCCGTTGCCACTCGCTCGCCCGCGGATTGAACGCGCGCAGCTTCACCGTCTGGAGGATCCGCGCCGCGTGGCGGCGGGCGTCGATCCGCAGCCAGTCCACCGGCGACTCCACCACCGCCGGCGGCTGCTCGCCCGCCCCGGCCTCGGCGGCCTCGCCTTCCTCGGCGGCCTGTGCCGTGGCGTGCTGGGGCTGGGCGCGGTGGGCGCGCAGCTCGGTGATGCGGCCGACGACCCGGGCGTCGTGCGCGGCCAGGGCGCGCAGGACCCGCCAGATCGTGCGGAAGCTGGAGGCTTCGATCTCGGTGTCGGCCTCGGCCTTCACGGCCTCGCCCGCATCCTTCACCTCGGACGGGTCGGCGGCCGCCGTGTCGTCGCCGACCTCGGGGGTCGGGAGGTAGACCGGGATGATGACCCAGGAGACCTTGCCCTGCCGGTAGGACTGGCGCAGCGCCCGGCCGACGGCCTGCACGATGTCGATCACCGACGATTTGGGGTCGGCGAAGCAGACCGCGTCGACCGCGGCCACGTCGATGCCCTCGGTGAGCAGCCGGCTGTTGCAGAGGATGCCGCACTCTTCGCCGTCGTCTCCGGTGTGGGCCTTGAACTCCGCGAACGCCTGGCGGAGGTCCCGCAGTCGGTCGGTGCCCGCGACGGCCTTCGCCCAGATCCGCTCCGGGCGGTCCGCGTCCTTCAGCAGCGCGGCCGCCGCCGGCAGGTCCGCGGCGAACTCCCGCGCCCCGGACACCCGCGAGTGGAACGTGATCACCCGCCGCAGCTCCAGATCCGCGACCGCCCGCAGCACCGCGACCTGCAACGCGAGGCGCAGCAGGTCCTCGTTCGAGCGCTGGGAGCGCAGGTCGGCGACCGCGGGCAGGTTCAGCAGGTCGCGCAGGTCCTCGTCCGTGACCACCGGCACGAGGACCCGGTAGTCGGCGAGGTAGCCGTGCTCGATCCCCTGGCCCAGCGTCCAGGTGTAGACGGTCGGGCCGTAGATGCTCTCGTCGTCCATCGAGCACAACGCGGGCAGCTGCTCGGCGCCGTCGCTGTCGGTGTCGGCGCCGAGGTCGGTCAGGTCGTCCTTGGCCTTGCGGTCGTCCGCGATCCTCGGCGTCGCAGTGAAGTACAGCCGCCGGACGGCGGGGACCTGGTCGTCGGCGTGGACGGCGGCCCAGGCCTTGCCGTCGGAGCCGGCGGTGCGGTGCGCCTCATCGACGACCACCAGGTCCCACGCCGGGAGGCCGTGTAGCTGGTGGGCCTGGACGATCCGCTCCAGGGACGCGTAGGTCGCGTACACCGTGACCGGCTCGCCGGGCTTGGCCGAGGTGACCAGGTCGGCGATCCGCGCGGCCTGTGTCGACACCTGTGCGCGGATCCGGCCGCCGGCTTCCGCGCTCTCCAGCGCTTCCTCCCGCGAGCAGGCTGCCACCGCGAGTCCCCGGCGCCCGCCCTTCAGCGACCACGCCTCGGCGGTCTGTTCCAGGAGTTCGATCGTGGGCACCAGGACCAGGACGACGCCGCGCGCGGCCAGGCGCCGGGCGCAGCCGGCCGCGATCAGGGTCTTGCCGGATCCGGTGGCGGCGACGACGGTCGCGCGGCCGCCGTTCTTCACCGCGCGTACGGCGGCCGCCACCGCGTCTTTCTGGAACCAGTGCAGCGGCAGCGGGTTCACCACGGCGGTGCTGGCGGACGGCTGCGCGGGGGATGGGCAGCGGCCCGGCCGACACGGCGGCCTCTGCGGTGGTGGTGGTCGTGGTGTCCACGGCGGTGCGTCTCCTTCTGGTCTGCCAAGTCATGGGGTGGTGCCGGGGCCCGGTGTTACCGGGGGATCCAGCCGCGGACTTCGAGGTACTGGATGTCGGCGTCCTCGACGGCCCGACCGGTCTCCACCAGCCAAGCCCGCACCGCCCTGCGCACCCGCGAAACCCTCGTGGTGCTACGGGTGCGCGAGAACACTCGGCTATTGAAGACTGCGGAGTCCTCCGGCAGTTGCCTACCAGATGGGCGCCAGCGCTTGCGTGAAGAGGCTCCCGCTCCCGCTCTCGCTGAGAGTGGTTCTCCCATGACGCGTAGGTGCTATCTGACCCGAAACGGTAAGGTTCCGCGCTCGTTGATCCGGGTGTGACGGATCTGGTGGGAGACGCGCGGCGCCTGTCGCCGAAGGCTCAGGAAGCTCTGCGGATGCGGGCGGTTGCGGCGCTTCGCGCTGGCCGGGGCCGGAACGAGGTGGCCGAACTTCTGGGTGTCACCGTGGAGTCGGTGACCGACTGGTGGGCCGCATGGCAGGCCGGCGGTCGGGATGCGCTGGTGTCCAGGACCCGTGGCCGGCGGTCGGGCGAGCATCAGGTGCTCGACCCGGACCAGCAGCAGTGCGTCCGGCAGGCCCTGATCGACCACCGTCCCGAAGACCTCGGTCTGGGCGGGCAGTTGTGGACCCGCGCGATCGTGGGCGACCTGATCGCCCTGCTCTACCGGGTGCGGCTGACCGAGCAGGGCGTGGGCAAGTACCTCAAACGATGGGGGCTGTCGTTCCAGCGCCCGGACAAGCGCGCGATCGAGCAGGACGTGGAGGCGGTCCGCACCTGGCGCGAGGAGACCTGGCCCGCCATCCGTGCGAAGGCCCAGGAGGAAGGTGCCGAGGTGCTGTTCGCCGACCAGACCGGCGTCCGCTCCGACCAGGTGTCGGGCCGGACCTGGGCCCCGCGCGGCGAGACGCCGACCGTGCGGCGCACGGGCAACCGCTTCTCGGTCAATGCGATGTCAGCGATCAGCCCCCGGGGCCGGATGTGGTTCACCGTCTACCGGGGATCGTTCACGGCCGAGGTGTTCTGCGACTTCCTCGACCGTCTGAACAGGCAGTTCGACCGCCCGGTCCACCTGGTCGTCGACCGGCACTCCGTTCACCGCAGCAAGAAGGTCAGAGCCTGGCTCGCCGATCATCCCGGCCGCATCACTCTGCACCTGCTGCCCGCATACGCGCCCGAGACCAACCCGGATGAGCTGGTCAACGCCGACCTGAAACGGACCCTGCTGCCGGCCTCCCGAGCCCGCAACGCCACCCAGCTCGCCGACGAGGTCCGGCGCTTCTTCCACCGACGCCAGAAACAGCCGCACATCGTCCGCGGCTACTTCCAGGGCCCGCACGTCCGCTACATCACCGAGGTACCAGAAATTTAGCGTTTCGCGTCAAGTATGTCCGAAATTTCGAGATTCCGATGGTGTCCAGACTGCCGCCCTCATGCAGCAGTGGCCACCGAGCGGCAAGGCTGATTTCGAGGTCCAATTTCGTGCCTCATGAGTTATGCGACAATGGGGATGATCTTTGTTCGAACGGAGAAGCCTTAGTCCCAGAAGATTGGACAAGACATCATGAAGAATCGTGACCGGCGCCTTATTGCCCAGGTTGAGCGGGACGCCCTAGACGCCACCAAGGACCTCAGTGAGGCGCTCAGGAAGTGCATCATCCTCGGAGGGAAAGCAGGCTCTGTCAGTCTGCGCGAATGCGCATCGCGCGAGCTCACGGGCTACGGTCCCAACGATGAGCTGCCCGAATACCGCACCGTTGGCGCACCTATCAAGGTCGATGCCATCACATTCAACGCCCAGATCAGGGGCCAGCGCATCAGTCCGCGGGTGCTTCCTGCACCGCTGCGGGAAGCGATCGACGAGAGCCACTCCTTTCGGAGTGGGGTCGGTGAGCTCGAAGGTGTCGTCGATCAGTATCGAAGCCAAGGGCACGTGCGGATCTCACTGCCGATGGGCGCAGATGTCGCCGACCTCCTGAACTATGCGAACGGAGACCCGGACCAGAAGATCACCGCCGTCTATTATGAGGTCTCCATAGCAAGTATCCGCGCCATCCTCGACAGGATTCGCACCACGCTGGTTTCACTGATCGCAGAGATGCGTGCGGGAATGCCAGACGACGAGGATGTTCCATCGGCCGGGATCGCCGACCAGGCGGTCAGCGTCGCCGTTTACGGGAAAGGATCGCGGGTCACCGTCAATAACTCGCAGGCCAAGAACCGCGGCAAGAGCACCGTTAGCGTGGGTGGTGCGGCTCCCGATCAGACGCCCTTTTGGACCCGCTCTCGCAAGATCGGGTCCTTTATCGTCGGCATCATGACGGTCGCCGGTGCCATCGCCGCCATCATCGCGGCCCTCAACTAGCGCCAGCAGCGAGGAGGTGGTGGCCTGGCAACCAGCGCGTGGGTTGCAAACCTAGTCTGACCTCCTCTGTCTGCCCGCCCGCGCCCGCGTCGGGGAGTTCCACCTCGTCGTCAACGATCCTGCATGAGGAGGTACGAACCACAGGGTGCGCAGCAGACACACCCTGCTCGCGCAGCGGGGAACTGTGATCCGTGGATGGCGATCGCCCTCATCCGGCTCGCCACCAATGGACACAGTCTTTACTCGCACCGGGATCACTCCTGCCCCGCGCATTACGCAGTGAGCAAGCCTGAGACCGATGGGCAACCCGCCACCGAGCCGGGTCAGCAGGACAATTGAAGCACGAGAGGCATGTTGCTGATCTTCGTCCCGAGCGAGCGAGGGTAAATTCATGAACGCGTCAAGCGACGTCTCTGGCCTTGCCCGGCCCGGCGCCCGGCTCCCGGTCATGGAACGGTTGGCCCCGCAGGATCTCATGCTGCTGTGGTCGGACGATTTCGGCTGGCCCGAGGTCATCGGAGCCCTCGCCATCCTCGACGGTGCCAGGCTCCTCGATTCAGACGGTCGCTTCCGGACCGAGACAGTGCGGAAGGTGGTGGGAAGCCGCCTGTCTCAGGTCCCTCGCTTCCGTCAGCTTCTCCACACGCCCCGGCGCGGGCTCGGCCGGCCGCTGTGGGTCGACGCCTCGGTCTTCGATCTCACCGAGCACGTCCGGGTCCTCCCCTTCGCCGCTCCTCCCGATGAAGCGGGTCTTCTCCAGGCTGTCGAGCACGTGCGGGCCCTTCCCCTGGACCGGTCGCGGCCGCTGTGGGAGATGTGGTTCCTGCCCGGCCTGACCGGCGACCGGGTGGCCGTGTTCATCAAGGTGCACCACACGATCGCCGACGGCGCGGCGGGCGTGGCTCTGCTCGGCGCGTTCCTCGATCCGAGCGCCGATACGCCGACGACGCACGCCCGGCCCTGGACCCCGGCACCGGTGCCCTCCAACCGCGACCTGTTCGAGGACAACCTCCGCGGGCATGCCCGAGCGACGGAAGGCACGCTGTCGAAGCTCCGCCGACCCGCCACCACCCTGCACCAAGCCCGGAACAACTGGCCCGCGGTACGCGAGAACTACTTCAAAGGGCGAGCGCCGCAGATGAGCTTCAACATCCCCGTCGGCCCGCACCGCAGGCTCGCGCTCGTCCGCAGCCGTCTCGACGACGTCAAACAGATCGCCCACAGCCACGAGGTGAAACTGAACGACGTCCTGATGGCGGCCACCGCCGGCGGTCTCCGAGAACTCCTGCTCAGCCGCGGGGAAAGCGTCGAGGATCTGGTCCTGCGGGCCTTCGTGCCCGTCTCGCTCCACCAGGAACAACCTGGCAAGGCGCGCGGCAACCGGTCCGGAATGATGTTCGTGCCGCTCCCAATCGGTGAGAGCGATCCGGTTCGCCGACTGCGGCTGATAGCCGCCGCGAGCGCCCGACAGAAGCACTACGTCGTCGGCCCGCCCGAAGGAATCCTCGGCCGCAACCGTCTCATCCAGCGGACCATGATGCGCGGCCTCGGCCATCAACGCTGGGCGAACCTCTACGTCGGGAACATCTTCGGCCCCCCGATCCCGCTCTACCTCGCCGGAGCGCGGATCACCGAGATCTTCCCAGTGGTACCGATCACCGGAAACTTCACCCTCGCCATCGCCGCGCTCTCCTACGCCGAGCAGTTCAACATCGGCGTGGTCGTCGACGCGAACGCCTGTCCCGACGTCGAGGTCCTCGCCAACGGCGTACGGAACCACCTGCATGCGTTCGACACCTCCCGTCATCACGCCGAAGCGGGGTAACGGGCGGAGGCGAACAAGGACTGCAATGGGGCCGACCGGGTCACCGGTCCGATGACGCATCTGGCCAAGCAACCCGGGCGTGCTCTTCGGCCGCCGCCCTGACCGCTCGGAGCGTCCCACGCAGAACGACGCCGACTCCCGCGGAGACGAGCGTCCAGTAGCGGCCGAAGCGGGCGGTGGATTCCGCATCGGTGCAGGCGGTGCGCGCCTCGTAGGTGAGCAGCGAACGCCGGGTGCCGTACGGATGGACCACGAAGGCAGCAGCCATCTTCGCCCAGCCGGCCTCGTCGAACGACGTGAACTCCTCCGGTTCGACCCTCCGCCACTCGATCGAGGCCTGCCAGGGCTTGCCGACCGCCCCGAAGACAAGTTCCCGCCCCGGAGTCTCGCCCAGCGCCACCCAGGGCTGGTCCTCCCACGCGGCCCCGGCACCGTCGAACAGGTCGGCCACCCGCATCGACGGCGGGGTCGGCATAGGACGGCCGCGAAGTCGGTCCGGCAGCCCGCGCGCCCACATGGCCGCGTTGAGGAGCGGAGAGTCGAGGGTGAGCAGGTCCAGCCCGCGCGCCGCCCCGTAAGCGGCGGGGGGCGCCGCGGCGAGCGCCACGTATTCGAGGCGGGAGAATCCGAAGTCGGGCAGCGCACCGTCCAGCAGCAGCGGGCTGCCGACGGGATCGAAGGTCGAGCCGGTGCTCATCATGGCCTCCCAGCTGCCCGTCACGTGGTCCGTCGGAGCCGGGCGCGCAGGTTGTGGAACTGGCGGGTCTGCATCACGAAGTGAGCGGGTTCCCAGAACAGCAGGTCCATCGGGCCGGTGAGCACGCGCGGCCGGCTGCGGCCGTGCGTGCGGACGACCAGGCGGGTGCCCGCATCGGCAGGTTCGAGGTGGAAGCCCCACACCGAGCTGACGAACGCCCGCGGCGCGGGTCCGTCGGCCGGATCAAACGGGCGGCCCGACGGCACTCTCGTATCATCCCGCAGCACCAGAGTCCGTTCCGGCACGAGTACCGCGACGGTGAACCAGGCGCGACCACCGGGCACCGATGCAAGCCGCTGCCCCGCCGCCAGGCTCTGCCACTGGGGGACGATGCGATCCGCGCTCGGCCGTCCGCCGTTGTCCAGCCGGTCCCAGCTGTACCAGCCGCCGCGGTCGCAGCCCATCTGCACCAGCCATGGCCACACCTTCGAAGGCGGCGCGGGCAGGGTGGTGGCCATGGTCGAGCCGCTGTCAGCACTGGGGATGAGCTCATCGCCGGGATAGGACCGTGCAGCCTCCTCGCTCGTCGCGCCCCAGGTCAGCATCCTCGGCCGCAGGAGAAGACCGTGGAGCACCAAGGCGACCGCGGCGGAAGCGACGGCGGCCGGCCCGACCATGGCTCGGTGCTCGCGCACACTTCGACAGTTACTCATCCGACTCGGTGGCGCCATCGGACTGCTGCGCTGCAGAGGGGGTGGCTTCGAGGGCGGACATCACCACAGCGCCGCAACCACTGGTGAAGTTCAGCGAGCCGCAGCCCGCGATCCGGCGGCATGCATCGCAATGAGGCGCCGTCCACCTCGAGCGCGGAGGCCAAGCGACTCAGTCAGCCTCCGCTCTGAGGGGACTGCTCGGGAGGCCTGCCGGCTTCTTCCAGGGTCGCCTTGATGGTGGCGATGTCGCGTTGGAGCTCCGGGCGCATGCGGCGGCGTAGAAGGGGCGTCGCAAGCGCGAGCACCCCGCGCAGCTGGATTTCCATCCTGAGAACGAGGTGGGCGCCGGCAGGGCCCGCTAGCACACGGCCTCGCCAGCCCGATCGCATCACCTTCGACCTGCCGAACATCTCCCAGACGCTCGGGCGCTCGAGGCGCACGCACTCGCTCATCACGGGAGGACCGGAGACGAACTCCATCCGATACCGAGCTCCGACGTCGAACGGTCCATCGGTGACCTTCTCGACGCCCTTCATCCTGACGTTCCACTGGGGCTCGTTCATGGGGTCACTGCAGTAATCGAAGGCATCCTCGGGTGACCTGGCGATGTCGGCCTCCACCTCGATCACCGCGATGCGTCCGGGGTCAGGGATAACGAATGTCTCCATGAACGCCCACCTTCCAGCACACTTCTCGTCCGCCCAGCCTCGCAGCGGCGCGGCCAACCGTCACGAGGAGTGGGCCGTGTCGCGATCTCGTGTCCATCGTGCAGCGTTACTAAGGAGTTCTACGAAAGTGCTGATCACAGCCGTATGCCGTCGATCAGCTGCCGACGCGGCCACACCGGAGGCCGCCCCGCCTTCTTCCCCAGCGGCAGCAACGGCTCCAGCCGAGCCCACTGCCAATCCGTCAGATCTCCACGCACTACAGCGCGCGATCATGCACAACCTTGATCCACTTTCGCAACAGACCCCTAGTGTCCTGCGCCAGGAATTCGTTCAAGATATGAGGCGAGTCGTTCGAGGATTTCGTCGGCGGTCCTGGTCCAGGTGAACGGGCGGGGGTTCTCGTTCCAGCTCTTGATCCAGGCCCTGATGTCCTTTTCCAGGGCATGGACGGACTTGTGGACGCCGCGCCGCAGCTGCTTGTCCGTCAGCAGCGCGAACCACCGCTCCACCTGGTTGAGCCAGGACGAACTGGTCGGGGTGAAGTGCAGGTGGAACCGGGGGTGTCCGGCCAGCCACTTCTGGATCGCGGGGGTCTTGTGGGTGGCGTAGTTGTCGCAGATCAGGTGCACGTCCAGGCCGGCGGGCACTTCCTTGTCGAGCTTGGCGAGGAACTTCTTGAATTCGGCCGCGCGGTGGCGGCGGTGGAGAGAGCCGATGACCTCGCCGCTGGCCACGTTCAGGGCGGCGAACAGGGTGGTGACACCGTTGCGCAGGTAGTCGTGGGTGCGGCGCTCGGGCATGCCCGGCATCATCGGCAGCACCGGGGCGGAGCGGTCGAGCGCCTGGATCTGGGACTTCTCGTCGACGCACAGAACCAGGGCTCGCTCCGGCGGGTCCAGATAGAGCCCGACCACGTCGCGGACCTTGTCGATGAACTGCGGGTCCTTCGACAGCTTGAAGGTGTCGGCCAGGTGGGGCTTGAGGCCGAAGGCCCGCCAGACACGGCCGACCGTGGACTTCGACAACCCGGTCTCGGCGGCCATCGACGCCCGCGACCAGTGCGTGGCGTCCTTGGGGGTGCGCTCCAGGGTGGCGACGACGATTTCCTCGATCCGTTCGTCGCTGATCTTCCGTGGAGCGCCAGGGCGTTGCTCGTCCGCGAGCCCTTCCAGGCGGTGCTCCAGGAAGCGCCGCCGCCACTTGCCGACCGTCTGTGGCCAGATGCCGAGCTCTGCGGCGACCTGCTGGTTCGTCTTGCCGTCCGCACAGCCGAGCACGATCCGGCACCGCTGGGCCAGGGCCTGCGAGGACTTCGCCCGCCGCGACCAGCGGACCAGCGCCTCACGCTCGTCGTCGGTCAAGGTCAGCTCGGCCATCGGCCGCCCCATACGCGCCATGAACACAGACTATAGATATGAAGCGAATTCCTGGCGCAGGACACTAGATGGTCTCCAACCATGAGAAGGCCCTAGCGACCGCTACGAAGGGTGACACCGGTGTGGTTCAGCTGGCCACTCAGTTGGACCTTAACGATTGCACAACACATACAGACTTGACAGGGAATCCCGTGGTCTCTGTCCCGTGTCGGATGATCTTGACCGCTTGCCAAACGATCTTGGTGAGGTTGTGGAGTGTTGTGTGACCCTCAGCGATGTCGGCGGATGGCAGTGGCAGATGGCGATCGCGGAGCCAGGCACTGTTAGTGACAGTCTGACCTGGTTGGATCACCGGATGAGTGAGACCTCTGTCGACCTGGGAGTCGTCACAACACCGTCCGGCGTGCTGGTCCTGGGGATGGCCGGCTGGATCGACCAGTGGCCCGAGCACGGCGACCCGCTGTCCGTGCGTGCAACGGCTGCTGCGGAGCAGGGTGGCGGCCACCTCCACGAGCCTGCGGACGGCCCGAGCCAGGAGTGGTTCTGCGAAGCGGTCGCGGTGCCGGCTGCGGCCGACCGGCCGTTGAAGGTCCGCGCGCAGACGTGGGATTCGTACGACGGGCCGGTCATCGCGCTCCTGGAAGTCGATCTCGGCCTGCCCTGGCCGGGCGATCCCGGCGGAGAGCCGGTCCATCTCGGTGACCTGCCGATCGACCGGTGCGGCATGATCCTCGGGGACGCCCGAGCCCTCGACTCGTTCGTCGGACTACCAGGCGAGTCGATCGACGGGCTCGCCGATGTCACCTACTGGGGGAAGTACGAGGACGACGCCCACGTCCGTTTCGGCGGCGAGTCGATGTCCCAGGTCGACGGGCGCCGCGGCCCCTACGGCCAGCTGGATCTTCCCCTACACGAGGCCCAAGAGCTCGCCGACGAGCTCCAGAGTTGGCTGTCGAAGGGGCCCCGCACCGGCCTGGTCTTCTCCGTAGACAAGCACACCCACTTCCACCTGCTCGAACGAGCTGGAGAGGCCCACCCCCTGCTCGCCGGGCAGATCGACCTCGACGGGTCCCAGATCCTGCACCTGGGCTGGGACCCGGGCGACCACTCCATGCGCCACCACGGCGAACGTGCCTGGGACCAGGTCTACGCCGTCACTTTGGAACAGCGCGGCACCACCACCTTGCTGCGTTGGACCATCCCCGCGGAAGCAGAAGAACATGAGTAGATCTTGACTGCGTCGGGCGGTGACCCATCGTGGACCTGATCGCCGGTCGGTTCGCTCAGCGGCGGGTGGCGGTGGATCTCCTTCCTTGGCGGAGGAAGTCGTTGATGGCGGCGTTGGTGAGTGGCGTGTCGTGGTCGTCCATCATCCGCGCCCAGATGTACGCGGTCGACCGGCCGGCTCCGGACAGGGCTCTGCTGCGTCAACTGAACAGTCGGTACTGGCCAATCGGGGGCGAAGTGGCCATGCGAATCGGACCATTCGACTACGAATGGCAATGGTACGGTCACTTTCAGTATCGACGGGTTTCCGTAGGCGCGCCCCGGGTCGCCGGGCACCGCCCTGGCCGGCACCGATACGCCACGGCCCGAAGGACTCCAGCGGATGCAGGGGTCCGGACGCTCCTGTGCGGGCCCATCAGTCGTCAACAGGAAGGCAGACACAGTGAGCGACGAGAACGCGCAGCTGATCTACGGCCAGGGAGAAGAGGCGTGCCCCGAAGGAAGCTTCTGCCTCTACCGCGCCACCAACTTCAACATCGGCCAGAGGCCGGGGGTCGGTGACAAGATCCTGGCCATCCCGGTGGGCTCGCACGTCAACGACTTCTCCGTGTACAGCTTCGACCACAGCGGCGACGGGGTGAGCAGCGTCGTCAACCGCACCGACGAGGACAACGCGCTCTTCTCGGCCGCCGACCAGCGGGGGCACTCGCTGCCGGTGGACCGCAGGTCCTCGATCGCGAACCTGGCGCGGATCGCGATGGCCGACAGTCCCAACGGCACCTGGAACGACCAGCCGCAGTCGGCGCTGGCGGCCCCGTTCCTGGGGAACCTGATCGTCGAGCAGTCCTTCCTGAGCAAGTGGCAGGACTGGGAGAGTCAGAAGTGGATCTACTCTTACCGGATCACGGTGCGCGCCGCCGAGACGCGCGTCGTGAAATGGGCGCTCGGCTTCGGTGACCTGCCCGACGGGACTGCCCTGTACAAGGGCTTCACCGATGTCTTCTGGGGCCAGATCCTGCGGGACGGCACCGAGGGCAGCGTCCTGCTCGGCTCCCCGGCGGGCGGCGGACACACCATCGACCCCGGCACCGGCCTCGCCATCGACATCCAGGTCCTCTACGCGAAGGAAAGCCCCGCCCAGGAACACCTCACTAGCCTGAACGCCCAGCAACTGGGCTGAGCGCAGACACCACCGAACCACCCAGCCGCGGGCCGTTCCCTTCTATGGGACGGCCCGCGCGCCACCGCGCACGTCACCGTGCACGTCACCCAGCAGTCGTACAGAACCGCTCTCGCACACAGCGCAGCCCCTCAAGCAGGCCCGGCCAGCGTCTGGTCAGGAGCGGAACCACCAGGGCCGGGGCGGTGATCAACACGGAGCCGAGGCCCGGTTCCGCCGTGGCCTGGGGCTCGGTCGTCGTCCTCTTCGTCTCGAAGGGCAAGCCCTGAGCACGCCCAGCCGGGCGTCGGGCCCGGCGCCCGGAGAGAAGCCGCTCGAGGCGGTGTGGCGTCGGGCTTCATGACATCCGTCATCTCTCCTTGCTGACGCATCGCCGCTACCTGCGGCCGGACCGGCATGCGAGACTGATGATCATCACCGGGGCGGGTAGGTCCCGGCAGGGGACGACACCACGGGGGACACCATGGCGAGCACCGGTACCGACGCGGCCGCATCCGAACCCACCGCCGGCCTCGACGCCGCCGGCGCGGCCGGTGAGCTGCTGCCCTCGGTCGGCGAGATGCGGCTGCCCGCCTGGTTCTTCGGCTTCGAGGGCGTCCTGGCCGGCGCCTTCGACCTGCTGCGAGCATTCCCGTCCGCCTGGCCCGCCCTGATCCTCCTCGTCGCGGCCAACATCACCGTCTCGCTCACCCTGCTGCGCAAGCGACTGAAGCTCGCCAAACTGCTGTGGCGCGGCAAGGGCACCCGCAAGGTGGCCTTCGCCCTCGTGGGCCTGCGGATCGGCACCCACGTCCTGCTCGGCGCCCTCGGCTTCGCCCTCGTCTCGGCACTCGGCCATGTCCTCATGGCCCTGGCGATGGCCGGCATCACCGTCGGCCTGATGGTGTACGTCCAGCGAACCGCACTCACCGCCCTGGTCACCGCAGGCAAGGCCACCGCCTGACCCCCTTCCCGACCGCACTGTGCGGGCCCGCCCCTCAGACCCTCGGCACCCTGCTCGGCAACGTCGCCAAGAGCCAGGCCCGCGTGCTCGGCCTCAACACGGCCCAGCTCGCCGCCCTGACCGCGGGCGTCACGCGCCGACGGTGGTGGTCCACTCGTCCGACCGCTCGGCCGGGAACACGGCCCTCGCCTGTGCCGACATCCGCCGGCACTCACGCCCCCGACCACCCCGCCACCTGTCTGGACGCGGCGCGGCTCTGGCGGACCTGGTCCCCGTGGTCACCGCAGATCATCGTGGTCGAGATCCCCGACCCCTTGCTGACATCGGAGCGCCTGAGCGGACCCGATCGCCTCGAGGAGGAGGTACGTGGGCTGCGGCTGGGCGCCACCCAGGCGATCGCGCGGTCGCACCCGGACCCTTACCTGCGGCACCGGGTGGAACACCAGGTCCACGGCTGACACGCATCGCTGCGAGAGGCCCTGTAGCGGGTTGGGGCGCAGCGGGGCCGACTGTTCGCCGCACGGTGGCCGTGGTCCTTGGTCCCACCGAGCCCACGCACTTGCCGCTTGACGGTGCCGCCGCGTGCTCATGCCTACAGCTCGGGCACCCGGTCGTTGAGTGTGGGGGACTGTCGCTCTGCCAAGTTCAGTGTGTTGAGCTTCCTCTCGATCCTGCGGGCCACCGCCGTGTGGCTGCCATCCGGGGCCTGCCGGTAGGTCAGTGCTGCCAGTAGTCGAGGTCGGGCAGCCGGATCCAGGTGTCGGCAGGGCCGGTGACGGCGCGGGCGCTGGTGGGTCGGAGACCCGCGAAGGCGCAGGCGTAGGCGACGGCGTGACGGCGGTAGAGATAGCTTGCCAGGACCTCCTCAGGGGTGTCGTCAGGGAGGGCGCCACCGCCGGGGTGGAGGTCCCAGCCTTCGACGGTGCCGTTGCGGACGATGCTGCCCTGGTTGCCACTCTTGGGGTTGGCGTAGAGGCCGTAGCCGACGGTACCGGTGGTCAGGCGGATCATCGCGCCCGGGATGGACGGGGTGTAGCCCCAGGGCTGGGTGACGATGCATCCGCCGGGAACGGTCGTGACGCCGGCGATGAGCAGGCTCTCGTCCACGTCGTACTCGTACGGGTTGTCGAGGAAGTCTGCCATGAACTCCTCGTCCACAGGCGTCGCGTCCAGGCGGCGGATCGCCTCGGTGGCGTCGATGCCGGCGATGCAGGCGATGCCGGTGCCCTCGTAGTGGAAACGTCCCAGTGCCTCGACGAGTTGCCGGCCACTCTGGATGGTGGCCCGTTCGGCTGCCGTCAGGCCGGGTTCTTCGTCGGGGACGGGGAACAGGTCGGGGACTGGCCCGGCCAGGGCGAGGCGGCCCGGCGACCAGCCGCCAAGCTGGGGCCGCCAGGGATCGGCACCGGCGGCTACGAGGGCTCGGGCATTGTCCGGTTGGTCCTGCGTGACGGCCGCCCACAGCGCCGTCGTCCCGTACTCCAGCGCGTCCACGTCCGAGACACGGCCCGCCAGTTCGGCCACCACCTCGGGAGAGCCAAACCCTGCCGCCCGGTGCAGCGGGCGCCCCCCGCTCCACACATCCGGGTCGGCGCCAGCCTCCAGCCGCGCGCGGATGTCGCCGTGGTCTCGCCAGCTGTCCCAGGTCACACCGGCCCAGCCCGTCATCGTGCCCCTCCGTCCCCTCCGCACCAGCGCGGGCGTCAGCCCCTCCGCACACGATCGCATGCGGGTCCGACAGCCGTCGTTCCGGAGCCGATCCGGTCAGCCGCGTGCCTGCTGCGACGTCAGGAGCGCCGGACAGTCGCCGTGTGAGCCCTGACAATCCGCGCCGGCGGGGGCGTCGCCCCGACCGGCACGGGCGAGGAGGCATCCGGTCGGAGCTTCTGGGACGGCTTTCGGTACGGGATCTGGAATCCGGCGGAGGCGGACGTCTGAACGGGCTTGAGGAGCAGCACTGCAGCTGTTGGCGCGTTCTCGGTCCTGGGCGCGGCGGCTTTACCAGGTGTCGCCGGTGAAGGTGAGCTTCACGACGCACAGCTGCAGGAGGCCGGCTGCGGCTGCGGCCGGGAACTCCAGAGGGTTGGTGAACTCCCCGGTGATCTGCAGGACGGCGCCGGTGGTCCGGGCGGCCCGGCGCCGGTCGCGGGTTGCGGCCAGCAGCCCGGAGTACCACGGGCCGCCCGGGCCGGTGATGGTGAGCTGCTGGCCGTCGAGTACGGCAGACCAGAGCGGATGCGGCTCGGCCCAGCCTTCCGGCTGGCGCTGGCCAGACCAGCCGTCGCCGGCGCGTACCGGACCGGCGGCGAGCTGGCGCGGGTAGACGACGGCGGGGCGGCCGTGGATCAGCTCCGGCCACGCGGTTTGGCCGCGGTAGGCGGCGAGGGTGCTCTCCACACGGACTACATCCCCTCGGCCGCCTGCCCGGGAACGATGACTGCCCGCGCCGGGTCGGCGGCGCTGATCAGCTGGCGAAGAGCGCCGTAGTAGACCTCGTGGTCGACCACGGCGGGCAGGACCTGGGCCAGGTGGCCGGTCAGCACCGGGAACTCGTCGGGGTCGAGGGCGGCCAGGGCCTGGCGGGTGGCGGCCTGCGCGGCCTTGGGGTCGCGGTGGTCGACGAAGCTCGCACTGCCCAGGGTCAGCAGGTAGAGCCGCCGGTAGGTGACGATCGCGTCCTCGGCGGTCACGCCGGCCGCGATCGAGTCGGCGAGCTGCGGCTCCACCAGGCGCTTGAGTAGCTGCGGGCCGAGCCACGGGCGTCCGCCGCGCAGAGCGACCAGGCCCGGATGAGCCGTCAGCAGCTCGTACAGCGCGGTGAATCGCCGCTCGGTCGCCGCGGCCCAGTCAGTGCCGGGCTCGATGTCCGGGAGCTGGGCGGCGAGATGGTCGGTGACCAGGTCGAGCAGTCCGGCCAGGTCGGTGCAGCGGCGCTGGAGGGAGGCGACGGAGATGTCCAACGCGGCGGCCAGAGTGCGGAAGCTGAGCGCGGTGGGCCCGTCCTGATCCACGATCAACAGGGCTTGCTCGGCGATGTGTTCGGGAGTCGCGCGGTCCAGGGAAGTGGATTGCCTTGGCATGCGAGTCAGCGTACGGTACAGCGTACCGTCGCGGTAGGTCCCCGACTCCTTACGGAGGCGACATGCCCCGCACCACGGCACTCGACCCGCTGTTCACCGCGGTGGACGCTGCGGCCTTCACCGACCGGCACCTGGCCAACCTCGCGGCCGGCACCCTCGCAGCCGTCCGCGTCCCCGACTTCCTCGACCGGTCGGCCTGCGCGAGCGCGCTGTCCGCGCTGGACCGGCTTCCCACCGCCGACTACGACCCGCCCCGCGTGCCCACCCGGATCGTCCGGTTCGGCCCGGCCCTCAACGACTACCGCGGCCCGGATGGCCGCCTGGATTCCGGCCGGTACTGGCAGGACGCGGAGGCCGCCCGGGCGGCCTGGCAGCGGGCCGGGATGCGCCCGGACCCGATCGCCATCGCGCTGGCCCGCCTCGGCTCCGCCTGGGGCGCGGCCGTCGCCCCGGCCACGATCGGCGGCCAGGCCGTCTTCGGCGGCACCTTGCGCGAGATCAACGCGGGCGCCCTGGTCCACTACGACGACATCAACCGCGAGTTCCCCATCGGCCTATTCGACCAGGAGGTGCTCGCCCAGCTCGCCTTCAACGTCTGGGTGTCGGTGCCGGAGGCAGGTGGGGCGACCACCGTGTGGCGCCACCGCTGGGAGCCGGCCGACGAGCAGTACCGCCAGACGTACGGCTTCCGGGTGGAGGCGGTCGAGCGCTGCCAGCACGTCGACCTGAGGCCGCAGCTCGGCGACGGGCTGCTGTTCAACCCCGCGAACTTCCACGCCGTCGAACCCAACCCCACCGGCCGCCGGATCGCGTTCGCGTTCTTCCTCGGCCTGACCACCACCGGCCAGCTCATCGCCTGGTCGTGAACCTCTCATCGCAGGAGCAACGACGTGCACCAGCTCACGTACGGCGACATCAAGGCCGCCACCGACCGCATCGCCGGACGCATCCGCCCCGTCACCTTGGCCCAGGTCGACCCGGGCGCGATCCGCACCGCCCACCGCGACCCCCTGGACGACCGTGTGGTCGAGCCGTGCGAGGTGTGGCTGGCGCTGGAGTTCATGCAGCACACCGGCTCGTTCAAGGCCCGCGGCGCGCAGAACTTCATCCAGGCCCACGGCGACGCCGCCACCCTGCCCGACGCCGGGGTGACCATCGCCTCGGGCGGTAACGCCGGGCTGGCGTGTGCCTGGGCCGCCCAGCAACAGGGCGTCCGCGCCACCGTCTTCCTGCCGCAGACCGCTCCGGCGGTGAAGGTGGCCAAGCTCCGCGGCTACGGCGCCGAGGTGCGCCTGGTAGGCGCCGAGTACGCCGAGGCGCTGGCCGCCTGCGAGGAGTTCGCCGCCGCCACCGGCGCGCTCGCCTCCCACGCCTACGACCACCCACTGATCGCCGCCGGCGCCGGCACCCTGCTGGAGGAGATCCACGCCCAGATCCCCGACCTGGACACCGTGGTCGTCGCGGTCGGCGGCGGCGGCCTGTTCGCCGGCGTCGCCACCGCCGCCCAGCACCACGGCATCCGCACCGTCGCGGTCGAGCCGGAGAACTGCCGCGCACTCAACGCCGCCCTGGAAGCCGGACATCTGGTCGACGTCCCCGTCGACTCGATCGCCGCCGACTCCCTCGGCGCCCGCCGCACCTCCACCATGGCCCTCGCCGCCGCCCAGCACGACGGCGTCCACTCCGTGCTGGTACCGGACACCGAGATCGTCCGCGCCCGCCAGGCGCTGTGGGACCACCGCCGGGTCGCCGTCGAACACGGCGCCGCCACCGCCCTCGCCGCGCTCACCTCCCCGGACCAACACGCTCCCGGCCGGGACCTGCCCACCCGCCCCGCCACGGCGAGCCGCAGCTACCGGCCCGGCAACGGCGAGAAGGTCTGCGTGGTGCTCTGCGGCGCCAACACCGACGCCGCCACGCTCGTCCAGCCCGCGAACTGACCGAAGTGCCAGGGGCAGCCAGACGGATGACCGCCCGGCTGCCCCCTCCGGCGTTCGCCGGGCGTCGCTCGCGGCTGGCCGACTTGAGCGTCCGTGGTGTCAGCATGCGCCCCTAGCGTGTGCGCATGACCGCACCCCAGCCGCTGCCGGCTGAACTTCACCAGCTTTTCCCGGCCCAGACCGCCAACCACCTTGCCCTGGCGACCCCTCTCCCGGCCGGCCGTCTCCTCGGTTCCAACGAAGGCGACGACCGCACACCGGTCATGTGGATGAGCATCGGACCGGCCCCCCGCCGGGCTCTGGGAGAGCCTCCACCGCGAACGGCAGCGCTCGGGGCTGTGGCCGCTGCTCCTCGCTCCCCTGCGCGACGAGCCTGACTTCCGCCCCTGGCAGTCCGAGGAGCTGTACCCGCAGCAGATGTCGTCCCCCGCCGGGCATGATGCGGCCGCTCTGCTGCGCGAATGGTGGGATGGCGTGGCGGTGTGCCGGACGGACGATCCGGAAGAAGCCGGGGAACGGCACGCCATCACGGCCCCGTTCGGCTCCACCTGGCCCGGGCCGGCCCCTTCCCCCGACCTGGTGGCGGACCCGGACGAGCACGCCCGCGCACTCGCCACCCGGCTGCTGCAAGGCCGTCCCGCTCTTCGGATCGGACTGATCCCAGCTGGCAGCGGCGCCGATGCGCTGTCCGCGTGCGGATGGAGCGGCCCGGTCAACCACGAGAACGACACCGGCAAGATCGCCGCAGTGCTCCGCAGCTGGGAGGAGCGCTTCGGGGCCCGGGTCGTCGGCGCCGGCTTCAACACCCTCCACCTCAGCATCGCGGCCCCGCCCGCCAGCATGAGCCAGGCCCGCGTGGTCGCCGCCGAACACCTGGCACTCTGCCCCGACAACATCCTCCAGGGAACTGGCACCCTGACCGCCTACGCGCAGTGCCTCGTCAGCGCCGACAGCTGGATGCTGTGGTGGGACTGACCGCCCTGCGGACCAGACGATGCCAGCAGCGGTCGGAAGTGTCGAAGCCCAAGGCCGGCGGCGCGGTTGATGAGGGCCGCGAGTGGCTTGTGCTCCGGGTCCTGTAGACCGGCGAGCAGGACGGTGGCCTCATGGAACAGCGAGCGGTAGTCGACCCCGTGCGCCGCGCTCAGCGCGCGGCAGATCTCGAGCCCGACGGCCACCTCACGCCGGGGTGTGTCTCGGCGGTCGGCTCGACCGGTGCCTGAAGGCAGGCCCGGGCGTGCGCCAGAGCAACCGCGGCGCAGCGTAGGTGGTGGGTGACGATGGGCAGGAGGGTGCCGCGGAAGCGGTCGGCGGTGCGCAGTTCGGTGGCGGCTTGGGCGAGCAGGTTGCCGGCCTGGTGGAGGTGGGGGCCCCGGTCGCTGGTGCGGTACTCCCCGGCGAGGGTCTCGGTGGTGTGGGCGAGTTCGCCGATGCCGGGGTCCTCGACCACGTCGGCGCCGAAGAACACCAGCGCGTCTGCCAGTTCCGCCAGGAGGGCGTCCCTGCGCCCGGCCCACCACATGCTCACGCTGTGATCATGCCCCACGACACGGCGCGGCGGGTCGGAAACAGGCCAACTCCCCTCCCCCACCGGCTGGCGGGCTCGCTCGGCGCGCCGCCGCGCACACATCGGCCCTCGGCCGGGCAGCGGTGGTGAGCAGGTCACGCTGAGGTCGACGGCGTCGTCAGCAGGAAGCAGCGGTGGGCGGTCCGTTCATGGCACAGGGGCAGCATGTCGGTCGCGGCTGGACACCGGCTTGGGCATCGTCCGTCTGGCACACCGCTCACGCCTCGCGCAGCAGGACGGCCGCATCATGCCCGGCGGGGGAAGACAGGAACGAGGGACGCGGGGAGTACGCACCATCTCCAACCCGGTGCGCGCTCCCCGCGCGGACTGCTGCCTCGTCTTGGCTCTCGTCGGTTGGGCCGGTCGTTGCCCCGATACAGGTGGGCACCGGCGACGACCACTTGCCGGTCCGGGTCGGGGTGGGCGTCGAGCTCGTCTGCGCTGCGGTAGCCGAGGTCCGCGCTGGTGCGGGTCGAGCCGCCGTTGTTGGGGCCGACGGTGTGAAAGACGGTGCCGTCGAGGAACAGGACGCCGCCGGCCGGGACCGGCACGGGGACGGCCTGATCCGCGAGCTCGGCGAGTTCGGGGTGCTCGTCCATCCAGGTGCCGCCGCCGTCGGGCTGCGGAACGCCGACGTAGGGGGCGTGGTGGGAGCCGGGGACGATCCAGGTGCAGCCGGTCTCCACGGTGGCGTCCTCGAAGTACACGACGGCGGTCAGCAGGCCGCGGGTGGGTTGGAGGATGTCGCGGTGCAACCGCACCTCCTGGGCGCCGGGGGCGTTCAGGGAGCCCTGGTTGTTGCCGGTTGAGGACGTAGACCACGTTGGGGCCGAGCAGCGCGGTCAGCGGCCCGGTAAGGGCGGGGTGGGCGACCAGCCGGTGCATCAGGGCCCGGTTGTGCTGGTAGAGCCGGTAGACCTTGGCCTGCCCGGCGGGCAGGCGGGCGGCGCGGGCGCGGACCACCTCGGCGACGTCGGACAGGAGGTTGCGGGGCAGGCCGGGATTGGGCAGGCGAAGGTAGCCGAGGTCGCGGAAGTGGCGGGTCTGCTGCTCGGTCAGGGCGGACTGTTCGGTGAGCACGGTGCTGATCTCCTTTCAGGCGGTGCGGCCGAAGGCGGCCAGGCGGTCGGGGGTGCCGAGGTCGGGGGCCGGAGTACGGATGTCGTAGGCGCCGACCCGGTGGCCCTGGCTGATCGCCCAGGGCATGAACTGCCGGTACAAGTCCGCCTCGGCGGGTTGTGCGAGCCGCTGGGCGTACTCCTCGAACAGAGCCTGGAACGGGGTGGGCGTGAGGATGACGGCGCCGGTACTGGTGGCCTGCTGTAGGCCTTGCCGGCTGTCGGGGGGCAGGGTGGCGTCCACGCCTTCCAGCGCGTGGACGATGTGCTCGCTGCCGGGGTCGAGGAAGAGTCGGCCCGCGTTCTGGGCCGAGCGTCCGGGCGCGGTGGTGACCGTCCAGGTCACTGCGGCCGAGCGGGCGTTGTGCGCAGCGACGGCGGAGGGCAGCAGGGCGGCGGGGAAGAGGGTGTCGGCGGGCAGCACCACGGCGGCCGGGGTGTCGGGCAGGTGGGCCAGGGCGGCGTAGGCGGCGCCGGCGGTGCCGAGCGGGTGGTCCTCGCGGTGGATGGTCAGCTCCACGTGCCGAGCCGAGTGGGTCAAGGCGTAGGTCTCGACGGTGTCGGCGCCGCTGGCCGGGTCGGTGCTTGTGAGCACGGCGATGCGGCGGAACCCGACGGCGGCGAGTTCGGTGAGGACGTGGCCGAGCATCGGGGTGCGACCGGCGGGGGTGTCGATCGGCACCAGCACTTTCGGCGTGCCCTGAAGCTCCGGGTCGGCCGCAGTGCGCAGCCGGCTGCCTTTGCCGCCGGCCAGGACCAGGGCGACCGCACGGGCGGGCAGGCAGACGAGAGCGCTGGTGTACCAGTGGGCGGGGCGGGTTTCGGTGGTGCTCCGTTCGGTCACGGGGTCCTCCCGGGTGGCGGGTGAGCTGGGGTGCCGGGGCCCGCCCGCCGTCTCCTGGGCTACAGGAGCGCAAGAGCGTCCAGGGCGAGGTAAGCCGCAGCGGTGTCGGTCAGCCCTCCTTGGCGGAGCACGCGGGTGCGGAACTCGTCCAGGGTGAGGGTGACGACGTCGATGAACTCGGTGCGTTCCGGCTGCGGTTCGGCGACCTTGACGCAGTCGGTGGCAAAGAAGGCAAAGCGCAGGGCGTTGGAGTAGGCGTCGTGCCAAAACGGTCCGGCGGCGTGCACCTCGCCTTGGTAACCGGTCTCCTCAAGCAGCTCCCGAGCGATGGCCTCGGTCGCCTGCTCGCCGGGTTCGATGAAGCCGCCGGGGAGTTCGTACAGCACGCGGTCGGGACCGGGCCGGTACTGGCGGGCGAGGATGACGCGCTGGTCGGGGGTGAGGGCGAGCACCGCGCCGGCCGAGCGCTCGCGTTTGAGATAGAACTCCTCCTTCCGCCCGTTCGGCAGCTCGAAGTCAACTCGGTCGACGGACCGGCCGAACTTGCTGAATACGGTGGTGCGTTCGATCTCGCGCCACGACGCAGTGTTGTCGTTCATGGCCAGGACTGTACGGTCCCGGCCGGGCTTGGGGTGCCCATTCGCCCTGGTACCTGTCGGCGGGTTGGGCACATCCAGGAGACCACCGGATCGGGTGACATCCACAGGGCAGATCGGTGGGCAGTCCGTGCGGCGGTCGATACGATGAATCCTCGTCCTGAACCGAGAGTTGGGGGTGGGACGCCCGTGGTGAACGCGCTGTTCAGGCGCGCGCGACTGGCTCTCGGCCTGACGCAGCGCCAGGTCGCCGACCAGGTTCGAGGGGTGGTCGAGGCGGCGACCGCGCGGGAATCGTCGTTTGACGCCGGCTACGTCTCCCGCATAGAACGTGGCCTCATCACCTGGCCGCACGAGCACTACCGGCAGGCCCTCTGCCTGGTGTTGGGGGTGGGGACGGCGGCCGAGCTGGGCCTGGTCGCCAAGCAGGTCCACCACGATCATCCCGATGAGGTGAGTGACTCGAACCGCCGAGACGTCCTCGCCGTCGCGCTGGCGGCCCTGCTGCCGCCCGCCCGACCCGTCTCCCGCCTGCGAAAGGCGGATGTCACCGCGATCGCCGAGCGCACCACCGTGCTGGAGCACTGGGACCGCACCTGCGGGGGGCGGGCCGTACGCGACTTCGCGCTGCGCGAGCTGCACGCCGCCATCGACCTCACCACGGCGTCCACCACCCCCCGCCGTACGAGGCGCGCTGCTCGGCGCGATCGCCCGCCTCGCGAACCTGACCGCCTGGTCCAGCTTCGACGCCGGCCTGTACGACGAGGCCCGCCCGCTGTTCCAGCTCGGCCTGACCGCCGGCCGCGGGCACGGCGACCCCGGGCTGCTGTGCCACCTGGCCACCAACGCCGCCCGCCAGGAGATCCACCTGCGCCACCCCGACCAGGCCCTCTTGCTGGCCGAGCAGGTGGACGGTCGCCTGCCCGCCGCGACGCGGGCGATGCTCGCCGCCGTCCGCGCCCAGGCCCACGCCCTCACTGGCGATGAGCGGCAGGCGGCTCGGCACCTGCTGGCCGCCGAGCGCACCTACGAACGCGTCACCGATCCCGCCGCTGGACCGGCCTGGACACAGACCATCACTGCAGCCAAGGTCGGCAGTGACACCGGCTTCGCCCTCTACCTGCTGTCCGCCACCACCGGCCGCCTGCATCCACAGGTCGTCGCCGACCTGCGCCGGGCCGCCGACGCCGACACCACCCAGGCCCGGGTGCGGGCGATGGCCACCGCACGCCTGGCCACCGTGCTCTACCGGCAGGGCGAGCGCACCGAAGCCGACCACCACGCCGCCCAGGCCACCGCACTCGCAGCCACCGTCGGCTCCACACGCCTGACCTCCGCCCTCACCGACATGCACCACGCCGCCAGCGCGCCAGCCGCCTGGTGACGCTCGGTTCCGCCTTGGAGTGCGACGAGCTCTTCCACGAGTGGGGCCGAAAGCTCGGTGGGGTCCGTACGGCGAGGACCACCTTGCCGGTGGCTTGGGCTTGCCCGCAGCGGCACAGGATGCCCAGGAGGCAGGCTCTGTCGAGGCGTGCGGCGATCGCCCGAGGGGAGGCCTCGAAGTAGCCAACTGCGGACGATCGAGTCGGCGCTGGAACGGTAGTCGGCCTTGTGCGCGACGCTCAGCGCGCGGCAGTTCTCGAGCCTGATGGCCACCCGGCGCCCGGGTGCGTCTCGGCGGTCGGCCCGGCCGGTGCCTGAAGGCGGGCCCGGGCGTGCGCCAGAACGGCGGCGGCGCAGCGTAGGTGGCGGATGACGACGGGCAGGAGGGTGCCGCGGAAGCGGTCGGCGGTGCGCAGCTCGGTGGCGGCCTTCTCCAGGAGGCCGCCGACCTGGTGGAGGTGGGGGCCCGGTCGCTAGCCTCGCGCTTTCACGAGCAGCGCTGTCCGAGGCGTGATCAAAAGAACGAGGAGTGCCGCTGACCTGGGACGATTGGACTTGTCTAGGGTCATGATCGTCATCAAGAAAGCTGCACTCCTCAGGTGAAGAAGCGTAGCGGGTTGTATCCGAGTGTCCGCGTCGAGGGCGATGGTCGCGGGGTGGTCTCGCAGTCCGGCGCCGTGCTGCTGGTCGAGACCGCCCGCAAGGCGGGGCTGGACGCGGCGCTGTCGGCGGCGCTGACGCCGTGGCGCAAGCAGCGGGCGGTTCATGATCCCGGCAAGATCCTTCTGGACGTCGCGCTCGCCGTGGCCCTGGGCGGGGACTGCCTGGCCGATATCGCGATGCTGCGGGCCGAGCCCGCCCTGTTCGGCCCGGTGGCCTCCGACCCGACCGTCTCCCGCCTGGTCGACACCCTGGCCATGGCCGGACCGCGAGCGCTCGCGGCGATCCGCCGGGCCAGGGCCGAAGTCCGCGAGCAGGTCTGGCGGTTGGCCGGCAACGCTGCCCCGGACGCGGGCGGCGAGGTGATCGTGGACATCGACGGGGTCCTGGTCCTGGCGCACTCCGAGAAAGAGCACGCCGCCAAGACCTGGAAGAAGACCTTCGGCCACCACCCGCTGTTCGCGTTCGTCGACCACGGCCGCGATGGTTCCGGGGAACCGGTCGCCGGCCTGCTGAGACCGGGCAACGCGGGCAGCAACACCGCCGCCGACCACATCGAAGCGGCCCGTCTGGCGCTGGCCCAGTTGCCGAGGAAGCACCGGCGCGGACGCCGAACGCTGATCCGGACGGACTCCGGCGGGGGCACCCACAAGTTCCTCAACTGGCTCACCACACGCGGCCGATGGCTGTCCTACTCGGTCGGGATGACTATCACCGATGCGATCCACCAGGCCGTGCTCCTGGTCCCGGCCTCGACCTGGACGGCGGCCGTCGAGCCGGACGGCGAGGTCCGTGACGGCGCCTGGGTCGCCGAGCTCGCCGGTGACGTGCTCAAGGGCTGGCCGAAGGGGATGCGGCTGATCGTCCGCAAGGAACGGCCGCACCCCGGAGCCCAGTTGCGCTTCACCGACGCCGACGGCATGCGGCTCACCTGCTTCGCCACCAACACCACCCACGCCCCGATCGCGCACCTGGAACTGCGGCACCGCCAGCGGGCCCGCGCCGAGGACCGCATCCGCGCCGCCCGTGACACCGGACTGCGCAACCTGCCCCTGCACGACGCCGCCCAGAACCAGGTCTGGCTGGAGATCGTCCAGATCGCGCTCGACCTACTGGCCTGGATGCCGATGCTCGCCCTGACCGGGTCCGCTCGCCGGTGGGAGCCCAAGCGCCTGCGGCTGCGGCTGTTCTCCGCCGCCGCCCAGCTCGTCACCACCGGCCGCCGCTGGCACCTCCGCCTCGCCCGCCACTGGCCCTGGACCGACCTGATCACAGACGCCTTCGCACGCCTGCAAGCCCTGCCGAACCCCGGCTGACCAGCGACAACACCCCGTCCCGACGAGCACCCGCCACTTTCCGGAGCCGTGGAACCCGGCGCCCACCCGACGCGACAGCCGGGCCCTCGCCATACCCGTCGGCAGAACACCCAGCCCAGCCAAGCAGAAACGGCCCGCCAGCCAGGCTGACGAGCCGTCATGCAAGATCGAGGCTAGTGTCCTGCGCCGGAGATCCGTCGGCAGAATCGGGCGAGGGAGTCGAGGATCTCGTCGGCGGTCTTGGTCCAGGTGAACGGTTTGGGGTCCTCGTTCCAGTTCTTGATCCAGGCGCGGATGTCCCTCTCAAGGGCCTGAACGTTCTTGTGGGCACCACGTCGGATCATCTGGTCGGTGAGAAAGCCGAACCACCGCTCCACCTGGTTGATCCACGAGGACCCGGTCGGGGTGAAGTGCATATGGAATCGGGGATGTTGCGCCAGCCAGGCACGGATGGCCGGGGTCTTGTGGGTGCCGTAATTGTCGCAGATCAGGTGGATGTCGAGCCCGTCGGGAACCTCGCGGTCGATCTTGACGAGGAACTTCTTGAACTCCGCCGCACGGTGCCGGCGGTGCAGTGAAGTGATGACCTTCCCGCTGCTGGTGTCGAACGCGGCGAACAGGGTGGTCAGACCGTTGCGCACGTAGTCGTGGGTTCGACGCTCCGGCATGCCCGGCATCATGGGCAGGACCGGCTGGGAGCGGTCGAGGGCCTGGATCTGCGACTTCTCGTCGACCGACAGCACCACCGCACCTTCGGGCGGGTCGAAGTACAGGCCGATCACGTCGTGGACCTTCTCGATGAAGAGCGGGTCGGTGGACAGCTTGAAGGTGCCGACCAGGTGGGGCTTGAGCTGGAACTTCCGCCAGATCCGTCCGACGGTCGACTTCGAGAGGCCGCTGCGGGCGGCCATCGAGCTCCGGGACCAGTGTGTCGCGTTCTTCGGGATCTCCTCCAGCGTCGCCACGACGACCGCCTCGATCTCGTCGACCGCGATCGTGGGCGGCCGGCCCGGTCGGGGTTCGTCTACCAGGCCGTCCAGCCTCTCGGCGAGGAACCGGCGTCGCCACTTGCGGACCGTGTCCGCAGTGATGCCCAACTCCCTTGCCACGCCGACGATCGACGGCACATCAGGACCGTCGCAGGCCAGCACGATCCGGGCCCGCAGAGCCAACGCCTGGGCGGACGAGGCTCTGCGGGCCCACCGCGTCAGCGTGGCCCGTTCCTCGTCGGACAGCAACAACGGTTCCAAGGCGGGACCACGACGGCGCACCGGGAGATCAGGAGAAGAAGAGCTCACACACAACTAACGACGGATCTCCGGCGCAGGACACTAGTGCCACGTCAGGCAACGTTTGCCCCGAATCAGCCCGTGAGGGCTACCCGTCGCAGGTATATCGGTAGCTGGTAGCGGGCAGCCGGTGGCATGCTTGCCACTCGCATGTGATCAACCGGGCTATCCGTGTCTGCAGAACCATCACCAGCAGGGTGTCCCTGCGCCCGGCCCACCACATGCTCACGCTGTGATCATGCCCCACCACACCGCGCGGCAGGTCGGAAACAGGCCAACTCCCCTCCCCCACCCCGACGGCCGGTACGCGTTCGAACCCGACCCGCAGCCGCAGGACGACGTGTGTACCTGCCCCCGCCTGCGGCCCTGGCTGCGCGTGGCCCTCACCCGGCCCGAGCGCACCCCGGCGGAACCGCCCTTCTGACCCACGCACCGCACCTTGCTGCCGGGGGCACCCCTGCCCCGCCAGCCCCCGCCCGGCCCTGCCCCAACAGCGGCAACCCGAATGCCCGGCCGAGAGCCGATGTGTGCGCGACGGCGCGTCGAGCGAGCCCGCCAGCTGGGGCGGGGGTCGTCGGAGGGTTGTCGAGGCTTATGGCCTTTTTCCTCCTGCTTGGGGGCTCCTGTCGGGATATGTGTAGGTTTCTGGTCGGTCTTTGTCATCGAACGAGATATCTGCGCCGAGAGGACGCACGTCGACCCACGCCTGGCGACCGTCGAAGGCCAGCAGCCGTTTCTGGTCTCGTCCGCCTGGGTGATCAGGCCCCCCAAACTCGGGCTGTGGCGCCACCTCCGATGCTATGTAGGTGATGCTGGCCCCTTCATCGAAGGTGATCGACACCCGGGCGTTCTTCGCGTCTGAGGAGTAGTAGTCTATGGGCCGCTTGCCGTCGGTGCCATAAAAGTCCCGCCTCAAGGCGAATCCCTCTACGGCATCGATCGCCTGAAGGGCATCGATGATGTCAGTCATCTCAACTCTCGAAAGCTGTTGACCTCCACTCGTCTGCAGAATGTTGTCGCGCGCCCCAATGAGGCTGTCGTCTGCCATCTCAGCTGAGGAGCCGAACCACCGAAGACTACGGGGGTACTTTTCCTTGTATTCGTCTGCCCGGACGTGGACCTCAGACCGCTTAAGGAGGCCGTCGAGGTACCCTTGGGCGTCTTCCTTGATGGCGTCGCTCACTGGAAGCCCGGCGATCGCCTTCTCGATGTCCTCGGCCCCCTGCATGTTGCCCTGCTCCCGGAGGATGTCCTGCTCCTGGCGAGCCGCAACAATGATTTCCGCCATGCTCCGGTCCTCGGCCGACTCCCAGTTGAAGTTGGAGTAGCTATCCCAGCGTTCGTTGGCTTCGGCGGGCCGATGGACCACCTCGACCGGGAACTGCATTCCTACAAGGTCGTTGTCGTTGAGCTGTTCCCGGATGACATCGGGAAAATCCTCCGGCCCGTTCACCGTCAAGGTCCACGGCGCGTCGGCTCGTGCGTCAGGTTGAATCGGCAGCCGGTCGTCGATGTCGGTGGGCGGCGTGTCAACGGGGTCGGAGACCGCCTTGTCCAGGCTGTCGAGGTACGCCTGGGCGTCTTCCTTGATGGCGTCGCTCACTGGAAGCCCGGCGATCGCCTTCTCGATGTCCTCGGCCCCGTCCGTGTTGCCCTGCTTCCGGAGGATGTCCTGCTCCTGGCGAGCGGCGACGTCGTCCATCTGGTAGGTCGATGAGTCGTATTTCCATGGGAAGTTTGGCGCCCCTGTCATGTTCTCCCATGGTCGGATTACGTTGGGAAAATTCTCGATGGCGCCCAACTCCATTTCGTAGGGAGCCTCCGGCCAGTCCCTGCGTCGTGTCGGCTCAGGGTAATGTTCGCGCGGCTCGGCAGGCCCAGTGTCGATGATGAGCCGCCCCTCGTCCTTCATCTGGTTGATCCAGGCGTGGTTGTGCTCAAGCTGAGCGGCTTTGAGTTCTGCGCTACCCTCCGGCAGCCCGGCTTGCTCAGCAGTCAGCCCTGGATAGGTTTCGGCGCCGAACCGCTTCGCGGCGTATTCGACCCTGTCTTGCTGCTCGCCGATCACAACGGGGGCGCGTTCGACGGGCTTGATGTCTTGAATCGGACGATCGTTCCGGTCGGTGGCGGGCGTCCCTTCGTCACGATGCGGGCCGGCGTCTGGCCTTCCGGGGGACCTGTCACTGCCCGACAGCGGGGCGTCAGCGGTGGGTACGTCGGCTGTGGTCGGGGCAGTACGAGCGGCGTCACCGGAGGCCTGGCCCTTTGGGGCGCGTTGGACGGGCTTGATGTCTTGAATCGGACGATCGTTCCGGTCGGTGGCGGGCGTCCCTTCGTCACGATGCGGGCCCGCGTCTGGCCTTCCAGGGGACCTGTCACTGCCCGACAGCGGGGCGTCTGGCCGACGGGGGCCGATCGTGCCATCTGCGCCCATGGTTCATCCTTCCGTCGATGAGACGTCCTCCTGCGGGCAAAGCCGAGATACGAGCCACTCGGGCGGCTGCATCTCGAGTCGCTTCAGAGCGGTGAAGACGGCGGTACGGTCTCGTGCCTCGGCTGAGCCAGCCAGTGCCCGGATCGCGCCCGTTAGTGGCGTCTCCGGTCCTGCGCCCCAGTACAGCGTCTGCTGGCCGGCATAGGTGGCCCAGCGGTGATTGCGGAGCACCTCCAGCGCCTGCGCTGCAGTGCTTCTATCGCCAAGCCTGGAAGCGCCGCGACGACGGCCTTCCTGGGCCAGCCAATTCGGGATCACAGCTCCGGGTTCCATGCTGCCCAACTCTTCGAGTAGGTCGATGAATCGGCGCTGCCCTGCCTGGAATTCCGGCTCCGAGCGGTCACACTGACGGGTCGCCGGCCAACATGGAGCCTCAGCACGGCATCGGTCCACTGCCCCAATGGCAGCCGAGCTCAGGTGTTCGCCGAGCAGGCCGGGGTCATAGAACTCGGCCAGCGGACCGTACCTTGCGTCGATGCTGCCGTGCACGACTGAGGCGACAGTGCACTGCACGGTGCGGGGGTCGAGAGCGCGGAGCTGCTCGAACATGGTGCCGGTCAGTACGGGCAGCTTGTAGCCGCCGCCGATCAGGTGGGTGATGAGCTCGGCCTCCAACCATAGGGTCAGCTCCGGCAGGGCCGCGGCCAGCTCCTCCGCCGTGCTGATCTGGCGGAGCGTGCAGGCCTCTGCAGAGGAGGCGGAGCACATCGAGCCGCACTCCCTGTGGCGCGACGTGGCTCGCGGCGGCACGAATGCCGGGGTGCCGCCCTCATGTACCTCACCATTGCGCGCGTGCACCAGACAGGGGCGGTCCATCCCATCGGCATGCACGACCGCCATGCCGGGACGCAGCGTTACGACGTATTCAGAGCCGGCATCGTCCAAGTTCATGGTGGCCCCGACGAAGTCGCGGTCGTCGGTGGCGGGCAGCCGGTGCATCACCTTCACCGCGCTGTTCTTCACCACGTCGGAAATAATCTTGGAGGGGATCTGCTCTACGACCGCGATGCCCTCGCCGTAAGCACGAATTTCTGCCAGCAAATCAGCGAAGAGCGACACGGCCTGTGCCGCCGGGCTCCCCGGTGGCATGTTCTTGAGCAATCGGTGAGCCTCCTCGATCACCGTCAGGTGCATGAGGCTGGTGGCCTTCGCGCGGTGCACCCGCAGGTGCTCGACCAGGCGAATGAGGACGATGCCTATGAGGAATGCCTTGTCGGCATCAGAGCCGAGGCCTTCCAACTCGATGACGACGTTCTGCTCAAGCAGGGCGCCGATATCGAGCGGATGGCCTCCTTCGAAGAACCGCCCCGGGCTGCCTAGACGCAGGCTCCCTATTCGTACGTCGATGAACCCGCGGACGTTGTCGGCTACCTCCCGGCCGTATCCGATGTCGTCGACGACCTGGCGGGCGGCCGCTTGCAGGTCGGAGAGGCTTGGCCAGGCCGGAGGGTGTTGCGGGCTGTGCATGCGCCAAGACTGTGCGGGCTCGCCGGTTCCGAGATTCCAGCGACGGTCCTGGTAGCAGCGCACCAACGCCCGGCTGAGTACCTGCGGGAATGGCTCGTCCGCCTCGAAGGCGGCCATGAACAGGGCCTGGACCAGGTCGATGTGCGTCTGCAGCCCAAAACCGGGTTCGGGCTCGAGGGGGTTAAGCCCGCCGGGGATGAGGTCTGGATCTCCTGGCCGAAGAACGACGACATCCTGGTCTGCTGGCAACCGGGCTGCCAGTCCGGCGTATTCGGCCTTCGCTGGCTCTATGACCAGCCACGGTACGCGCTTCTCGGCGGTGCTCAGGGCTTCGAGCAGGATGCGGATCGTCTGCGACTTGCCGGAGCCGGTCGCCCCACACACAAATGCGTGCCGGTTCAAGCTTGACAGAGGTATCGACCACTGGCCGCACGGCAGGAGGTTGGCGTCGAGCAGTTCGCCGATCTGGACAGGACCCGCAGTCTCGGCGGTGAGGTCAAAGCGAGGCGCTTTCACAACGCGCACGCCAGGCACCTCACGCACGGGCGGCCGCGTGAGCGAGGCCAGCAGGTACGCAGATCCCCACCCCTCCGGTCCGTCTGGGGCGCCGGCGAGGCCTGGACGGTCTACACCCTGGTTTCCGTCGGGGATGTCTGGACTCGCGGCAAACGTCTCATACAGTTGTACCGGTGCCAGGGTGTACATGCTTTGACGCAGCTCCGGCGCACCGGTGAGTGCGGCGGCGGCTTGATGGGCCACCGACTCGTCGCAGGCTCCCACGTACACGTCGACTTGCCACCAGCCATTCGGCCGCCAAGTGGAGATCTCGCGGAACCACGCCTCGGCGCGCTCCAGGGCCAGCTTGTGGCTCTCCGCGGACCCGGCCCTGTTGCGAAGGCCGGGCATCAGGTGCGCCAGGCGAGTCAGCTCGCGGCCCGCCGCCGCATCCGGCACCGGGTGGGCGTGGATCAACCATGCGAGCGGCTGAGCGGCAAGGAGTTCGAAGCAATCCTCGACACTGCCGCGCATGGCACCGCGCAGGCCCGCCACCGTTGACTCCCCCGCAAGCTCGGTACTGAGCGGGTCGAAGACCGGCGTATAACGGAGCCACTGCCATCGTGCGGTATCCGGCTCCGGAGCAATGTAGTCACCAGCAGCGTCCTTGCGATCTGCCGGCCCATCGAGCAGGGCAGCCCACGCGGGACCGTCGGCTGGTCTCGCCAACGCTGTGGCCGGGGCGGCCAGCCGCCGCAGACCAGACTCTTCCTGGGCTGGCCCGAGGTCGAAGCCACCGTTCAAGATGACGACCGGGCCGTGAGCGCGGCTCCGGACCCAGACCGACACCACTGGCTGGCCGAGTACGTTCGCTGCAAGCAGCGCTGGGGTAATCGACAGGGCCGCAGCACGCTGAGGCAGCTCAGTCACCGCGTTGCCATACTGAGGAACCTCCGCGACCGACTCGAGCTGCCACAGTGGGGCGCTCCGGGCGAGGGCAAGTAGTCCCGCAACGTCGTGTCCAGGTTCCCCGGTTGGCCTGGTCTTCGTTCTCATCTCAGCCACCGCCAGCTGCCGAGCATCGTCCACAGGCATGGCAAGTAGCGCTCGTGGTCAATAGAGTCGGCGCGGAACTCCATCCGGAACCCCTGCCCGCGCCGGGCGAAGTATGCCTCGGTCATGCTCACCGGGACGATGGGGACGGACGGTTGCCCCCTGTTGGCGCCATCGTCGTCGAGCCCATAGTGGAGGAACAGCCCCAGCTCACCATCGATGAGAATCTTCCCTGGCGATCCCAGCGGATGCCCATTAGGCACGTTCGAGAACCTGCGCCGGTGAAACTCATCCATATTCATCATGAGTTCCGCCAGACCTGGACCTTCTAGCTGGAACGGGCTGACCAGCATTCCCGTCCAGGCATCGTCCGCTCGGTCGGCTGCGACGCCGGCCACCACAGGCAGCCCCATCTGCATGACCGCATAGTCAACCTCCTGGCGGGACAGATCTCGCCAGCCCCATGGCACACCCAGCTGGAAGAAGTAGCCGTCCGTGATGACCCGGTCGATATCCAGCAAAGGCTCGGCGACAGCAGCACCGGCAGGACTCATTGCCGCCCTCAGTCGCGCCCTGTCGGCAGCACTGACTACTGCCTTGCGAATGCCGAGTCCAGCGAGGTAACCGGCCGTCTGCCAGGCCATCCGTCACCTCCCCCTTCACGCAGTTGCCGAGCCGGAGCATCTACCAGACCATTGTCTTAAGACTTTTCGTGCCTGTCCACCCACGCGTGAAGCGGTGCGCGCGCTGCAGGGGGGCTGAACGGAGGTTCACGCGGTGACTGCCGGGCCTGACGTCCCCCCATCGCCAGTGGAGATCTTGTTCGCACACACCGAACGCTGGGGCTGGGAGTTCCGGCGACCCCAGCCGGCGAGGCGCTCGCTTGAGCGAAACAGGCCGCCCGCAGCCCAGCACGGTGAGAATATTGCCGTGACGTGGCGGAAATGGAGAAAGCGAATCCTGGAGTTCGAAGCGGAGGACGCGCACCGATATCTGAACGCCCCATTGTGGTTCTCCATTCGGCCAGAGCAGCCCTGGTCCGTGGTACCGGTCTTCGGCGGAACCCATATCGGCTGGGAGGCGCTCCTGCTGACCCTGGGGACTTCCATGCTCGCCAGTGGCAACAACCTGACTATCGCCAACCTCAGCGAATGGCATGTCACCGCGAGCCTTGCCGAGTTAGCCTCGATCTTTCGTGACGGTCCGTCGGTTCATCCGGCGGGCCGTTTCGGCTTTCTGGCGGTGGCGAGGATGCCTGTGGCCCGGCTGTCGCGTCGGGTGGGCGCCGGGTTCCACGTCTCCGGGGAGGGTCAGTTGCTGGCTGGGATAGGGCATCGACGCTGGTCAGCCCGGGTTCGGCAGGGCTTGTAGCCGTTCGAAGGCGCTGGTGATCACATCGGTCCAGGGCCAGTGTCGAGCGAGGCGGAGCACGCGGCGGCGGCTGGTGGTGACGAGTTGGGCGGCGGCGGAGAACAGCCGTAGCCGCAGGCGTTTGGGTTCCCACCGGCGGGCGGGCCCAGTGAGGGCGAGCATGGGCATCCAGGCGAGCAGGTCGAGCGCGAGCTGGATGATCTCGAGCCAGACCTGGTTCTGCGCGGCCGCTTGGAGGGGGAGGTTGCGCAGGCCGGTGTCGCGGGCGGCGCGGATGCGGTCCTCGGCGCGGGCGCGCTGGCGGTGCCGCAGCTCCAGGTGGGCGATCGGGACGTGGGCGGTGTTGGTGGCGAAGCAGGTCAGCCGCATTCCGTCGGCGTCGGTGAAGCGCAACTGGGCTCCGGGGTGCGGCCGTTCCTTGCGGACGATCAGCCGCATGCCCTTCGGCCAGCCAGTGAGGACGTCCCCGGCGAGTTCGGCCACCCAGGCGCCGTCCCGGATCTCGCCGTCCGGCCCGATCGCGGGCGTCCAGGCCGAGGCCGGCACGAGCAGGACGGTCTGGTGGATGGCGTCGGTGATGGTCATCCCCACCGAGTAGGAAAGCCACCTTCCGCGTGCAGTGATCCAGTTGAGGAACTTGTGGGTGCCGCCGCCGGAGTCGGCGCGGATCAGGGTGTGGCGTCCACGCCGGTACTTCTTCGGCAGCTGGCCCAGGGCCATTCGGGCGGCCTCGATGTGGTCGGCGGCGGTGTTGCTGCCCGCGTTCCCGCGCCTGAGCAGGCCGGCGACAGGTTCCCCGGACCCGTCTCGGCCGTGGTCGACGAACGCGAACAGCGGGTGATGGCCGAACGTCTTCTTCCAGGTCTTGGCGGCGTGCTCCTTCTCGGAATGCGCCATGACCAGCACGCCGTCGATGTCCACGATCACCTCGCCGCCCGCGTCCGGGGCCGCCTCGCGGGCCAACCGCCAGACCCGCTCGCGGACTTCGGCCCGAGCACGGCGGATTGCCGTCAGTGCCTTGGGTCCAGCCGCCGCCAGGGTGTCGACCAGGCGGGAAACAGTCGGATCCGATGCCACCGGCCCGAACACGGCGGGCTCGGCCCGCAGCATCGCGACGTCCGCCAGGCAGTCCCCGCCCAATGCCACTGTCAGCGCGAGATCCAACAGGATCTTGCCGGGGTCATGAACCGCCCTGGGCTTGCGCCACGGCGCGAGCGCCGCAGACAGCGCATCAGCCAGCCCTGTTCTTCGGGTCGTTTCCACCAGCAGCACCCCGCCGGCCTGCGAGACAATCCCGCCACCGCCACCCGACACCCGCACACGCGGATACGACCCGATACGCTTACTCACCTGGGAAGTGCCTCCGGCTGGTGCGGGAACAAGGGCCTAGACAATCCTTATTCTCGCAGGTCAGAGGCCCTTTCTGCTTTGCTGATCACCTGCCGGACAGCCCACTTCGTGAAAGCGCGAGGTTAGTCAGCGCCTGGGGAGTCTCCGTCGAGCGGGCCACGATTTCCGCCAGGGAATCCTCGCTCGATCTGTTCGAGGGCCTCAGCTCCGAGGAGCTCATCTCGCTAGTGCTCGATGCCCTTGCAACAGAGGACCCAAGTGCCCATCGCAGGGAGCACATGGAAGACCGCGCAACGCTCCGTAGTATCGCAATGCAACTGGAGCCCCACGTGAGCTTGGGCCGACTGCGTTCGGCGTTGCGCATCCTTCTGCGCGAGGCGCCTCTCACAGAGGAGGACGCTCAGCTATCCGCAGACGAGTTCGACGCGCTCACCGAGATGTTCGGCCAGGAGATCCGCACCGGCACGGATCTGCTGGGCCGTTCCTATCAGCTGGAACATGCCCTGCAAGAGCTCTCGTTCTTCGCCCGCCTCCCCGGACCCACCGGCGGTGCTGGTGGGGCACCGACCCCAGCGGCGAAGACGGCCGGTCAGGTCCCGCACCTCCTCCTCTTTGACGTCGCGCACGACATGAATGTGTATGAGCACGACCTCGGAGCGGACCTGCTGGTGCAGCGGCTGCTCCGGCAGCTCACAGACAACGGCGGGAGTAGTGGTGCCGGCGACGTGCTGGTCGTCGCCGGCGCCGACCGGCTCTACCAGCGCACACTCGACAGGCTGCTCGCTCTTGCCGAGACGCGCCGCCTGCGGGTCTTGCTGATGTTCAACCGCCTGGGTGATCACGCGCTTGGTGCGCTCGGCGCCAGCAACATCTGCGTCTTCATGCGACTATCCGACTACCGGGAGGCCACTCACGCGGCTGAACAGGTTGGCCGCAGCCACAAGTTTGTCCTCAGCGAGATAACTAAGACGCGCGGCGTCGCCTACGACCAAGGTACCAGCCGCGGCTCTGGCCGCGAGCAAGGACGCAGCACGTCCTCTACCTTCGGCGGGCAGTTCTCCGTCAGCCATTCGGCGAATGTCGGGGTGAGTCAAAGCCAGGGCAGCAGCGCGTCGCGAAACGTTTCAACCAGCGACAGTGAGAGCTCCGAACGGGTGTATGAGTTTGACCTGGAGCCACGTGAGGTCCAGGCGCTGCCAGCGACGGCCATGTTCCTTGTTGAACAGGCTCGCGGTACCTCACGCCTAATCGACTGCGACCCGCTGATCGCCTTGCAGGCAAAGCTCGGCTGAGCCGATGAGAAAGATCGATGATAAAACGAAACAAATAGGTGCCCCAAGTACGAGGCTGGGCCCATGTTCTAGAGACCTATTTGGGTCACAGGCCTCAGGTTCAAAGCTGGTCGCGCGAGCGGCTGACCTAGTGTTCCAGGACTCCGAGTGGGGGCAGAAATGACCGACCAAGATGATCACTCAGGCCAGTACGACCAGCCGCCCGGTGCGTCCGGCCCGGGGCAGTACGGCCAGCCGCCCGGTGCGTCCGGCCCGGGGCAGTACGGCCAGCCGCCCGGTGCGTCCGGCCCGGGGCAGTACGGCCAGCCGCCCGGTGCGTCCGGCCCGGGGCAGTACGGCCAGCCGCCCGGTGCGTCCGGCCCGGGGCAGTACGGCCAGCCGCCCGGGTCCACGGGCACCGCGGCGCCGTACCCAGGCATCAAATCACCTGCCATCCCATATACCGACTGGTTCCACCGCGCCGGAGGGTACCTCCTCGACATTGTTCCCGTGCTCATCATCGTCTTCATCGGAGCCATCACCCGTACCTCTTTCGTCATCGTGCTCGCTTACCTTGTGGCGCTGGCCTTTTGGTTTTACAACCGCTGCATCCTGGGTGGGCAAGGCCAGAGTTTTGGCAAAAGAGTGATGGGCATCAAGCTCGTCTCGGAGGAGACCGGCCGGCCGATCGGCACCCTGATGACTTTCGCCCGTGACCTGTGCCACATCCTAGATTCGCTCGCCTGCTACATCGGCTGGCTCTTTCCGCTGTGGGACGCCAAGCGGCAGACGTTTGCTGACAAGATCGTTCGGACAGTGGTAGTTCCTGTGTGACCAGAAATCGAGGCAGTTCACGGCCTGTGTTGCGCATAATTCGTTGAATGAGGGTTCTGGCGATCTGCCGGTATGGGGACCACGTACTACAGCGGCGGATCTTGCTGGTGTGACCGGTTCGGTTCGGCGGGGCGGAGGTGCGCGGGGATGGGGTTGCCGAGTCGCTGGTAGTG
This sequence comes from Streptomyces kaniharaensis, assembly GCF_009569385.1. Classification (NCBI taxonomy): domain Bacteria; kingdom Bacillati; phylum Actinomycetota; class Actinomycetes; order Kitasatosporales; family Streptomycetaceae; genus Streptomyces; species Streptomyces kaniharaensis. The sequence continues at coordinate 217,975 of NZ_WBOF01000002.1, forward strand.
GCTGATGGCGGCGGCGGTCTGATGTTCGACGCGCCAGTGGTGCTGGCGGAGGAGTTCGGCGTCGTTGTGGCGGACGGCCAGGCCGGTGAGGGCCAAGAGTGTGGCGACAGCGGAGAGGGTGAGTCGGATCATCGGACCGGCCCTGCACGAGGAGTCCTCCGTTGTCGGCGCCGGCGTATCGGGCTCGCTGGCGCGGGCGGCTGCCAGCAGGTCTGTGGGTGCCGATAAATCATCCGGCCTGGTCACGCGGCATGTTGGTATTCGTGGAGGGTTCCGCCCAGTCGGTCTCGCCGACGGACCACCAGACGTCTGATCTGTGCTGGTTCGTTGATCGGTTCGGGTAGCGGGCGGAGTGGCGCGGCTTGCTTCAGAGTTCGGTGCGGCCGGTGCTCGTTGTAGAAGGTCTCGAACTCGCGCAACGCGTGGAGAAGGTGGCGCTGGTTCCAGATCAAGGCGCGGTCCAGCAGCTCGCGTCGGCAGGTCTGTATCCAGCGCTCCATGACGGAGTTCATCTGCGGTATCCGGATGCCGGTGACCACGACGTTCAGGCCAGTGTCGGTCATCAGGGCGTCGAAGGAGGCCGTGAACTTCGAGTCGCGGTCCCGGATCAAGAACCTGACCTTGTTGCCCGCGTCCTCGAGGTCCATGAGCAGGTTACGTCCGAGCTGCACGATCCACTCCGAGGTGGGGTGTGCGGTGGCCCCGAGGATCCGCATGCGCCGGGTGCCGTGCTCAATGACGGCGAAGACCTACAGGCGAGCGCCGGTCAAGGTGCGGGTCTCGAAGAGGTCGCAGGCGAGCAGGGCCTCGGCCTGGCCGCGCAGGAAGTCGGCCCAGGTCGTGCTCTGCCGCTCGGGCGCGGGCGGGATGCCGTGCTCGCGAAGGATCTCCCAGACGGTGGAGGCGGCGACCTTGATCCCGAGGGCTGCGAGTTCGCCATGGATCCGGCGATACCCCCACGAGGCATTCTCGCGCGCGAGGCGCAGCACCAGGGCGCGGATCGACCTGACCGTGGGCGGGCGTCCACGGCGCTTGGGCACGCAGGTGGTGGCATGGCGCCGCTTGAGCAGGTCGCGGTGCCAGCGCAGGATCGTGTCCGGGCGGACCAGGACCAGAAGGTGCCGCAGCTTGTCGGTGGGGAGGTGGTGGAGCAGGCCGGCAAGGACAGCACGGTCGGTGTCGGTGAAGGCGGGCTTGCCGACCTGGCGCTGCAGGATGAGGAGTTGGTGCCGGAGCGCGAGGGTCTCGATGTCCTTCTCGCGCCCGCTCATCGGCAGCAGGCGTAGTAGGGCGAAAGCGTTGGTTACGGCGAGATAGGCCAGGCGCAGCAGCACAACAGATCATCATGCCGTGGGTGCGTTTCTTCCTGGGTGAGCGCCATGCACCTGCCAGTCCTTCAGGCCCGATGCTGTGGACCGCTGGGCCCTACGAGTCTCGGAACCGGCTACCGAATCGCGTGCGGTCGGTCGCATCGCGGCTGGTCAGTGGGGTGGTCACTCAAGGAGAAACGCACCCGGAGAAATGCACCCTCATGCCGTCCGTGCTGCCCCGCGGGGAAGACAACCACGAGGCCGACAGACGCAGACCCGCGGCCAGGTGACAAGGCCGTGACCAGGCCGGATGATTTATCGGCACCCACAACGCCCGGGTGATACCCGAAGGGTCGTTCGCCGTCTTCACTGCGGCATTTGCCGATATCCACCGTGCGATGGGCGACGGACGGCGGGGTGATCTCGTGGGGTCCCTCTGGCTGCGCTGCCCCCTGTGAGGGCTCTGCACTTCGAGCCGGCCTACTTCTACGGGCCGGATTACCGTAATCTGAATCCGGTCGGTGGAAGCATGCGTTACTGGCTGAACAACAAGACCGGCGGGCACGCAGCGGCCCAGCCGGGGGCCGATCGTGTTCGTGGCGGGGCTTACACGCGAGCTCTGTCGGGTTCCACCACCGAGAGGATCTCGGAGGCGACTCCGGCCCCCGGGGACCAATTCGACATCACCTCCTCATAGAGCAGCCAGAGACCTTGCACAGCAAGGCCCGGCAAAGGACGGCGAAGAAGCTCTCGGCGGCGGCGTTATTCAGGCCGACTCCTTGATCTTCGAAGTCGGCCTGTCGGAGGTCATTTGCTGCCGGGGACCCGAGCGGCGTTGGCAAGCGGCAGGGCTGGTAGCTCCGCTCGCAGTCCCTCCCTCGTCGTCGCTCGGGTGGTCACTTCCCGAACAGGACCCGGCGGCCCGACGGCTCCTCGACCGGCTTCCGCAGCGGCGGGAGGGGGGCGTTCGGTGCAGTGGTGCGCAGTGGCTTGGCCCACCGGTAGGTGCCGGGCCGGCGGCGTTCGGCGTTCAGAGCGCCGAGGGTGTAGCGGTTGATCCACTCGTTGATCCTGGCGGCGGGGCGGCCGGTGATCACTAGGTGGTGGGGTGAGTCGTCCGCGCGGACCGCTTGGATCACCGCGTCGTTGCGGCCCAGGGACACACACTGGGCAAGGTAGCGGAAGCGGAACGGAGCAGGCTGTCGGCCACGGGAGAGCGCGTCGATGACCTCGGCGGCGTAGGCGCCGGTCGGCATGGCGGTTGCGCAGGCCATGCGAAGTTCCCCGATGCCGGGTGCGCTCACGCGGGCAGCGTCGCCGACGACGAACACATCGGGGTGCGAGCTTGAGCGAAGAGTGGCGTCGACCAGGGCGCGCCCCCTGGCGTCGACGGCCAGTCCGGCCTCGGCGGCAAGGGACGGGACGGTGAGCGTCGCCGTCCAGACCACCACGTCGGCGGGGATCTCGCCGCGGTCCGTCGACAGCCCGTGCGGGTGGACGGCCGTCACCCTGGTGTCGGCGTGGATGCGGGCGCCGAGCCGTTCGAGTGCGGCCGTGACGTGCCGGCGTCCGGCGGGGGACAGGCCCGCGCCCGGTTCTTGTCCGGTGACCAGACAGGTTTTCCAGCCTGCAGCGGACTCGGCGAGCTCGGCGGCCACCTCGATACCGGTCAGCCCGCCTCCGACGGCCGCCACCGTGCCGTCGCCCCCGGCCAGTCGGGCGCTCAGCTCGCCCGCCCGCTCGACGGTGTAGGCATGGTCCGCCGCCCCGGGCACTGAGGCGGTGTCGGTCCTGCTGCCGAGGGCGTACACCAGGCGGTCATAGCCGACCACCGTGCCGTCGTCGAGCGAGACGCTGCGGCCGTCCAGGTCGATCGCGACGGCGCGGGCGGTGACCGTGGAGATGTCACGCCCGGCCACCAACTCACGCAGTGGAACGCCGGTGGATCCGCGACCGGCGGCCACCTCGTGGAGCCGGATGCGCTCGCTGAACTCGGTCTTGGGATCGATCAACGTCACCCGGTGGCGGCGGCTTACCCGAAGTGCCGCCGTCAGGCCCGCGTACCCGGCACCGATGACCACGATGTGCTGCTTCATTCCGCTGCTCCTCCGCCGGCTGCGCTCCCGTCCGCGCGGCTTCGCAAGAGTGGACCGCACAGCCCAGCAGGATGTGACATCGATTCGAAAACTGGTTTCGACGAATCCGTAGGGGTGTCGATGGCGGAAAGGCGATCTGTCCGTTGCTGTGCGCATGGAGCCGGGCAGCGCCGAACCGGACGTCACACGACTACGCCGAAGCCCTGGGAGCTGCCGAAAAACTACTTGCTGATCTTGGCGGGCTCGTCGGAGGTCAGGGTGTGGCCTGCGATGGAGGCGAGTTGGTCGGCTGTGGTCACGGTGATCGCTCCGCGGGGGATGGGGTGGCCGAGGGCGTCGAGGATCCGGTTCGCTTCGTGGACTGCTTCGGTGATCCGCGCCTGTGAGGTGCCGAGCAGGGCTGCGAGCGGCGGGTTGTGGATCTTCCAGCGCGCCTTGAGGACGCCGACCAGCAGGCGGTCGGCGGCGGACAGGTAGCGACTGCCGGTGCCCGGCCCCGTCTTCTTCCCCGGGATCATGATCGGTGGGTAGTCAGCGAGGTAGCGGCGGTAGCGCTCCTGGAGGTCCTGCCAGTCGGGTTGCTCCATGCCGGTCAGGCTGGGGTGGTGTAGCCAGGCGGGTGCCTTGTCGCCGACGGGAAAGCGGCCGAACTCTGCTGAGACAGCTGGAGGTTCGGGAGCGAGCGGCTCGGGGCGGAGAGTGTAGTTCCAGGTGCCGTGCCACGCGTGGGTGTCCAGCGGAAGTCGGTCCATGACATGGTCGGGGACGGTGACGCCGGTGGGGTAGCTGCCTGGGTCGAGTTCGGCGTGGACCGTGAGTCCGGTGCGGGTGGTCGTCGCGCCGATGCAGCCGACGACGACTTCGTGGCTGGTCAGCGGGCGTCCGCGCCAGTTGGTGCTGATCTGCGAGAACAGCCGGTGCTCTATCTTGTTCCACTTCGAAGTGCCCGGCGGAAAGTGACAGACAGTCACGGTCAGGCCGGTGGCGAAGGCGAAGTCGGCGAGTTCCTTCTTCCAGGCCCGCACCCGGTAGCCGTTCGCCCCGCCCGCGTCGGCGGTGATCAGCAGTCGCGTCGCGTCCGGGTAACGGTGCCGGCCCTCGGCCTCCCACCAGCGGCGCAGGGTGGCCACCGCGAACGCGGCGGTGTCCCAGTCGCAGCCCACCGACACCCAGCCGGCGTCCGCGGCAAGGTCGTAGATCCCGTACGGCACCGCCTTCTGCGCGTCCTTCTCGGGGAAGTCGTGCGCGCGCACGCGCACCGGCTCTCCGGCGCGGTGCCATTCGCGCCCGCCGACCGCGTAGTCGCCGAGCACCTCCTTCTTCTTGGTGTCCACGCTGATGACCGGCTGCCCGGCCGCGGTGAACTCCTTGACCCGCGCGTTGATGTAGCCGAACTGGACGTCGCGGTCCGGATGCCTGGCGCCCTCGGTCGTTCGCGAGGTGCCCTGCAAGGAGAAGCCCTCGGCCTTCAGCAGCGCGGCGACCGTATCCGACCCGATCCGGTGGCCCTCGCGGGTCAGCTCGGCCGCCAGATTCCGGGTGGACTTCACCGTCCAGCGCAACGGCGACTCCGGATCCCCACGCTGGTCCGGCTCGACCAGTGCCAGCAGCGCCGCCACCAGGCCGGGATCACTCTCACGCAGCAGTTTCCGCCCGCCCCCTTCGGCCCGGACCCGGCCAGCGGGCTCCAGGTCCGACCCCAGCTCCCGGGCGCCGCGCGCCACGGTGGACTCCGCCGCCCCCGCAAGGCGGGCAACCCGGCGCACGCCCCCGTATCCCAGCACCCTGGCCGCGGCCCCAAGCGTCAGGCGCCGCTGCCGCTCATCCAGCTGCGGCAACAGCCGGGCGAGCACCTCCCCGAGCACCGTTGCCATCTCATCCGTCACACCCTGATCCTATGACCCAACCAGCCCACCAGATCAAGGAGTTATTAATCGTCAGGCCCCTGGGTCAGTTCAGTCCGTTCTCAGTCCACGAGCGGAGTTTCTCCGGGTTGCGGACCGCCCAAATGCGGGTGATGCGGCCGCCGGTGAGGCTGAACGCCGCCACGGTCGCGGTCACGCCGGCGTGTTGGGCGACCAGGCCGGGATGGCCGTTGACCATCCGTTCGAGGAGCGTGAGTCCGGGGGCGTTGTCGGCGATGTGGATCAGGTACTGGGCGATGCGCTCGCTGCCGCGGACCGGGCGAAGGACGGCGCCGACCATGCCGCCCCCGTCGGCGGTCATCGTGGCATCAGGGTCGAGCAGACCAACCAGGGTCTCGATGTCCCTGGCCTCCCACGCCTGCTTGAAGTGCCGCACCACACGGGCCTGTCCGGCCGCGGGAACGGCCGGCGCCTGTACGGCGCGCACCCGTCGGCGGGCGGAGGACGCCAGCTGCCGGCAGGCCGTCGGAGTCCGGCCGACCATCTCGGCGACCTCGGCGAAGCGGTAGCGGAAGACGTCGTGCAGGATGAACGCCACGCGCTCGGCCGGCGTCATCGACTCCAGGATGACCAGGAAGGCCATGTTCACCGACTCGTCCAGGGTGACCCAGTCGGCGGGGTCGACCGGCTCGGCCCTGCCGCCGCCCGCCGGTCCGCCGATCCACTCCGTACGGTCGGGCAGCGGCTCGGGTATCCACTCACCGACGTAGCGCTCGCGCCGGAGGCGCGCCGACCCGAGCAGGTCCAGACAGATGCGGGTGGCCACCGTCGTCAGCCAGGCGCCGGGCGACTCGATGGCCTCCTGCCGGGCCTGCGACATCGCGTACCAGCGGGCGCACGTCTCCTGCACGACGTCCTCTGCCTCGACCAGGGAACCGAGCAGCCGGTAGGCGAGATTGATCAGGTGGCGCCGCTCGTCGACGATCACACTCAGCCCCGGCTCGGATGGGGTGCTCATGGGTCGGACCCGCTCCCTGGTTATCCGCTTCCGCTCTTGCCGCGCCCGCCGCTCCGATGACACCGCATCGGCGTGTGAGGCCGGAAGCCCGCCTCACATTTCGCGGGCCCGCGTCGTCGGACTGCCAAGACACTATCGACCAACCGCCGCGAGGCAGAAGAGGGGACCGCGAAATGGCCAACCCGAGGACGGCAGGACAGCGCAGCCTCACGTTCCCGCAGGTCGCCATCGCCCTGCAAACCCTGGCCATCTTCTTCCAGGCGGCCACCGCCGGCCTGCTGTTGGCCTCACACGGCGAGACGCTGCACAGTGTCGGAGCGCGCGTGATGTACGGCGCATCGATGCTGTACCTGCTCGCCGCGATCCTGGCCTGGCGGCCCGGCGGCGGCTCTCCCCGCCCCATGCTGAACGCGGCTGGCTTCCTGGTGCTCGCCTCGGTGCAGGTCGTGCTGGGCATCGCGCACATACCGTCGCTCCACGTCCCCTTGGGCGTCCTGATGTTCGGCCTCAGCGTGCTGGCGCTGAGCCAGGTGTCGGCAGCCCACTTCTCGGAGCGCTCCGGCACCCGGCCGTAACCGCCGCGCCACTCCCCAGGCATCCGTACTCGTCCAGGCCTTCACACCTTCCGTCCGTGTCAAGTGCCTTATCACGAGGCCGCCTTGGCAACCATGACCGACCAGCAGATGTAGAGGAGGTTGACCACCAGCCGGGCTGCTACTCCCACTGGTCGTTCCAGGAACCGGGCCCGGTGGGCCCGGGCGGACCGCAGGGCGTCGAGGTGGGAGACCAGGTAGGCGCTGATGAGTGCAGCGGCGGACCACCCGCCCGCCGCACGCCACCGCGGGGTCAGCACCACTACACCCACCACGATCTCCGCCGCACCGGTGGCGGCGACCAGCAGCGCGGGCCGAGTGAGCCACCGCGGAATGAGGGTGCGGAAGTAGCCGGGCACCAGTAAGTGCGCCACCCCCGCCGCCAGCAGGAAGATCCCCAACGAAACTGCCGCGATACGGTTCACGGCGTGAGCATCGTCCCCGCCCGCGCCTGGGCGCTTGAACGAAACGATCGCCGTCTGGTGTTCGCCTCGGGCCCCGACGGGGCGATGTTCGCCGAGACCGGCGCGTTCGACGTCACCGCGCACCGCCACCCGGTCTGGAAGGTCGTCCTGTCGCCCGACGGACTCGTCGAGACCCGGCCGGCCGGAAGGCGCCCGGTCGCCTCGGCCGGCGTGATAGTGCCGCCTCAACTCCGCCACACCGCTGCCGCCTCCTCCTCCTACACCGCCCTGTTCCTCGACCCGTGGCGGCTGCGTCCGGAACTGGGCCTGACCTGCCTCGACCGGGCCGCCGTGCGCCGCATCCTCGCCGCGCTCGACCGCGGCGCGGCACCCGGCCCGGGCGCCGACCTCGCCGCCGCCGCAGCGGAGCTCACCGCCCTGACCGGCGCGGCACACCGCCTCGATCCCCGCGTCGCCCACGCGATCGCGGAAAGCACCCGCGCCGACCCACCCGCCGCCATCGGCTCCGTCGCCGCCGACGTCGGGCTGTCCCCGCCCCGGCTGCGCGCCCTGGTCCGCGCATCGGTGGGAGTCCCGCTCGTACAGCTGAGGACGTGGACGCGACTGCGTACCGCCGTCGCCGCCCTCCACGACGGCTCGGTGGCCGCGGCCGCCGCGTCGTCCGGCTTCGCCGACCAGGCCCACCTGGCCCGCACCGCCCGCAGTCTCCTCGGGCGCACGCCCGCCTCGATCGGGCGGTCCCCGACCCGTCAGGCGCGCTGAAACAGGTCCCCGGTCCAGAAGCCCTTCCTGACAGCTGACCAGGCTCTGGTCGGCTCGCCGGGGAGGGCCCATCCTGTGCCGTTCGGTTACTGGTCGCTGCTGGTCAGGCCGCGTATCTGTACTCGTTGATGACGCCGCCGAGCACTCGGGTGCGGAGGAGCCGGTGAGCGGTCAGGTCGGCTTTGGGCGCTGGGTGCTCTTGAGCCAGGACGTGTATCGAAAGTGTGTGCGGCGACTGACGTACGGGGGCATGTCACTTTTTAGGGCGCTGCCTTGTCCGAGAGACGGATACCCAGCTGTCGTTCTCGCGAAGAAGGAGACTTTCGTGTTCGCCACCTACCTCGTGGTCATCATCCTCACCTCGGCCGTCAACGGCTTGGCCGCCATGGCCAACTTCATCGGCCACGAGTACCCCAAGAGCCAGGCGGACAAATTGCGCGTGCCTCGGTCCTGGATGCGCCCACTGGGCGCACTGTTGGCGGCGGGGGCGCTGGGACTGCTGGCCGGGTTCGCTGTGCCGGCGCTGGGCACGCTCGCCGCCGCTTGTCTCGTGCTGTACTTCCTGGGTGCGTTGTGTGCCCACCTGCGGGTCCGTGACTACCAGTTGGGCCCCTGGTCCGTATTTTTCTGTCTGCCGGTGGCCGCCCTGGCCGTGAGCTTGGTGTACCACGGCGCGTGGTGAACTGGTGGCGTGATCAGCCCCGCCCCTCAGGAGGAGTTCTCCCAGCCTGTGGGTGGGGGTGCTGGGTCACAGCCATTCGTTGATGGCCGCGACGAGCACGGCTGCTGCGTAGCGGACGGCGAGCTTGTCAGAGGGCGGTATGTGGCGTGTTGTCGTATATGGCGTCACTGGAACGTGTGGCATCGCCGTATCTCCGCTGCCCGTGAGGCCCGGCAGTGCTGGAGTGTCACCCGTGAGCGACCGCCAGTCCTACAAGAGCGACTTGTCCGACGAGCGCTGGGCTCTGATCGAGCCCGTGATCACCTCGTGGAAGGCCCAGCACCCCTCCGTCAGCGGCCACCAGGGCAACTACGACATGCGGGCGCGGACGGTGTGTGAAGCGATGGACATGGAGATCGCTCCCAGCGACATCAACAACGTCCGCCTCAAGCTCAAGCGGCTCGCCGAGCGGGGAATCCTGGTCGAGACCGAGCGGGGGCTGTTCGCGTGGCCGCGACCATAGCCGCCCAGCGAGCCCGCACCCAGGCCGCTTGCCCCGGCCGAAAGGACAAACGGGCGCCAGTTCACGTACCGCCCTCTGACAACTGGGCACCATGCCCACCGGCTGCTGGTCGGCTTGACAAGGCACAGCTCGTTGAGTGAGCACGACAGGATCACCGCCGCGCCGGCCGCGGTGGTGATCCATGTGAGGCTGTTGGCAAACGCGCACTATGTGGCACGAGAGGGCGTTGCCCGTTGGTGTCGGGCTGCGACAGGCGCGGCGGCTGCGGTAGATGAGTGGTGATGCCGGGTCAGTGTGGCGCGTTTTGGACGGCGAAGCCGTGCAGGAGGGCTCCGGTGGTGTCGGGGTCCTCGAACATGGGTGTGTGGCCGACACCGTCGAGGATCTCGATTCGGGCGTGGGGGATTCGGTGGTAGTCCTGGGCGGAGGACGGCTGCCATCGCCGGTCCTGGGAGCCGAAGATCACCAGAGTGGGCAGGTCGAGGCCGGCGAGTCGGTCGGGGATGGGCCGTTCCTTCGTGTACGCGGTGGACGCATCGTCGGTCGCGGTGAGGCTGCGGTAGGTCATGCCCCGGATGTCGGTGATGATCTGGTCGGGGATCCGCACCTGACGGGTGAACGCGGTGCTCAGCGCGTCACGGATGGTACCGTCGGTGCGCAGCCGCCAGAGCAGTTCCCCCACCACCGGCGTGGCCACGAGCTGGCCGGTGAAGCTGTCGCCGATGTACGCGTCCAACCGCGGGCCAGTGTCGATCAGCGCGATCGCCGCCACCAGGTCGCGGCGCTGTTCGGCCAGCGCCGTGGCGACGTCGCCGCCGGTCGAATGCCCGACGACGGTCGCGCGGCGCACCCCGAGCCGATCGAGCACGGCCCCGACCCGGCGTGCCTGCTCCGCCATGCCGTAGCCATCGGCCGGTTTGGCCGATCCGCCGTGCCCGAGCAGGTCCACCCGCACCACGTGCAGGTCCCGCAAGGCCGGCAGCACTGGATCCCACCATGCCGTCGAGCCGCCCAGGCCGTGCAGGAGCACCACCGTGGGCGCGCCGGGCGGCCCATCCTGCACGACGTGGATGTCCCCGCCGGGAAGGCGGACGATCTGCCCGCCGGAAGCTTCGGCTGTCGCCGTGCGCACGGACACCGTGTTCGCCGTGAGGAGGGCGGCCAGCACGCCGACGGCCAGCAGCGTGATCCGCCACCGCCGACTCCACGCCCGCCGTCCGCGCGGGGTGCGCGGCGCAGCATCTGCGCGGCTGCGGGTGCGTGGGTCTTGCGGGGTGGTCGTCTCGTCCATGACTCCTCCGTCGCTCGGTCCGTGGCACCACCACCCTGCCGACGGCCGGCGCAACGCGTCTTGGAGAAATGTCCGCGCCTCACGCATGGTTGATCCCGCCGCCGAGCCGCTCGTACAGTCGAGATGTGCTACCAGTTCGCCGGAAGGCAGACCCCACTGCGGCCTGGGAGATCGCGCGACCGCCGCGGGCCACCGCGCTGCCCGGTGTCGACATGGCCGGATTCCGCATTCGCGGCGAGAGCCCGATCGAACTACGAGCCATCCCCCACCCAGCCGTCACCGTGGCCGTCGAGTTCGGTGACCGCCCGTTCGACATCCACGGCGCCGGCGGCGGAATGCGGTCGGCGAGCCTGGCCGCCGGGCTCGCCTTCAGCGCGTTCCAGGTGCGCGCCGACGGCATCGAGTGCGTGCAGATACGCCTGTCTCCGCTCATTGCGCCCCCCGTGCTCGGGCTCCCGCTCGCGGAGTTGCGCGGGAGCGTCGTCACACTTGACGACCTGTGGGGCCGCGACACGCCGCGTCTGCGGGAGCGGCTTCACCGGGCGCGGACCTGGCCGGAGCGCTTCGCGCTGATCGACATCGAACTGATGACCCGGCTCCGTGCAGGCAAGCCGGTCGATCCCGAGGTGGCCTGGGCCTGGCGCCAGATCGCCGCCAGCCACGGCCAAGCCCGCGTGAGCGACCTCGCGGCCCGCACCGGGTGGAGCCGCCAGCGCATGTGGTCACGCTTCGGCTCGCAGATCGGCCTGACACCCAAACGCGCCGCCATGCTGGTCCGCTTCGATCACGCCATCCATCGCCTGGCATGCGGGCACACCCCCGCACGGGTCGCAGCGGACTGCGGCTATTCGGACCAGTCCCACCTCAACCACGACGTCCGCGCGTTCACCGGGAAACCCCCCACCGCCGCTGCGAACGAGCCATGGCTGGCCGCCGACGACAGGGCCTGGCCGGCACACGGCGGCGCGGCCTGACCGGCACCACAAGTGACCGGTCTGCCGATCTGAGCTTCCCCCGCTGCGCGGGAGGTGCTGATTACCTGGTCAGGGCGGGTGTGGGTCGTTCGACGGCCACTGGTTCGGCCGTCGCCTGGTCGGCGTAGTACTTCGCCTCGTACTCGTCGGGGCTGAGCCAGCCGAGGCGCTTTTGGATGCGGCGGGTGTTGTACCAGCCGTCGATATAGGCGAACAGTGCGAGGTCGGCGTCTGTGCGGGTCGCGAAGGTCGTGCGGCGCACACACTCGGTCTTCAGGACGCTCCAGAAGTTCTCCGCGAGGGCGTTGTCGAACGAGTCGCCCACGCTTCCCATGCTCGGCTCGATTCCCGCCTTCAGCAGGCGAGTTGTGAGCTTGATGGATGTCAATCCCCTGTAACCGTGGAGTCCTCCGCTATGCGGCCTGGGCCTCCTGATGGGCCTCGGCTCGTGCCTTGCTGATGATCCGTTCGAACTCGACCGGTGGCAGCCCGCCGGCCGCGCTGTGTCTGCGCCGGGTGTTGTAGAAGTCCGTGATCCAGGTCGCGATCTTCAACCGGGCCTCTGTCCGGGTCGCGAAGCGGTGCCGGTGGATGTACTCGACCTTGATCGTCGAGTGGAAGCTCTCAGCGGCGGCGTTGTCCAGGGCCGACCCGACGCGCCCCATGGACTGGACGACGCCGAGGCGGTCACACAGCTCGTTGTAGGCCGCGCTGCTGTACTCGCTGCCGCGGTCCGAGTGGAAGATCACCCCGTCCACCTGGCCGCCCCGGGTGGCCGCGGCCATCTTGAGCGAGGCGCTGACCAGGGCGGCGTTATGGTGAGCACCCATCGCGTAGCCGAGCAGGCGGCGGGAGAACAGGTCGATCACCGTGGCCAGGTAGAGCTTGCCCTCGCCGGTGTCGATCTCGGTCATGTCACCGACCCAGAGCACGTTCGGCGCCACGGCGTCGAAGTGGCGATGCACCAGGTCGCGGGCCGCCTTCCGCTTGCCCTGCCTGGTCAGCGACCGGCGTCGACGCGGGGGCTTTCGGCCCTGGAGCCCGAGGTCGGCCATGATCTTGGCGACGGTGTTCTCCGAGACCTGCCAGCCCTCCGCCCACAGGTCGAGAGTGATCCTCGGCGACCCGTACGTGTTGCCGGACGCGGCGAAGAAATGCCGTATCCGCTCGGCGAGTTCAGCCCTTCGCACCTCGCGGCTGGTCGGCTCGGCCGGGCGGCGGCGCCACTTGTAGAACCAGGACTCGGACACCCCAAGTGCCCGGCAGGCGGTCGTGTGCGGGACGCCGTGCTCGGTCCTCTGTTCGGCGATGAAGCCCGCAACCGTCACTTCATCGCCTCCTTCACCCACAGGACCACCGATCGCTTGAGGACATCGCGCTCCATCCCGAGCTCGGCGATCTCCTTGCGCTGCCGGGCGTTCTCCTCCCGCAGCCGCCTCAGTTCGTCGCGCTCGGACTCGCTCAGGCCTCCGGCCGCCTCGGCATCCGCCCGGGCCCGGGCGCGGTGCACCCAGTTCTGCAATGTGCTCGTCTGCACGCCCAGGTCCCGCGCGACCTCCGCGGCTGACTTCCCGGTCTCCATCACGATGCGTACCGCCCCCGCGCGGAACTCCGCGTCGTACGAGCGCCTCTTCCCCGCCATGACCCTCAACTTCCCCTCTGGTCACGACTCCACGCTACGAGGGGAATGTCACTCGGCATCAACGGCCCGGTAGCGGGCGGGCCCCTTGTTGCGAGCGATCTCCCGGCTGACGGTCGAGGCGGCCCGACCCAGGGCACGGGCCATCGAGCGGATCGAGTCGCCCCGAGCAAGACCGCGCGAGATCGACTCCCGCTCGGGAAGCGTCAGTTGGCCCGATCTCCGCTGCCGGACCGGTGGCACGTATCCGCCGTTGGACTTGATGATCGTGAAGATCGAGCCTGGTGGCCTGCCCAATGCCCGCGAGATCTCGCTGATCGACTCTCCGGCCTTCCAGCGGTCCCACAACTCTCGCTTCTGTGTGTCCGACATGCCCGGACGCCCCAACCTCGCCATGCGTCACATCCTCCGTCATCTGGGATGTTGCGCTGACGGGTTGACTGCACCGAGGCGGCCTTGAGGATCTCGCAGGACCGGCGAAGTTCGGCGTTCTCCTTGCGCAAAGCGGCCAGCTCCTCCTTCTCGGCGGTGGTCAGCCGGTCGTCGCGCTCGCCCCGGTCCGCCTCGTCCTGGCGGATCCAGTTCCGCAGTGCCTCGTGGTGCACCCCGAGGTCGCGGGCCAGCTTGCGGATCACGGGCTTCGGGTCGGCGGCCCGGTACGCGGCAACGGCTCGCTGCCGCAACTCGGGCGGGTACTTCATCGGTGCGGCCATGGCAGAGGCTCCCTTCTCATGGCCCATCAGGCCATCTCCGGCAACCTTCCGCACGTCGGGGGAACCTCACCTTCGCACACAAGCCCGTCGACCCGCTGCTCGGGCAGGCCATCGAGGCCTGGCAGGCCGTGCGGCCAGATCAGCCGAAGATGTTGGCCTCACCGCCCGGGTCATTGGCCCGTCTCACATGTTGTCGAGGTTGTCGACAACGGTGGAGGTCGGGGTGTGGAGGATGGCGTCGAACGCCTCAAGGACGGGGGTGTGAAGGTATGCACTTTGGATCCGGATGCGGTCGGGGCCCGGGGCAAGGTCGGCGTTTCCATGGGCTTCCTGCAGGCGTGCCTGGTGGAGATCGGCGATGCTGAGCCCGAGTTCGGCGTCGGCGAAGGCGGCTTCGATGCTTCCCGGCTCGGCCGGCTCCAGGGCGGTGGCGTCGATGGTGAAGCCGAAGGGTGTGTTCTCGTCGCGGGGCATGTCTGCGGTATGTCCGGTGGTGCTCGCCAGGCCGAGGGCGAAGTAATCGTCGCCGAGCGCGCGGTGCAGGTGCTGTCCCATGGGGAGCCCCGTGAGGTGCCCGTTGAAGGACACCGGTGTCTTCTGGATGTGGGCGTTGTGAGCCGCCAGCACGACGCGGGTGCCGGGTGGGAAGCGGTCCAGGTGCCACAGGACCGACTCGGCCATGTAGACGTCGCGGGCTGAGGTGTCGGCGGTCAGCCCTTTGCCGGCGAAGAGGTCGGCCATGGCGCGGAAGGTGTAGTCGGCGTGGCAGGCGCCTTCGAGTCGGCGCACGGCGGTGTCGTAGCTGTGCTGGTCGGCGCGGGAGACATACAGCGGTTCGACGGAGCGGAACCGGATGAGCAGGCGTGTCAGGGTCGCGCTGAGGGCGTCCTGTTCGGCGGTGGCCAGGCGTGCCCACGCGGGCGCGGCGACGGCCGCGGAGCCACCGGCGAACGATTCGGCGATCCGCATCGCCTCCTGGACGAGCGGCAGGGTTTCGGGATCGATCCGGCGAAGGTAGTCGGCGACGGGAGCCAGGGCGGGAAGCAAGGAACCACCGGCCGCCGGGATGTCGATGCCCATGAAGCGCACCGGTGTTGAGGCGGTTTGGTTGTGCCGGCGTATCCAGCGCAGCGGCTCGTCGACTCCCACGGGGATCGTCCCGGTGAGGTGCGCCGCCAGGTCGTCGTTCGTCCCCTCACCCTGGGCCCATGCGTCAAGGGGGAAGCCTTCGCTGAAGCCGTACTCGAAGGCCAGGACGGTGAATCCGCAGCGCTCGGTCAGGAACCGCAGGATGCGCTCGCGCATGGATGCGAACTCGTTGATGAAGTGGGAACTTTCGCCGATCGCGACGACACGTGCGTCGCCGATGACGGCGCGCAGCGGCTCCAGGTCGTCGAGTGGTGCCTCGGGGTCGAGGTGGTCGAGGGGGACGGCGTGGGTGCGAAGCCAGTCGGTGAACGGGTTGTGGTGGGGCGAAGCAGGCATACGGGCAGCTCGATTCTCGGTGCTGGAATGGTGGATCGCGGATAGGGGAGCGGGGCACCGCGCAGGTCGTCCTGGGCCGGGTTCGTTCAACGGTCCGTGGCACTGGGGGTTGTTGGGTCCAGACGTTCCGTGTCCATGTGCCCGGGCGCCGCGTTCTCCAGGTCGTCGATGGTGCCGGACATGATCGTGCGGATGTGTTCGGTGATGTGCTGGAGCGGCCAGTCCCACCACGCCACGGCGAGGAGCCGGGCGATGTCCGCAGCGTCGTAGCGGGTGCGGATGAGCCGGGCGGGGTTGCCGCCGACGATGCCGTAGTCGGGGACGTCGCCGGTGACCACGGCGCCGGCGGCGATGATCGCGCCGTGCCCGATGCGTACGCCCGGCATGACCGTGGCGCCGCGGCCGAACCACACGTCGTTGCCGACGATGGTGTCGCCCCGGCCGGGCAGGTCGGTGATCAGGTCGAAGTGCTCCGTCCAGGAGCCCCCCATGGTGGGGAACGGGAAGGTCGAAGGGCCGTCCATGCGGTGGTTGGCGCCGTTCATGATGAACCGGGTGCCCGTCCCCAGCGCGCAGTACTTGCCGATGACGAGCCGCTCGGGCCCGTAGTGGTACAGGACGTTGCGCGTCTCGAACGCGGTCGGGTCGTCCGGATCGTCGTAGTAGGTGAAGTCACCGACCTCGATCAGCGGCGACTTCACCAGCTGCTTGAGCAGAATCACGCGCGGGTGCTCGGGCATCGGGTGGAGCACGGTGGGGTCAGCGGGAATGGGCGGCATCGTGGAGGCGATTCCTCTCCAGTGGGGGTGTGTCCCGGATACGGCAGAAACGGGCCATGGGATGATCTTGGTCTAGTGCGGGCTGTTCGCGGATGCCTCGTTCAAGGCGGTGACCGCACCTGGATCGGTGGCCCGTTGCGGGGCCGTGGAGCCTTCCGCAACCTTGGACCTCGCGAGCCACAGGCCGGTGAACACGGCGGTGGCCAGGGTGACGGCGCCGGCTGCAAGGAAGGCGTTGTTGAGGCCGGTCTCGAAGGAGGCGCCGTCGGCTTGCCGGGTGCGGACGATGGCTCCGAGTACCGCCACGCCGAGCACCGCGCCGATCTGGCGGGTGGTGCTGCTGATGCCTGAGGCGAGGCCTCCTTCCTGCGGGCTGACTGCCTGGATGGCGGCTCCCGTCAGTGGGGACATGGTCAGGGCGAAGCCGGTGCCGACGATTGCCAGCCGCCACCACACGTTCCCGTAGCCGGTGTCGGCGTGCACCGTGCCGAGCGCCAGCAGTCCCAGGCCGGCCAGGGCCAGGCCGGTGGTGACCACGATGCGGTAGCCGTACCGGGCGGCGAGCCGGCCCGCGTACGGGCTGACGATCACCATGGCGAGGGACACCGGCAGGGTCTGCAGGCCGGCGCGCAGGACCGAGCTGCCCTGGACGTACACGAAGAACTGGGAGAAGAAGAACGACGAGCCCATGAGCGCGAACCCGACCACGACCATGGCGGTGTTGGACACGGTGAACAGGCGCTGCCGGAACAGCCGCAGCGGCAGCATCGGCGCGGAGCGGCGCGCTTCGACGGCGGCGAAGGCGGCGAGGAGGATCACCGCGGCGGTGAAGCTGCCCAGGATCAGCGGGGAGGTCCAGCCGCGGGCACCACCCTCGATCAGCCCGTAGGTCATCGCCCCCACACCCAGAACGGACAGCACCGTCCCCGGGACGTCGATCGCGGGGGCGCTGGGATTGCGGGTCTCTTCGAGGCTGCGCAGGCCGGCCAGCAGGAGGACCACGCCGATGGGCAGATTGACCAGGAAGATGGCGGGCCAGCCGAAAGCGTCCGTCAGCGCACCGCCGGCCACGGGTCCCGCGGCCAGGCCGATTCCGCTGAGTCCGGCCCACAGCCCGATCGCCTTGACGCGTTCCTGCGGCACGGGATAGGCGGCGGCGAGTAGCGCGAGCGAGGCCGGGCTCAGCGCGGCGGCCCCGATGCCCTGCAACACCCGGCCGGTGATCAGCCAGCCGAGCGAGGGCGCGAGGCTGCACAGCGCCGACGCGGCGGTGAACACCGCCACGCCGGTCAGGTACACCTGCTTGCGGCCGAACCGGTCGGCGAAGACACCGCCGGACAGCAGCAGCATGGCGACCAGCAGTACGTACGCGTCGACGATCCATTGCAGACCGGTCAGTTGAGTGTGCAGCCGGTGCTGCATGTCGGGCAGCGCCGCCCCGACGATCGTGTTGTCCAGCAGGACCATGAACTGGCCCAGGCAGGTCACCGTGAGCAGCGCGGCCCGGTGTGAACGACTGCCTACGGCCGCAGGCGAAGCCGCCATGGGGATTCCTCTCGATCGTTGGTCGCGCCTGGCCATGGCCGATGGGGCCGATGGTGCAGCTGAGCGCTTTAAAGCAGCCAGTGACTGCGTTAGGCGACTGTATGAGGCACCACCCATAAACGCAAGTAGCGGCTGCGTTAAGGTGGGGGTATGAACGAGAAGGAGCAGGCCCGGCGGCCCGGCGGGCGCAGCGCCCGCGTCGGCGCGCAGGTGCACCAGGCCGTCACCGAACTGATCAGCGAGCGCGGCTACGGCAACTTCACCGTCGGCGAGGTGGCGGCCCGCGCGGGCGTGGCCGACAGCAGCATCTACCGCCGGTGGGGCAGCCTGGAGACCCTGCTCAGCGAGGTGGCGCTCACCCACCTCAATGCGCAGTCGCCGATGCCCGACACCGGGAGCCTGTCCGGCGACCTGCGCACATACGCGGCGCAAGTGGCCCGCGAAATCACCGGACCCGACGGTCCGGCGGTGCTGCACCTGGCCGTCGCCCTGTCGAGCAGCGGTCAGCGGGGCCTGCAGGCCGGTGCCGACATCCGCGCCGAACGCACCCGGCAACTGCAGTCCATGCTCGATCGGGCCCGCGACCGTGGCGAGCGCGCACCCGACGCGTTCGACGTGCTGGACCACATCCTGGCCCCGATGTATATCCGCGTCTTGTTCGGCATGGGGCTCACCCCGGACTACGTCGACGGGCTGGTCGACCGAATGCTGTGACCTCACCCCAGTCCCCACGATCAGCCCTCGGGCGCGGTGCCAAGGCTCCGTGCTCGCCGACACCCGCCCGGCCGGCTCAGGCATCCGGCCCTTGGCTGGCTCACGCGACCTGGCGATCCTCACCAACGGCCCGCTCTCCTGAAGAAGCAGGGCCGGGTACGCCGCACCCCCGATCCGGACAACGGCCGCTACACCCTCGCCGTCCTCACCGAAACGGGCTGGGAAAAAGTCGTCGCCACCGCCCCGGGCCACGTCGAGGAGGTCCGCCGCCTCGTCCTCGACCCCCTCACCAGGCCCAGCAGCGCACCCGGCGCACCATCGGCCACCGCGTCAACCAGGCCGTCGACCCCACCGGCACCTACCGCCTGGACTGACGATGCGCCTCACCCCTCGATCCGGCCCGCGCACGGAATGAGGGGCGGGCACGATCCGCCTCCGCCCGCTCGACGGCCAGCAACTCGTCGCCGTCCGGGTTGTCGAGCGCGTCGGTGAGGGTCTGCCGGCCGTTGGGGCGGATGCCGTACTGCTTGCCGAGGAAGACGAAGCGGGTGCCGGCTCCATCCAGGGTCTGCCTCAGCCGGCCACAGGCACACTCGCACCCCAAGACGGTTGCTGACCTGCGGGGTCTTCGGTCCGTCAGCAATTCATGGTGACAGCTGTCATACGGATCCGGGCACAGGAGTCACTGACGGGAAGTCGGCTCCGCACGGCAGGCTGGACGCACGCGAACAGTCGCCGAGCACCCGGCAGAGGAGCAGACAAGGCCATGGACAAGAAGCCCGCCGCGCCGCCGACCAGCCCCGTGATGCTGGTCCTCCGTCCGCTGGTGATGGATGTCGGCATTCCGCTGGCGCTCTCCTATCTGCTGCACTCGGTGCTCGGGCTGAGCCAGATCCTCGCGCTCGTGTTGAGCAGCGTGCTGCCGGTGGTGCGGACGGTGGCGAGTCTTGTCTCCAGGCGGTCGGTCAACGGGCTGGCCGGTCTGATGCTGCTGGTCAACACGGCCGGGATCGGGCTGTCGCTGGTGTCCGGGGACGCCCGGCTGGCGGTGGCCAAGGACGGCGCGCTGAGCAGCGTGGTGGGCATGGCGATGGTCTGGTCGGCCTTCGCCGGGCAGCCCATGGTGAGCGCGGGGCTCAAGCCCGTTCTCACCAAGGGTGAGCCTGTCAGGATCGCCGCCTGGGACCGGCTGAGCGTGGGGTCGGCCCGGTTCCGGCGGGCCGAGAGGGGGTTCACGCTCGCCTGGGGCCTGTCGCTGGTCGGTGAGTGCGCGGCCCGGGTCGTGGGTGCCTACACGCTGCCGGTGTCGACGATGGTCTGGCTGTCAACGGTCTTCCTGCTCGGAGCGTTCGTCGTGGCCTTCATCGCCGGTGCGCCGTTCCACAACCGGATCGAGAAGCTGGTCGAGACCGAGACCGCCCTGTCCGGCGTGGCAACCCCCATCAACACGGAAGATCCCGCGCCCGGGGACCCCGCGATCACCGTGGCGTGAGGTCAGCGTCGAGCCGGGAAGCACCGGCGGCGGCCCGGCGCCGACAGACCCGGCCCGCCGTCTTCCTGCGGGTCCACCGATGACGCGCCGGCCCGGCATCCCGGTTACCGTGGTCGTCGCGGTCGGCGGCGGACTGTTCGCCGGCGTCGCCACCGCTGCCCAGCACCACGGCATCCGCACCATCGCCGTCGAACCAGAGAACTGCCGCACGCTCAACGCCGCCATCGAGGCCGGCCACCTGGTCGACGTCCCCGTCGACTCGATCGCCGCCGACTCCCTCGGCGCCCGCCGCACCAGCTCCATGGCCCTGAACGCCGCCCAGCACGAAGGCGTCCACTCCGTGCTGGTACAGGACACCGAGATCGCCCGGGCCCGCCAGGCGCTGTGGGACCACCGCCGTGTCGCGGTCGAACACCGCGCCGCGACCGCCCTGGCCGCGCTCACCTCCCCGGACCAGCACATCCCCGCCCGAGACCTACCGACCCGACCCGCCACCGCGAGCCGCAGCTACCGGCCCGGCAACGGGGAGAGGTCTGCGTGGTGCTCTGCGGCGCGAACACCGATCCCGCCGAACGCTGACCAGCGGCCCGAAGGGGGCAGCCGAGCGCACACCCGCCCGGCTGCCGCTTCGGCACCGAGCTGCGGCGCACCGCCCTCGACCGCGCCGGCCTCCACCACCCCACCGACGCAGACCATCAGGCCGTCCGCGACCTTATCCGCCACCTCGACCCCGTCACGCTGCGCCGGCCCATGGGCTGGCTGGAGTGCACCCCGTACCGCGGCGCTCGTTCTGCGCGGCGAGCAGGTCCCGCCGTTCCGGCCCATGGCACGCCGCAGTCGGTTCTGACGGGCCGTCCGGGGCTCCCAGGGCCGGCCGCTTCGTTTCACTGCACGCGGCCTGGCTTTCTGATGGCGCGCGAACGGACACGCGGAATGAGTCACCGGAACTCGGCCGACTGAGCGTCCCCGCGCTCTTCCTGCTCGGCGAGCGCAGCGCCCGCCACGAGGCCCGGACCGTGGTCAGGGTCGGCGCATCTCCTCGGGGCAGCCCCGCAGCCGGTCGAGTTCGTCGAGGCCTTCGGTGGCCCGCGCGGTCAGCGCCTGCAGGTCGTGTTCGCGGGCGATGTCCATGGCCTGCTGGAAGCACGTCCGGGCGTCGTCCCAGCCGCCGAAGTGGAGGTGGGTGCGGCCGGCGACCACCAGGCAGTCGGCGACGCCTTCGTTGTTTCCCAGACGCTGGTGGTGCCGGCGGGCCTCATCCAGCGCGGCGAGGGCTTCATCGCGCCGCCCCAGGCCGCGCAACGCGTCACCGAGGTTGGCCAGGGTGATCGCGGTGTTGTTGACGTTGCCGTGGCAGCGCCAGATCTCCAGCGCCTGCCGGAGCCCGGCTTCGGCCGCCGCGAAGTCCTCCAGGAGCAGGTGGGAGACGGCCATCGTGTTCAGCATGAAGCCGCTCGACTCCTCCGAGTCGTCGCGGGTGAGAGCCTGTCGGGCGTAGGCGAGGCTCGCTGCACCGTCGCGCTTGTGGTTGTGGGCCACGGCGAGGTTCTGCAGGACTGCGATGGCCAGGTCCTCGCGTCGGGCCTGTTCGGCCGCGTCGAGAGCGGCCTGAAGGGCGTCGATCGCCTGCTCGTTGCGGTAGGCCATGCCGTGCACGATGCCGATGCGCTCGAGCACCCGGGCCTGGCCGACCAGGTCGCCCTGCTCTCTGGCGGAGCGCAGGGCCATGGCCCGCAGGTCGTCGGTCTCGCCGGTCCAGAACCACGTGGCGTCGTACCCGGACAGGCCGACGACGAGCCGCCAGGCGAAGTCCGGCCGGGAGGAGCAGGTTGCCTGCCTGACCACTTCCCTGATGTTGGCCAGTTCCCGGTTGCACCACCGGGTCGCGTCCTCCCCCTCGGCGAAGACCGGGGGCGGCGCGGTCGGCGCCTCCTCCAGGACGGGCGTGATCGACACGCCGGCGTAGATCGCGGCCCGCGTGTTCTCCAGCGCGGCGGCGTACCAGACCATGAGCCGCACCCGGGCCGCGTCGCGGCTCTCGGGCGTCTCCTCGTACTCGGCGCGTTCGGCCGCGTACTCGCCCAGCAGGTCGTGGAAGCGATACCGCCACGGCTCGGGGCTCTGGAGCAGGTGGTAGTCGGTCAGCAGCTCCAGCAGGTCGGCCGTGTCCGCCACAGGGCGTTGCCCCAGGGCGGCGGCCTGCTCGACGCCGAGCACCAGGCCCGGCCACAGCCCCAGCAGCCGGAACAGCCGGGCCGCCTCCCGCTCCACCATCTCGTCGCTCTCGCGCAGAACCAGGTAACTGGTGGCGAACGTGTCCCGGACACTGAGTTGCCCCGCCGACAGCGACCGCAGGCGCCGGCCGTCGTCGCTCAGGTGCTGCGCCATCGTCTCCAGCGACCAGGCCGGCCGTGCGGCGAGGCGGGCGGCCACAACGCGCAGCGCCAGCGGGAGCCCGCCGCAGGCCGCGAGCAGCCGCAGGGCGTTGTCCAGATCGGCGCACGCCCGGTCGGGTCCGCACACCGCCGACAGCAGTCGCCGCTGCTCCTCGATGTCCAGCGGCTCCAACCGGACCTGGACGGCGCCCGGCAGGTCGGTGAGCGTGTTGCGGCTGGTGGCGAGCACGGCGCTGCGGCCGTCGCCGGGCATCAGCGGTAGCAGGTGCTGCGCGTCGCGCGCGTTGTCGAGCAGCAGCAGGAGCCGCCGGGTGGCGAGGACGTCGCGCAGCCGGGCGGCCCGGTCGTCGGTGTGCTCGGGCAGCGGGCTGGCGCACGGGTCGGGGCTGAGGTCGGCCAGGAAGCGTGCCAGGATCTCGTGGGCCTCGCGCCGCTCGCCGTTGCCGAAGCCGTGCAGGTCGACGTACAACTGCCCGTCCGGGAAGAGCTCCTTGGCCTGGTGGGCCGCCCGGACAGCCAGCGCGGTCTTGCCGACGCCTCCCATGCCGGAGACGACCAGCACGGACGGGCCGCAGCCGGAGGCGGCCTTCGCGAGGTGGTCGCGGAGCCGCCCCAGTTCCTCCTCGCGGCCGGTGAAGTCGGCGGTGTCAGCGGGGAGTTGTGCCGGTCGGCCGGGGGCCGCCGGCCGGGCGGGCGGGGCCGCCGGCTCGGGCTCTGGCGCAAGCAGGATGTCCTGGTGGATCCGCTGCGCCTCCCGGCCCGGTTCGACGCCGAGTTCGTCGCGCAGGGTCCGGTGCAGGCGCCGGTAGGCGGCGAGGGCCTGGGCGCGACGGCCGGCCCGGTGGAGAGCGAGCATCAGCTGCTGGTGGAAGGTCTCGCGCAGCGGGTGCTCGTCGACGAGCCGGGCGAGTTCGGGGACGAGGCCGGTGGACCGGCCGAGCCGCAGCTCCGCGTCGAGGCGCCATTCGAGCGCCTGCAGCCGCGCCTCCTGCCACCGTTCGCGCGCGGGCCCGGCATCGGCGAGCTCGGGCAGCTCGGCGAGCGGGACCCCGCGCCACAGTGCCAGGGCGCCAGACGCCTCCCGGTGGACGGACTCCCATTCGGCGGCAAGGACGGCGGCGCGGGCCGTGGCGAGGTGCTGCTCGAAGAGCGCGCTGTCGAGCTCGCCGTCGTCGACCCGGAGCAGATAGCCGAGCGGCGTGGCCGTCAGCCGGTCCGGCTCGTCGCCGAACACAGTGCGGCGCAGCCGCGCCGCCAGGTTGTGCACCGCCGCCGCACCGGAGGCCGGTGGCTCCTCGCCCCACAGGGCGTCCTGGAGCCGGTCCGTGGTGACCCGCTGATTGGCGTTCAGCAGCAGGACGGCCAGGAGCGAGCGGAGCCGGACACCCCGAACGGCACGTTTCCCAGTGCCGTCTTCGACGTCCAGCTCGCCGAGTACGCGAAAGAGCATCTGTTTCCCCCCGGTCGGCCGTGGCTGACAACCCCGGCCGTAAATGATCTTCGCCAGATGATAGGGCCGTGATAGGCGCCCCCGCGATGGTTGTCCACAGCGCGGAGCGAGGGGAACTGTGCAGAAGCCTCCGCCTGCGGCCACGTCCGAGCACCTCCTGCCGCTCCACGTGGCCGCCACCACCTGGTAACCGGGCCCTCAGCCGGACCACAACACCAACACACAGACGGGGAAAGCCACATGAGCTTCAAGTCCAGGATCGTCAAGGGCGGCATGGTCGTCGCCATGGCAGGCACCGCCCTCATGGGCTTCACGACCGCCGCCAACGCCAGCCCGAGCGCCGGATACATCGGCGCCGGCTACACCAACAACCCCCACGGCGTCTGGTGCGCCCAGCACAACATCTCCTACTGGTTCCACACCTCTGGCTCCGACCACCACCAGCCCGCCGAGGACGGCAGCTTCGGTCCCGAGACCAAGCAGGCCATCAAGAACTTCCAGGAGGAGATGGGTCTCCCGCAGGACGGCGTCCTCGGCCCCCAGACCGGCAACGCCCTCATGGCCCACGGCGACCCAGCCTACACCGGCTCGGACATGCCCTACCGCGCGGGCGGCGGCACCAGCACCTCCTACTGCTACACGTACCTGCCCACCACCTGGTAACCACCCGGCACGGCACTGACACCGCCGCCCCCGCCCTCCACACGCGGGGCGGCGGACAGCCGACCTGATGCCCGAGAAATCGACCCGCGCGCACGCAGCTCAGACCGGTCTGGATCTGCTTCAGATCGACCCGGCGGTCCTCGGGTGACCGTACTTGACCTGCGGGAACCGCTCGTCCTGGTCCTCGTAGGCGCCGAAGAGGGACATCGAGGTCATGTCCCAGTGGATCCGGGACACGTCGGCGCGCAGGCCATCGCCGACGTCCAGGTGCGGCGCGATTCGCGTCCAGCGCGCGGGCGAGCCGGTCATCACCCAGCAGGTCCGGCTCGCCGTTCCCACTGAGCATGTGCTGCGGCCCCGACGGCGAACTGGTCCCGTCCTGGGTCAACCCGGTTCTGGTAGCCGGTCTGACTCTCGCCCTGGCCGCCCTCACCGCCGCCGCATTGACGGCCTACCGCACACGCGGCCGCACCTGGGCGTCCTGAGTGGACGTTAAGTCCCTTTTCTCTCGGCTCGTGATCGCTCGTTCGTGTGAACGTTGGCCGTACTGGCGTGCCAGTCGTGGTTCGGGTGATGTTCTGCGGCGCATGGACAGACGGGCGTATCCGAGCGACTTATCGGACGAGCAATGGGCGTTGATCGAGCCGATGATCACGGCCTGGAAGCAGGACCGGGTGGCGCGATCGGCGACCGGGGATCCGGGGTCCTGTGATCTGCGGGAGATCGTGAACGCGGTCTTCTACCAGAACCGGACGGGCTGTCAGTGGCGCTACCTGCCCCATGACCTGCCGTCCTGGTCGGCGGTGTTCTACTACTTCGGCCTGTGGCGCCAGGATGGGCTCGACCAGCGGATCCAGGAACTCCTGCGTTGCCAAATCCGGGAGAGGGCCCGCCGATTAGAGGACCCGTCCCTCGTGATCATCGACACCCAGTCCGTCCGCGCGGCCGCCGGTGTTCCGAAGAGCACCACGGGACTGGACGCGAACAAGAAGGTGTCGGGCCGCAAGCGGGGACTGGCCGTCGACGTCATGGGGCTGATCATCGGTGTCGTCGTCCTGGCCGCCTCCGCCCACGACAACGCCGCCGGCACCGCCCTGCTCGACCAGGCCGCCGAACGGTGCGGGATGCGTCTGGAGAAGGCCCTGGTGGACCAGGGCTTCAAGGACGAGGTCGTCATCCACGGTGCACTGCTGGACATCGACGTCGAAGTCGTCCGCCGCAACCCGGCCGACCAGGGCAAGGGCTTCGTCCCGCAGCCGAAACGGTGGGTGGTGGAGCAGACGAACGGCACCTTGATGCTGCATCGGCGCCTCGCCCACGAGTACGACCACCGGCCCGACACCTCCGCCTCACGCGTCTACTGGGCCTCCACCGCGAACATGACCCGCCGCCTCACCACACCAGCCCCGGCCTGGCGCGACACCCTTGGACTGGCCGCGTGAACGTCGCCGAACTCCTGGCAGACCTCCAGACCCGGCAGGACGAGGCCACCGCCCGGGCCGCAGAACTACGAGTCCGGATCGAAGAGCTCGCCGCCGACCTGACCGAGACCGAAGCGCGGCTCACGGACCTGGCCACCACCCGAAAGATCATCGCGGAGGTCACGCCGGCAGGAGCCGAATCCGAACCACCCGAGACGAACACCACCTACCAGGCCATCGTGAATACCTTCAACCAGCACCCCGACCAGGCATTCCGGGCACGCGAGCTGCACGAACTCCTCGGCATACCCACCGACGAGGCGTCCGTCAACATCACCCGCAGCCGCCTCGGACGCCTCACCCGCCAAGGCTTCCTCACCCAACCCGGACGAGGCCGCTACCAGAAACGGACTTAACGTCCACTGAGTCGCACCCGCCCCACCGCGACCGGCCGATGCCCCCAGCCGCTGCCGGCTGAACGTCACCAGCTGTTCCCGGCCCAGATCGCCAACCACCTTGCCCTGGCAGTCGGCCCCGTGCGCCGCGCTCAGCGCGCAGCAGATCTCAACCCCGCGCCGGGGTGCGTCTCGGCGGTCGGCCCGACCGGTATCTGAAGGCGGGCCCGGGCGTGCGCCAGAACAACCGCGGCGCAGCGTAGGTGGTGGGTGACGATGGGCAGGAGGGTGCCGCGGAAGCGGTCGGCGGTGCGCAGTTCGGTGGCGGCTTGGGCGAGCAGGTTGCCGGCCTGGTGGAGGTGGGGGCCCCGGTCGCTGGTGCGGTATTCCTGGGCGAGGGTCTGGGTGGTGTGCGCGAGTTCGTCGATGCCTGGGTCCTCGACCGGGTCGGCGCCGAAGAACACCAGCGCGTCTGCCAGTTCCGTCAGGAGGGCGTCCCTGCGCCCGGCCCACCATATGCTCACGCTGTGATCATGCCCCACCACACCGTGCGGCAGGTCGGAAACAGGCCAACTCCCCTCCCCCACCGACAAACCCGCCCCGGCCAGCAGGCTCGCTCGGCGCGTCGCCGCGCACACGTCGGCCCTCGGCCGGGCAGCGGCGGTCGCGCCGCGGGCGGCGGCGCGACGGCGGGCCGGGCGTCTGTCGGCGTCATGGCGGGACCGCTCGGAGATCAGCCTCGCCATGGACTCCGTCTCCGTCGACCATCCGCGCCTTCGAGCCGCCACGTCTTGTGCCGGGCAGCGGTGTTGCCGTCAGGGCCGGCCAGACCGTCAAGACGAGGTCGCCGGACGCCTGGCGCAGCAGCTCGTGTCGCCATAAGGCCGTGGCGGGGCGCGGGTCGTCCGCAGAGAGCAGGTTCCCTGCGCGTTCGTACCGGGACAGTGCCAGCCCCATGCAGAAAATACCGGTCGGCGGACGTCAAACTCGAGACCGCCAGCCTCAGCGGCCTCCCGGTCGACCTCTCCGAGGCGCACGTCCGAGGCCGGCCACCAAAACTTCCTCCAGGGCCCCGCGAAGGACTGCGGCGCCCGGAAGCGGCTCCGCGCGCCGCATAAGCGGGCTGCGCCCCACAGCTGGAAGATCCGCACCCCGCCACCTGCGAGACCGCCGGCGCAGTCCACACCCGCCTGCTCACGGCCATCGAGGACGCCTGACCCCTGATAGGAGATCTTGCCTGATTGCCACACGAGTTTGACCGGTCAGCGTCGGTCACCAGTCTGCGGAAACATGCCCACGAACAGCTCAACGGGGAAGCGGGTGGGAGCTGGTTGCCTACTGTTTCGGTGTGGGGACCTACGGACCTTCTGGTGTCGCCGTTGCCATCGTCGCTGTGCTCTCGATGGCCGGCTGCAGCTCGGGCAACGGTACGCCTGCGCCGGTGTCGAGCAGCGAGCCCACCGTTGCCACGGCGACGGCTTCGCCGACCAGCGAGTCCCCCACGGCGTTGCCTTCCAGCGCCTCTCCCACAGCGATTCCCAGCAGCGCGCCGCCGACTGCTCCTTCAGCAAGCACCGCTTCGAGCAGCCACGCGCCCGCCACCAGCAATGCCGGCGGGACGTGCAGCATCACAACAAACTCCGGAAAGTGCTACAGCGCGGGCGAGTTCTGCCGTAAGAGCGATGTCGGCCGCTCGACCACCGACGCGCACGGGCGACCGATCACCTGCGGCTACGAAGGGGGAGAAGCCCAACCGCGCTGGCACTGAGCCCCCAGCGCGCCCGCCATGCTCCAGGAGCAGCCAGCTCGGTCCTCAGTGGCGGGTGACGGCGAAGCCGCTGTCGTTCATGGCCTCGGTCCACACCCGCCGGTCGAACCACTTGTCGATGTCCGGGATCTGCGCGGTGATCGCCTTCATGCGGGCTTCCCAGTCGTGTCCGGCCGGGCCGCGGCTGCCCTCGCATCCGGCGCAGCCGTCCTCGCCGTGGATGTGGCCTGCCATCCAGGCGTTGACGGCGACGTTGACGATCACCTGGTACAGGTCGCCGCCGGTCTCGGCGAGGGCGTCGGGTACGCCGGCGAGGATCAGCGCGAGCTCGGGGTTGCCGACGGGCGGCATCGGCGTCTGGCCGACCCCACCTGCGTCGCTGGAGTCCTTGAACTCCTGGTGCTGGCCGGCGATGGAATCCGCGAGGGCGGCCGCGTCGAAGTACCGCCAGGCCGAGCGCTCCTGAATGCCCAGGCGCTGCGCGACTGTGGTGATGTTCCGTTCGATGACATCGGCGACCGATCCCGGTCGCACCGTCACTCCCCTGTGGGCCAGCTCGGTGAGCGTCTGCGCCACCGCGTCCTTGAACGCCTTCGTCTTCCGCACGCCGCTCAGCGTAGTGCCCAGCGGGTACCGGCTCGGCGGCCGACAAACCCGGGCCACCGGGCTGCGCAGCGCAGGGGCTCGGCTCGGCAGCTCGGTCCAACCCGCCGCGGCCTTGGACCGTGGTGTTGTTGCAGCGGCTTGGCCGGGCATCTACGCCCGAACGGGGCTGCCTACACCTCGACGTAGCCGACGACCACGATCGTGCGCAGCACGGTGACGTGGTAGATCACGCGTACGCCTTCGATGTCGTCGCGGTAGTCGCGTAGCCGGCCGTCCGGCATCGGCTGGCCGAGGTCGGGGCGCACCGAGATGGTGACCAGGGCGCGGTCGAGGCGGTGGATCTGGGCGGCGGTCAGCTTCTCGAGCTGGCGGGCGGCCAGGTCGGAGAAGGCGACCTCGGCACGGCGCGGGGGCGGGGATTCAGGCGACACGCTGCTCAGTGTGCCCGTTCGCCAGCTCCGACAGGCGGCGTTCGCGCAACTCCTCCCACGGCACGCACTCCTCAAGCGAGGGCAGGCCGTGCTCGGCGACGTCCTCCAGGAACGCGGCCAGCTGTTCCGCCTTGCCCAGTTCCTCCTGGGCCATGGCGCGCAGCGAGTCGGCGGACTTGCTGTCGAGCGGCACGCGCCCGCTGTGGTTCGACGTCATCACGCTCTCCATCCGTCCCCGGTGGACTGGGCCCGGGGGTAGTACAAGCCACGGTATCCATCAATTCGGGATTGGGAACCGTAGTCGGGCCAAGTCCACGGATTCGGCCTTCTCGCACGGCACTCATCCGGACGTTCGCCACAGTGCCTGGGCGGTACGGGTCCAGGAGCCGTGTCGTTCAGGAGCCCCGCGTCGGCCGGGGCTGCGCCTTGGCCTGCCGCTGGACCTGGATGCCTTCGACGGACGCCGGGCGCGGCGCAGCGGTGCGCGGTGCGGACGATTACACTTTCGATTTCCAACCGGTCGGCTGTCGAGCGCCGCCTCCCGGACCGTCTCGTCCTGGTCGGCAGACGGCCGCCAGGATGCGCAGCGCGGTGGCGGACCTGCGGCTGGCCGCCGAGGAGAACCCGACCGTCGCAGAGATGCTGGCCGCCGTCCCGGCCGGCGCCGCCAGGATCGAGGACCTGGTGCAGCGCGGGCCCGTCCGGGCCGGTCTGGCACCGCCTCGGCACCCGGAGCGGCGGGCGTGCGGGTGGATGGAGCGGTGGGCGGGAACGGGGCGTGGGCGTTGTCGTCGCCTCCTGGCGGGTGGTCACCGGCGCCAACCGGGTCCGGCGGCGAATCCGCTGTGCGGACTGTTGTCCCGGACACCGGGTGGTGGTTCCCGCCGGGCGGGATCACTGCGGCCCCGGCCTTGTCGCTGCGGGCGCCGTCGTGGGACGCCGGGGTACGGCGCCGGCCCGAAGGCGCCGGTTTCCCTCACCTGCGCGGAGGCGACGTTGTCGGCGGATGTGTTCCCCGGCCCAAACGAGCTGTGGCCCGATCCGCTGCCGGACGCGGGGAGGACAGCGACGAGGGCGAGGTCCTGATCGCGAACCTCCTGGGCCTGCTGCATGCCCGGCCCGACGACCTCGCGGTGCGGCGGGAGCTGGGTTTCGAACTGACCGGGGCCGAGTGCTGGGAGGTGGCCGTTGAGGTGCTGTCGCCCGCCGTGGAGCTCGCGCCCCGGGACGCGGATGTCCGGCTGGACCTGGGCTGTGCGCTCTCGGCCCTCGAGCGGTGGGCGGATGCCGAGGAGCAGCTGACGAAGGCGGTGGCGCTGAGTCCCGGGCTCGCGTGCACCTACGCCGAGTTGGGCTATGTGCTGCTGTGCCAGCAGCGTCTGGAGGAAGCCGGGATCGCCTCCCACAAGGCCCTGGTCCACGACCCGGGTTCCGCCCTCGGGCACCTGTGCCTGGCCGAGGTCCTGCAGACGGCACGCACGCGTGCTGGCGACGTCGCCACGCATGCCCGGGTGGCGGTGGACGCGTGGCCGGACTCGGCCTGGGGCCACGCGGTGCTCGCGCAGGCACTGCTGGACACCGGCGACTACGGCGGCGCGCACCAGGCCGCCTCCCGCGCACACGAGCTGGATCCCGGGTCGGACCGTGCCGCGCAGCTGCTCTGCTGGGCTCTGGGAGAGCTACAGCGCTGGAGAGAGGCAGTAAGGGCGGCCGAGCAAGCCGCCGCGAGGAAGGCGACGCCGTGGACGCTCAACGCCCTCGGCTGGGCGCTCATCGGGCGCGGGCATCTCCACGCCGCCGAGCAGGTGCTGCGCCGGGCCGTCGCCCTGGATCCCGCAGTGCGTATCTGCCGGTGGAATCTGGCCTGGCTGCTCGCCCGGGTCGGCCGCATGCGGGAGGCCGAAGCCAACCTCACGGTCCTCCTGCACCACGACCGCGACGACGGCCAGGCCCTCGGGCTGCTGGGCTGGATCCACCTCGCGTCAGGACGAGGTGAGCAGGCACGCGAGGAACTGCGCCGGGCCGTGCGGCTGCTGGGAACGACACGGACCGCCGCCAGGCCACTGCTTCTGATCGGAGCGCTGGAGCGGGCCGAGAATCCGCCGCTTGCGCGGCGGTACTTCCTGGCCGCCACCGCGGTGGCCGACCGCCTGCCGTCGCCGGACATCTACTCCCACCCGTGTGGAACAGGCGAAATCCAAGCTCTCGCCTTCGCCGCACTCGGCGAGGGCGACCGGGCCCGGCAGTGCTTGGAGCAGGCCCTGGCCGCGCGGGACGGATCGGACCGGTTCGATCCCCGCTTGTACGAGCAGTTCACGCAGCCACCGCTGCCCGGGCTGGACGTCCTGATCAGGCTGTGGAAGGACCCGTGACGGGCGAACGAGTCCCGCTTCCCCGCCCGGTGAAGGCTTCCTGCCGCGCGGATGGCGCGCCACAGATGACGGGTAGTCATGTCCCGGTGTCCGTGCCCGGCGCAGTGCCCGGGCGCGGGGAGAGTGCCGGGCGCGAGGGGGCGGAGAGTGAAGGACGATCTGCTGGTGGTCGGGTTCGACCTCGAGACGCGGCGCGAGGTCCATATCGGCGAGCGCCCTCTGGAGCAGTGGCGGGCGCTGGGCTAGGGGCGGCGCGAGAGGGTCGTGTGCTTCTACTGCTGGCAGGGCATCGACGCGCCTGCCGGCACCCGGGTGCCGCTGCTGGCCCGCGGCAGGATCGGCGGCCTGGTGCGCCCGCACTTCGCGCATCCACCGGGCACCGCCCCCGGCCCCCGCCCCCGGCCACGCCGGCGGGGACGGTGTGGCACATCAACGCCAAGCACCGCCTCGCCCGCTGGGCCTCCTTGCCCAACACGGTGCGGGTGCGGCTCGAGCAGTGGACGCCACAGCGCGACCGCCGTGCGGATGTCCACGTCGAGCTGGACTGCGGGACCCGGCTTGCCCTGGAGGCGCAGCGGGAGGTGATCACGGACGAGGTGTGGCGGGCACGGCACCGCGACTATGCGGTGGCGGGGGTGCGGGACGTGTGGTTCATGCGCCCGGAGAGCCGGGTGCCGCACGTGCTGTTCGCCGAGGGGATCCCGGCGTGGACGCTGTACCACCGCGCCGGTGAGGTGGAGGCCCGACTGGGGTGGCCCCATGCGCGCGGGAACGAGTGAGGAAGTTTCATCGTGATTCGTGCAGGTCACCGGTCCTGGTGTGACGAATAATTGGGGTGCTCGCGCAGCTCATCACGGTGATCACCGCGCGGAGATCATCCGTCACCGTGCCACCTGGTGGTGCGTCAGCACCAGCAGGGCCCGCACGAGTGCGGTCGCGTGCCGCGGATGCATGCGCACCTTGGTCAGGATCCGGAAGGTCTTCAGGTTCGCGAAGCCGTGCTCGACCGGCGCTCGCAGGCTGCTGACCAGCCGGTTCACGACCTTCTTCGGGGACGAGAGGCGCTTTCCGCCGCTCGCCTTGAACCCCGTGATGACCGCCGGCTGCTCCTGGTCCCCGTCGTCCAGGCCGACGAACCCCAGGTCGGCCACCGCACCCAGTCGAAGTTCCCGCAGCCGCGCGCACAGCTTCTCGTAGCGGGCGGCCGTGATCTCGCTGCAGGCGCCCCGGCGGGCCGAGGAGATCCACAACAGCCGCCCCTTCGCGTCGGTCAGGGCGAGGAACAGCAGGCCATGCGCCTTGTGCTTGCCCGAGTAGTTCTTCCGGTTCGCCCGGCCGGTCCGCCGCCGGGTACGGATCAGCGTGCCGTCCAGAAGCACCACGCACCCGCTGTCCTTGGCCACCTTCGCCAGCGCTCGGTCCAGGCGGGGAGAGCGTGCGGCCAGCAGGTCGATCACCTCCAGTACCCACCGGCGCACCGTGGAGGCCGAGACCGCGTTGCCGCCGGCCAGGTCGGCCAGCCGCTCGTCGTTGCGCAGGTGGGCCAGTGCGATCACGGCGATCCGCCCGGCGTCCAGCTTGCGCCAGCGGGAGCGGATCGTCTTGCGGTGGGCGCGGATCAGGCCGGCCACGTAGTTGACGGTCCGGCTGGACAGCGGCAGGCGGACGGAGTAGACAAGGCTGACGGTGTCCCCGGTGGGGCTGGTCCTGGTTTTCACGAGCTTCCCAACTCCCGCCGGGGTAAGCCGTGTTGCGGCGGGAATCGGCCGTTATTCCGGGACCGCGCGCCCTACCGGGGCAGGTAGCGTCCGGCCGCGGTTCGGGTGATCCAGCCGCGTTCGGCCAGCTTGCGCAGCTTCCCGCGCACCGGCTCCACCTTCGCCGGCACCGGATCCAGCCCCAGCTCACGGGCCACGTCCTTGGCCTGCAGCGGGCCGTCGCCGTCCGCGACGATCCCCATGATCGCCTGATAGTCGGCCGGCAGGTCCTGCGGGCCGCTGTCCTGGCCGCAGTGCGGGATCAGCAGCTGGCCTGCGGCGCCCGGCGTCACACCGGCGCCGGGCGCGGGCGCGGCGGGTTCTCCGCCGGTGGCCTCCTCCAGGGCCTGCTGCCAGGCCTCGGCGTCGGGATGCCCGGCGTCAGCGTCCTCCTGGTACTGCCGGTAGACGACCTCAGCGGCCTCCAACCGAGCCACTTCGGCCTCGGTGTCTGCCAGCTGCTTGCGCAGCCGCTCAACGCGTTCTTCCAGCACCACGCGGCGCTCCAGCAGCCACACCATCAGGTTCTGAGCCATATCCCCTCCCGCGCGGGCCCACCACAGCCCCTGCTCGCACAGTAGGGGACCGGCACACAGCGTGCAGGAGATCCCGGGAAGACAGCCAGAAAGGCTGACGGATGATCTCCGCGCGACGATCACCGTGATGAGCTGCGCGAGCACCCCAACCACTTGTCACACCAGGGCCGGTGACCTGCACGAATCACGATGGAACTTCCTCAGTGGTGGACAGGGGGGATGAGGCACTACGGCGTGCACCATCCCCCTGCCCGGGGACGAGTTGGTGCGCGAGCGCCTGCGGTTGGAGGACCTCGGGCTCGGCCCGCAGGGGATCGTGCTGCCGCCGGAACTCCTCGAGCGGCTGGCCGCCGAGTACGAGAACGCCCGGCGGGACGCCGAGGAGGACCGGCGCCTCTACGAGGAGAAGCAGCGCCGGCGCCGGGAGGCCGCCGCCCGCCCGCGGCCGTCTGCCCGCCGGGATACCCGGTGGACTCCCCGGCCGCCCGCGCCCCGCCTGCGCGAACGCCTCTGCACCGAGCGGCAGCTGATCACCGACGCAACGGACTGCGGCTGGGAGCGGGAGATCGAGCGCCACCAGCACATCGCCGACCGCATCACCAGCCTCCTCGATGACCTCGGCGAATCCCACGATGAGCCTGCCGACTGAACAGCACGGCTGAGAAACGCACTGGTCAGACGGCTGCGACCAGGACAGGATGTGGCCATGCGTTACGCCCACGAGGACGCCGAGCTGGCCGATCTGATCCGCCGCTATGTCACTCCCGATCGGCGCTACCTCAGGCTCGGCGGCAGCCTTCTGCGCGTGACCGGCAGCGAACGCACCAAGGTCGCACGGGAGCTCGGCGAGGCCGCTGGCAAAATCACGCCCCGTGAACTGACCATCCTGCTCGAAGGCGGGTGGCGTGAGCGCAAGCCCGCAGCCTGGCTCATCGCCGTCGCCCGCAGAACCGAATTCCGTGAACACCTCGGCGAACTGCTGCTTGACAGCGAGGTCTGCTACGCGGGCATCGCCTACTGCGTCGCTCTCGCCACCTTCGGCACCCCTGCCGACGCGGGTCTGTTGACCGCTTACCTCGATCGCTACCTGCGACGCCCGGACCTCTACTACGACCAGACAGCCGCCATGGGCGCACTCCTGAACCTCGACACCAAGCTCGGCGCCGATCGAGCAGCCCGGTTCCTGGCCCCCGACGGTCTCTGGCACCAATGGATCGACGGACCACCCCGCAAGGAGTACCACGGCACACCGGAAAGCAGCCGCAAGATCATCAGCCAGTTCTGTGACTTTGCTGATGAGAGTTCCGAGCACTGCACGGCAAAGGAGCGTTGACGTCGTCCCCGGAAAGGTGACACCTGATCGAAGGAACGCGCCACCGCACAACTCGAAGTTGTCCAGATCAGCCTGGCAGACCCGCCCCCGCGGAGCTGGTGTCCATGGTCGGCGCTACGCTGCTGCGGCCCCGAGAAGGCACTGGAAAGCCGTCACCTGCGGGTGGCGGCCTTTCCGCGTCGGGTTCCCCAATGGGGTTGGATTCCACGGCTTCGGACACGCGATGGGGCTGGGGTGTGGAGACCGTCCGGCGGCACGCGTCCCCGCTGGCCACCGAAATCTTCCCCGAGGGGATAGCCGGCTGGCACCAGCCCCACGGCCTCCTGCCCGGTCGCCTCGAACACGTCATTGGCCAGCACAGCAGTTGGGACGGGACGGTCGAGCGGATCCTCGCCGACACCGCCCTCACCCGGCCCGGCTGCCTGCTTGTTCCGATTGTCCCGTCGCCAGTCACACATGCCGATGTCCAGTAGCTGCTTGCAGCCCAGGACTACGTCCTCGGCCGGTGGGTGGTTGACCCGGGCCCGGCCGAGTGGCCTCCTGAAAGCAAGGGCCACTCGTCTCCGACTGGAGGCAGCCATGTCCGAGCAGCGTCCTTCTGAAGATCCTCGACCCGGGACGCCGCCGCCTGGTGGTGCAGGCGGCGATGGCGGGTGGACCCACTGGAATGAGGGAGCCAGGCCCTCGCCGCCTCCGCCCCGCACGAGGCACCGCAGGGTGTTCCTGTGGATCTTCCTCACGGTTCAGGCGCTGTTCGTGATCTGGATCATCGCCGGAACCGTGAGCAGCACCAAGTCGGCCGGCAAAAGCTGCGACGGCCTGACCGGCCAGGACTACACCACCTGCATCAACGCAGGACACGTGGGCACGACCATCGGCGTCGGCTTGGTCATCGGGCTTTGGGCGGCAGTCGACATCATCCTGGGAATCACCTACCTCATATACCGTCTCAACCACCGGGACCAGCCATAACGTCCTGCCAAGGCGCCAGCCAGCGTCACCAAGGTTCCACCAGCCCCCTGAGGTTCCCCCGAGAGGCGGGGGAGGCGGGTCCGTCGATGTAGGCGAACAGCGCGAGGTCTGCGTCCGTGCGGGTCGCGGTGATGGTGCGGTGCACCCACCCCCTCCTTGTCGACTTGACCCGCACCGGCACGGTGCGCTTCTGATCCTCGCCGAGAGGCGGCATGAGGATGGATGCGGAGCTGGCCCGGTCAGTGTGGCGCGAGATCGCCCCGCTGCTCGCCGAACGAGGCCGCACCGGGGCCGATCCGCCGGACCGAGGCCGGGCGGGTGGTAGGGCCCGGCGCCGTGGGGGTGTCCGTGCTGGGCGGCGAAGCAGCCGGACGGCGCGGTCCACGTCAGGGTCCTTCAGAACAGGGGTCAGTCGCCCGTCGGCACTCCGCCGAGGAGGGTCCGGCCTCTCAGTCGCTTGAGTCGCTCGTGTCTGCGGGCCCGTCCGGCGCAGCCGGACGGGCCCGCAGGACTCCTCAGCCCAGTCACCCGCGGTGAATTCTGCGACCACTGCCGGTAGATGGCATTCCGTCAGCACCCTGAGCTGCTGTTTTGCCAGTCCCGAGCGGCGCCAAACGCATGATCAGCTGAATCTAGTTGGCACATTCGTACAGGACGGTGCGGACACCCCTGCGCGGGTGTCGCCTGATTGTCGGGAACATGCACCTCAAGCCACGTACCGCGAGGCGGACGGCCCCGTTCCACACGGCCAGGGAGGGCGCGCTCTGGGCACCCGTTCCGCCGTGTCCGCACGAACGTGGCCGTGCTTCCGGCATGATCTCCCGCAGCGCCACGGCGGCCGCCCACGGGCCCGGCGTCGACTCCGGCGCCACCGGACCCCCGGATGGTCAGCGAACCCGCTGGCGCCCCGGACTCGGACTCCCCCGGCACCGGTGCACGCGAGAGTCGAGCCCCTCTCTCCGGCCCCCACTCCCCCGCCCGTCGGCGGGGCGACAACGACATGCACAATCGACAGGCCCGCCGCGCGCCGTCCGGGTCAGTACCCCACGCGGACCCCGAAGACACCGCTGCCCCAGTACACGGACGGCTCCTCGGCACCGCTCGGCCAGTCGCTCTGCAGATGACGTCGACCGTCTCCCAGGGCCCCTACCCGGTGCGGGCTCAACCGCCCCGCCACCAGGTCGTCCGCCTCGGCGTCCGTGATCGGCAGCACGGTGCGGTACTGCGCGTCCTGCGAGGCGACCCAGTCGATGTACTCGGTGAACACGCTCACGAAGGCCTGCGAGCACAGGCCGCACCGCTGAACAGAGACGATGAAATGCGAGTCGTCCCGAATCATCCTCTCGAGCCGAACCCCGTCGCGGCTGAAGTGGTGCGCCTGCGCCACCGCAGCGTCCTCGGCGCAGCACGCCACGCACCCGAAACCCGCACGGTCACTACCGTCTTGCGAACCCATGGATCCCCCACCCCTTAGCCGTCCCTGACCGGCCCCACCCTAACAACCCACAGTGAGGCCCGGCCGCTGAACCAACGAGCATGCGCCGCCCGACCTGCGGGCAAGCAAGCCGTCTGGCGAGGCCGGACAAGTTCGCCGGCGGAAGCTGGACTTCTTCGAGAGCCCGCGGCCCGGCAGCGCTTCCACGGAGAGCTGCTCCTGGTCGGATGCACAGCGGCGGCCGCGCGTGGCGATACGCGCGGCCGCCGTGTCGCCCTGTTCGGCCAT
Source organism: Streptomyces kaniharaensis (assembly GCF_009569385.1). Classification (NCBI taxonomy): domain Bacteria; kingdom Bacillati; phylum Actinomycetota; class Actinomycetes; order Kitasatosporales; family Streptomycetaceae; genus Streptomyces; species Streptomyces kaniharaensis. The sequence goes on from NZ_WBOF01000002.1 coordinate 255,683, forward strand.
CCATCCGGAGGATGCGCCCTCGACGCCTCGTACGGTGATCACCGTGCCGTCGTCTTCGTGCAAGTCCTGGTCTTCGCCTGCGGGTACGAACGAGCCTCGCACAAGCACTGCTCGGCCACCACCTTGCGCCGGCGCCGCGACGAGTGGATCGCGCCCAGCGTGATGGAGGGCCTGCGACTGCTCGCACTCGCCGCCTATGACCGCATGATCGGACTCGAACTCGACCGCCTGAGCGCCGACGGCTGCATCTCCAAGGCGCCTGCCGGTGGCGAGTGCGCAGGCAGGAGCCCGGTTGATCGGGCCAAACTCGGCTTGAAACGCTCGCAATTGACCGACGGGGCAGGCATACCGCTGATCACCGAACCCGCGCCGGCCAACACTCGCGACCACACCCTGCTACCCGCCGCCCTCGACCGATACGACGCACTGGAGTCGGCCCTTGGACCGCTGCCGGAGCACCCGAGCCTGGCCCTAGACGCCGGATACGGATACGACTACCGCATGCTCCACGACGACCTGGCCGCCCGCGGGATCGAGGCCCGCATCGCCCCACACGGCGCGAAAACTCCGATCCAGACCGCAGGCCGTTGGGTGGTGGAGCGCACGAACTCCCAAGCGATCATGGTGAAGTCATCGTCGGTATGTGTCATCTATCGGCGGTAGTCGCAAATTCGCGGCCCAGGCCGACGCACTTCGAACGGGGACCGCCGGATAGTTGGTCGGTTCGCACGTGAGTGCTCGATCTCTTGTCCCCCGGAGATGCCGCTGGGAAGATCTCGGCCAGCGTCGACCCCGAGCGGAGGACCTGCATGGCCAGTCAGGATGCACTCGATGCCTACAGCGAGGCCCTCGCCGCCGGGGTGCGGTTCCTCATGCTTCACGACAAGACGCGGGAGCGTCCGGAGGAGGGCTGCGACGCGGTCGCCGAGCTTGACCGCCTGGCGCCCGTTTACACGGAGTTGCACCGCCTGCACGTGGCGGCGATGAAGTACGCCGAGGAGGCCGCCCTCCGGGATTTCTGTGCGATCCGGGCGGGCGGCCGTGGTGGTTACGCTCCTGTCGTGCTGGAGCGACTAATCGATGTGTATGTAGGTAACGTCCCCCGGCAAGGTGGTGTGCCACGTTGTGAATTTCTGGAATCCGACCAAGGCAGTACTACCACGGCCCGCGACATACCCCGCATTGTTTCCCGAGCTGATGTCCGTGACACCGTCTAGCCCATCCCGCATGTCGCCCGCGTTCGCCAAGCAAACCCTGACCCGAACGACGCCGCCGCTATAGTGCGTGATCTGCAAGAAATCGGCTTGGTTGCAGGGGACATAGTTGATCGCGGACGCCTGGGTTGCGGGCATGCTGAGGGCCAAGGTGCCGGCCGCCGCTACGGCCAAGGCTGCTCGCTTAAACATGGGGTGCATGGGGGGTTTCCTTTCTTGTCGTTGTGCTTTTGTCGGCCGGATGGCGCGGACCATTTGGTCGGGCAGGGTGTCATCCGGAAATCGTGGTGAGCGCTCGGCTCACGGCGCGGGAAGCTTTGCCATCAGGTCCGAGACCTGGTCGGCCTGTGCCTGGACCTGCTTCCGATAGGCGACCAGGACAGTGGCGTTGGCGGACACCAGCTGCCGTTGATACCCAGTCAGGACGGCGAAATAGACTGCGGCCAACTCCGACGACGTTGTGCAAGACTCCGCTGCGGTGGACGCGGCGATCTCATCAACGGTCGGCTTCGCCGTCTCCCAGGGGCCGGCCGCCAGTATCTCGGGGTCCTGGGCTGGGCGGCCGGCCGCTGTCATGCAGGCGCTCCAGCGTTCGCGCGCGGCGCTCACCCGCCGGTCCGCTTTCGTCTGCTGCAGTGACTGGGCGAACAGACGCTGGGTCAGTGTCCAGCCGCTGGTGCCTGCCAGGCGCGGCAGTTCCTTGTCTGCCGCGCCCTGGCAGGCCTGGAAGTCCTGGTCCTCGGCACCGGTCAGGCCCGCCACGTTCGGAAGGCTCTGCCCTGGATGGAACCCCTGGCGCTTCGCTGCCGTGAGGCCGATATAGCCCCAGGCGCCGGCCGGGCGGCGTGCCTCGTTGTCCCCTCCGGAGACCCAGACCATGTTCTGGCCCAAGTAGCTCGGGTGTCCACGGCTCTTCATGCAGTTCACGACCAGCGCCTTTCGTGCCGCGAACAGCTGGTCGTCGTCCTTGTCCGAGGTGCCGTAGGCGGACAGCGGGAGCCCCAGCAGCCCGTCGTACCCGGTGGCTGGCGGCGTCGGGGAAACCTCGATGGCAGGCGGCGTCGGGGCCTTGTCCGCCACGCCCACGGAGCAGCCAGTGGTCAACAGACCGGCGGCAATCAGCATGCCCATGGCGCGTGGCGGGCGGGGCGTCATGGTGATCCTTCGGGGTGAGGGTGCGGGTGTGCGGTGCGGTTGGAAGTTCGGGGCTGGTGGTCAGGGGGTCAGGGCGGCCCTGCCGACGGCGGTTCCGGACCCGGCTGGGCACCGGGCTTCGGCGGCGCGGGTGGCCAGCAGGGCCGCTCCCGGTCGACTGGCTCGGCCCGCTGCCCACTCCGTCTGCTTGCGTGCGACGCTCATGGCACACAGACTCACAACAGACGGTGTCCACTTCCCATGTCCGCACCTGTCCACCCGGTCCTGCCGTTGGTCACCGATCTGCAGGGGCGCTCACGAGCGTGTCCAGCCGGCCCTGGTCGGGGCGGCGGCCGGCTATCTCCAGCGGCAGTAGAACGTCTTCGGAGCCGTTCAACTCTGGTAGCAGGTGGTACTGCTGGAAGACGAAACCGATGAGATTGCGACGCAGGTCCGTGCGCTGCCGCTCAAACAGCGCAGTGATCTCGTTGTCTTCCAGGGTGATCGTGCTGGAGGACGGCCGGTCCAGGCCGGCAACGCGGTGCAGCAGGGTGGACTTCCAAGGATCCGGAAGGTCCCATGACAGCCAGGAAGCTCCTTTGTCGGTCTCAAGGTCGACTCTGCGCAGCGCCTGCACGCATACCGCCGCCGTGGTGCCGGGCTTGTCCGCCCGGTGCATCTTGGTGACGACGCCTTGGTGGCGGCCCTGGCGCGGACCGCCGTGCAGGCGGACGCGCTCGTCAAGGTCATCGGATCAGCGCTTCAGGGAGGCGTAGCACGACAGGTATCCCTTGGCGTCGGGCTTCGTCTGCTCGTCCTTGAGCTTGTCGTCGACGTAGATGCGGCAGGTAGTGCCGGGTTCGGGGTGGTTGACGCTCACTTCGTTGAAGCCGAACCCGACGTTCTGGGCCTTGGTCCAGGGCAGCTTCTGACCGACTGCGGTCTTCCCGCTGTTGTCGCCGGAGAAGCTGTAGACGATGTCGGCGCTGCCGGGGCCGGCCACCTCCAGCTTCACGTCATAGCTGGGGCCCAACAGTCCGCAGCCGGTGAGTGACACGGCGGCCGCTGTCAGGGAGCCGGCCGTCAGCAGGGATGTGACATACGTTCGGAACGCGGGGAACGTCATGGCAGCTCCTGGTGATAGGAGGAAGTCGCGCCTTGCACACGCATCATTCTGCGGAGCGGGCGACGGGTCGCGATGCCGCCGAAAGTCCGTATTCGCTCCGGCGGCATCAGCCGAAAGTACGTATCATTCCTCACCCTCCAAGGGTCGGCGAACGGCGGTCTAGACTCCCCACCATGCCCCGCTCTCTTCGGCTCACCTGCCCTGCGACGGTAGCCGCGCTGGGCCTCTGTGTTCTGCTCGTCCTCCTCGACGCGTCTGTGGTGAGCGTCACCCACGTCGGCCTGGCGGTCGTCGCGAGCGGGGTCGCGGCTCTGGGCGGCGCCGGCGCGCAGTTGCGGTTGTACCGGTTCGGCCGGCAATGGACGGCGTGCGCGCTGTCCGTCGTCGTGGCGACGCTCTCGCTGCTGACCACGTCCCTGGTAGAGGGCACCGTGCTGCAGCGCACCCCTGGGTGGGCAGAACTTGTCGGGTTGCTGGTGCTGTTGTGTCTTTCCTGCCGGTACGGGCGGACCGTGCCGCTCGTGTTGTCGACGATCCCGCTCTTCGTGGCGGTGGTACGAATCGAGGGCCGCGCTCCAGAACTGGCGGATCTGCCGCTGCTCAAGGACATCAACGGCCTGTTCACCCTGCTTCCGGCGGCCTTCGCATTGCTGGGCGGCTATCTGCGAACCGAGGACGGCAGACGCCAGACCGCGGCGCAGAACGTACGCCGGGCAGAGCGCCTCGACCTCGCCCGCGACCTGCACGATCACGTGGCCCACTACGTCACGGCGATCGTCGTCCAGGCTCAGGCCGGTGAACACACCGCGGAACGTGACCCGGTCACGGCACGCGAGCTGTTCACCAACATCGAGCAGACCGGCCAGGAAGGACTGGCGGCGATGAGCCGCATGGTCCGACTTCTGCGTGAAGCGGACGGAGCCACGACGCAGGCACCCGTCACCCCCGTGATGACGAGGATCGATGCGCTCGTCCGCCAGTTCAGCGGCACCGGGCAACCCGCCTGGCTGGACGTAGCCGACGATGTGGACGATGCCCTCTGGTCGCCGCAACTCGCCAAGACGGTGGAACGACTGGTCCAGGAGGGCCTGACCAACATCCGCAAGCACGCCCGCACAGCGACCACCGTGCATGTCAGGATGGAAACCGACGAGGACCGACTCGTCGTCCGCGTACGTGACAACGCGGTCGGTCAGCAGCGCGGGCGGGTGTGGTTCCGCCCCAGCGGCTTCGGCATGGTCGGTCTGTCGGAGCGGGTGGCCGAACTGGGTGGTGAGCTCAGCAGCGGCCGCATGCCCGAGGGCGGCTGGGAGCTGGCTGCGTCTATACCTGTGAAGTGAGGAAGTGGGAAGCCGTAGTGAGCATCTCTGTGGTGATCGCCGACGATCAGGAGATGGTGCGGATGGGCTTCCGCCTCATCCTGGAGGGGCAGGACGACATCTCCGTGGTCGGGGAGGCATCCGACGGTGTCGAGGCGGTCGAGGCAGTTCACCGGCTGCGACCGGACGTCTGCCTGATGGACATCCGCATGCCGAGGCTGGACGGTCTGGAGGCGACCAGGCGACTGCGCCAAGCACAGAGAACTGCGACGGACGGCACAACGGACGCCACAAAGATCGTCATCCTGACGACGTTCGACATGGACGAGTACGTCCACGGAGCGATCCGCGCCGGCGCCAGCGGCTTCGTGGTCAAGAACTCCGGCCCCCGACTGCTGATCGAAGCAGTGCATGCCGCTGTCAGCGGTGACGCTCTCATCTCGCCGTCCGTCACCGTCCGGCTCCTGAAACACCTGAGCACACCATCGCGCGCCGAGACCGGAGCCGCCGCCGCACGGCGGCTCACCCCCCAGGAACTCAAGGTCGTGAGCCTGGTCGCCCGCGGACACACGAACAAGGAGATCGCCGAACGGCTGACTCTCTCGGTCAGCACCATCAAGAGTCACCTCAGCCGGGTCCAGGACAAACTACCGGCCCGCAACCGCGTGGAGATCGCAGCCTGGGCCTGGGAACACGGCGTCGTCGGCTGAGAGCGTGGTGGTGGCGCGCGAGGCAGCGCTCCCACCCGCAGCCGCCACCCGCCTCCGCGATGCCGGCACCCAGCCCACAACACCGAGCCCACCCCCCGAGCGGGCCGACCCAACCCCCCGACCCCACCAACCAACACACACAGTCACCAAAACAGCCACCACCCACCACCCACCGACCGCCTCCAACAGGCACAACCAAAGGTCCAGACAACCAGGCGTGCCGGGCCATTCCACGCCCCACAACACCAACAGGTCACACCCGACGGCCCCCTCACCGGGTAGAGCTTCGCGTGCAGACCCCCCGCGGGTCGGTGAGCCTGCCACGTCGGTGCTACTTGCGCTCCGTGTCGGTCGGCAGGGGGCCCAGCGGCCCGAGGCCCTCGACCTCCCGGGTCTGAGCGCAGTCCGGCCACTCGGCGGCCTCCGGCGCGGCCGCGCTGCGCAGTTCCCGCTTCGAGCCCTCAAAACCCCGCCCAGCATGCCCTTGCAGGTCCAGCAGGGGCGCAGCGCGGCGTTCGCTTCCCGGGCGCAGTGCCCGCGCCAATCGGCATGCCCATGGAGGCGGCGTCCTGGTCCGGCTCGACGAGGTAGATCCCCCGCTGCGCGCTTGCCCCTCGCCGGCCGTGCCCGTCGAAGCGGGCAGCGAGCCGACCTATCGACGCTCTCTTATCCTTCCCGCATGACGAGCCCTCAGCACGATCCCGAACGGGACGAGGCCATGGCCCGCAGCGCCATCGACGCATACCTCACCAACCGCACGCGGTACTGGGAGCGGGCCGCTCAACAGACGAAGGCAGCCGAAGCCCAGGCCGCCCACCGGGCCGCGCGCGACCGGCTCACCCGGTGGAAGAACGACGGAGTCCTCGACGACTGGGTCGCGAGCGCCGTCGTCGAGGCTGCCGAACAGGACGCTGCCCGAATCGGCCGCGAGACCGCCGCCGCGAAGACCGGTCCAGCCCTGCACGCCACAGCCGTCCGCCACACGGAGTCAATCCGGCGCTGGCTCCACGCCCAAGGCCACAGGCTCCCCGACAACACACCGGAGAAGACATAGCCGCACACACTCCCGGGCCCGGACACAGTAAAGGGTCGCAGACGGTCTGCTGGGCAGCTACCATCAGCTTCGTGATGTCGCGAAGGTCGGATGCCGCGTAAGTCCCCGCGCCTGGTGCGCGCCAGTGTCAGTGATCGCCAGGTGCACAACTCGATCAACACGCTGCTGATCACTGCCTGTCCTGGGCCACCCATCTGCGGCGCTCTACACACGTACCTCTTTGTCGATGGCCTCGATTTGATCACGCGCAGTTACAGCGGTGCAGCCGGCGATCATCCGAGTCAGCTGCTCAGGCCGGGAGGCCCGCTCTATCCAACTGATCAAGCCCGGAGCGTGGATGTTGCGGCCTGCGAGCAGGGCTCTCCGACCTCGGCGGTCTGTATACGGATCCGGCTCCGAGGCCAGACCGTGCTCTGGGGCGGTCTGATGTACCCAGGTGCTGACGACCGGGTCATAGAGGAAGTTCGATTTGACCTGGCCCAGTACCTAGCTGCGATCGAACAGGGCTTCTCACGGTGGGGTCGTGGCGCGTAACGCGTCAACGGCCATCTCGCTCGCCTCCAGCGTGAGTTCAGTTGACCTTCAGGTCGCGAGGAGTACTCGCTTGCGGAGGAGGTCGAGCTTGGCGCGGCCGAACATCTGCCTCTTGAGCATCTTGATCCGGTTGACGTGGCCCTCGACCGGGCCGGAGTTCCAGCGGAGCGTGAGGCCAGCCATGACCGCGTCCCAGTCCTTGCGCAAGCCGGTGGCGAAACCTCGCAGCCCGGGTAGCGCGCTCGCCTCAGCGTCCGCGGTCCACTGTTCGAGTTCCTCCTGGCCACGCCGGTTCACGATCATTGAGGCGAACCGCGAGACGAGGTCGCACGCGTCGGCCAACTCTCCGCAACGGATGCGCAGTTCCTTCAGGAGGACTTGTTGGCTTTCGGATCGGTGGTCGGGGTGGGTGAGGATCAGCCCGGTCACCTCCCGGACCTTGGGAACCGGCGGGCGGGCGGTCGGCTTGGCGTTCTCGCGTAGCCGGTGCACGAACCGGCGGACGGTTCGCTCGCTGACGGTCAGGCCGCGCTCGAAGAGTTCACGGTGAAGCCGCAGCGCGCTGTGGCAGCCCTCGTTGAACCGGGCGATCAGGTAGGCGGCGTGGCCCTGAAGGCTGGTTTGCCGGCCGCCCGAGGGCCCCGCGCCGATCAGCTCGTCCGCAGTAGCGGCCCTCATGAACTTCCGCACCGTCTTCGGGTCCAGATGCAGTTCGGCGACGATCTGGCTATGTCCCAGGCCCCTGTCCATCAGCGCGTGGGACGGCAGCTTGGCGCTCGCGGGTGCGCCGGCCCTGCGGTCCCTCGGGCAGTTCCACCTTCTCCTTGTCCGGCGCGGGCGGGACCCACTGGGGACGCAGGCGGGCGACCAGTCGTTCGGCCGCGTCTCCGAGGTTCGCCCAGAGGTGATACCTGTCCGCGACCTGCGTGGCGGTGCCGGCGCCGCGATCCGCGCCCTCGGCATAGTAGCGGGCGCGGTCGCGGCAGATCACCTCAACGCCGGGGTGCTCGGTGAGCCAGGCGGCCAGGGCGTCGGCGGACCGCTCGGGCAGGACCTCGACGGGACGGCGGCCCTCGATGTCGACCAGAACCGTGCCGTAGTTGTGGCCCTTGCGCAGGGCGAAGTCGTCGACGCCGAGCACACGGACCTGCCCGCCGGGCGGGTCCGGCAACGCGCGGATCAGGCGTATCAGGGCATCCCGGCCGACCCCGACCGCCAGGTGCTCGACGAGTCGGGCGCCTGCCCGGCCGCCCAGCGCCAGAGCGACTGCCTCGCGGACCTTCCGCAACGGCACCGTGCACCGCCCGTACCGGAACGTCAGCCCCGGGATCTGCTCGGCGAAGGTCCGCTTCCCGCACTTCGTGTTGTCGCAGAAGAACCGGCGGACGCGCAGGTGCAGCACCAGCTCCTGCCCGGAGACCGAAGTGTCGCTGATCCGCCGCTCGTAGCGGCTGTGCGCACGCTCCGACCAAGTCCCGCAGCCCGGGCAGGCTTCCCCCGGTGTCCGGCTTCGGGCGTGAACACGGATCGACCGGCCTACCGATCTGACCAACTCCACGTGAAGCAAGGAGAACTGGGGGAACAGGACGGCCAGAAGATCAGCAACAGACACACGACGTGATCGCCAACCGTCACCATCCGCGGGCGGCTTTCATGGAACTCGCAAGTGCGGTCAGTCTTGGACGTCAGGTCTCTACCAAGCATTCCAGAGCGCACCATGACGATGGCGAATTGGAGGGATGTCTGCGTCGCCAAGGTCGTGGCCGGCGCGGTGCAGTCCGCGGATACGCTGGGCGCCGAGTCGACCCTGGAGCCGGGCGCGGCCTTCAGCCGTAGCGATCTCGGTGGAAAACGAGCCCTTCCTGCAGTAGAGCACCATCCACTGCCAGGAGGTGATCCGGTGCAGCGTCTTGGTCGGGGCAGGGCGACGGCCTTGGCGGCGGGCCTGGGCCAGTGCAATGTTTGCGTAACGCAGGTCATACAGGCGCATGGACACCGATACGCCGTCTTGGACGCAGAGGTGCCTGGGAGTCGTGCGGACGGTTCGGGACATCAAGAGCCTCCGTAAGGCCCTCTGGGCTCTCCAAAGGTACCTACGGCGGGTGCGTAGTGGTCAGCACGACTCAGCTCCCCTCGTCGGTCGGGACAAGCGACCAGCAGCACAGTAGTCGCACGCAGACGTGGCGGCAGCGATTTCTGCTTGCCCCCGCTGCCAGGCCAAGGCACTCCAAGATCATTCACCAAACTGCGGTCAGAGCCGGCAGACTCCCCGACGGCGGTCAGTTTTTTTGGTCGGCTCTGATCGACATTTCGGGATCGCCCAGCGTGACCGAGTTACGAGCCGGGGCGCTCCGGGATCTCTTCTTGTCTCGGTCGACGGCGATGTCCCTCCGGAGTGAACGTGAAGCTCGCGGCGAACAGGCCATCACCACGGCGGATGGCCAGCAGCAGTGGTTGTTCATGGGCCGGGGGCCAGGATGGTTCGGTGCCCGGGTCGGTGCCGTTCCAGAGGTGGAAAAACACCATGGGGGCGGATACGTCCTCGGTGAGGTAGCCGAGCGTCTTCCCGTAGTACGGGTTGGTGCCGCCGATCAGCACCGACGGCGGGCCGAAGGCCGAGGTGACGTCGGGCCATACCCGGTCGTGGGCGGCCCATGAGTCGATCGTGTCACGCATCGAGGTGTACTCGGCCGCGTCCAGTACCCGGTCGGCCATGAGCCAGCCCTGCCGGTGCGCGAACTCCGCGTAGACAGAGGCCACGCTGTAGCCGTGGTCGGCTGGCAGGAAGTCCTCGAACGCCCCCTTCACGCCCGTCGGGGTCCACGCCTTGCGCTGCTCCAGGGCGCGCTGCTCGTCACTCCACGCCTCCTGTCGGCGTTCAACGAACAGAAGGTGGTCCAGGATCAGCCGGATGCAGAGTTCTCCACCCCACATCCCCGGTCGGCGGAGGGCATCGTTTAGCCGGGTGACGAGGTGGGTGCGAATCTCTTCCGAGGAGGCGAGAGGGGTGGTGGCAGGCATGCCGCCAGTCTTTCGCACCGTCGTCGGCGGGCCGGGCTCAGGGTGTGAGGAGGATTCGGCGACGTAGCAAGGAGAAGCTCGCACGGCCGTAACCCTGCCTCTTGAGGTACTTGATCCGGTTGACGTGGCCCTCGACGGGGCCGCTGTTCCAGCGCAGGGTGAGTCCGGCGGTCACGGCGTCGAGGTCCTGGCGCAGGTGGCGGGCAAAGTTGCGTAGCGGCGGCAGGTCGGTGACCTCGGTCCGCTCGATCCACTTCAGTAGTCGCTCGCCGTCGAGGTTCTTCATCATGCGCGCGAAGTCGCGCACGCTCTCGCTGGCGGCGGTCAGCTCGGGACAGCGGGCCAGCAGGTGCTTGAGCTGGAGGGTCTCGTCGCTGTTCAGGGCGTCGGGGTGGCGGGTGAGCCAGCCGGTGACCTGCCGGACGGTCGGCGCGGTCGGCAGCTTGGGCGCCGGTGCGGGTGAGGACCGCAGCGGCTCCAGCCAGCGCCGGACGCTGCGGCTGCTGCCGCGGTAGCCCAGGGTCTGGATCTCACGGAACAGGCGTCCACTGTCGGTGCAGCCCTCGTTCCACCGCTGGTTGAGATAGCCGATCCATGGGGAGAGTGCACGGCGGCTCTGCCGGGGCGGGGCCAGGAGATCCTCCACCACAGCGGTGTGGGCGTACTTGCGGACCGTCTTGCGGTCGAGGTCGAGCAGCTCGGCGATCCGGCCGATGGTCATGCCCTTGCCGTACAACTCCTGGACAGCGGCGTAGCGTTCGCGGATGGCACTGGCCCGCTTACCCTCGGGCAGTTGCGGCTGCGGCTCGGCGGGAACGGCGGTTCCTGGCCCTGGTCGTCCGGTTCCTGAAGGCAGGTGCGGTGGGTGACCGCGCACTTCTCGATGGTCTCGGCGAGGTTCTTCCATAGATGAAACCTGTCTGCCACCTGGATGGCGTCCGGTGCGGCCTTGCTGAGGGCCTCGGCGTAGGCACTTGCCCGGTCGCGGCAGACGATCTCCGCTCCGGGGTGCTCACGCAGCCAGTCTTCCAGGGTCGTGGCGGTCCGGTCTGGCAGCACGTCGATCGGGCGGCCGGCCTCGATGTCGATCAGGACCGTGGCGTAGACGTGGCCCCGCTTCAGCGCGAAGTCGTCGACGCCGAGCACCCGTGGGGCCTGCCTGAGCGGCGGGTCGGGCAGCGTGCGTATGAGGTTGAGCAGGGTGTTCGCGCTGGCGCGGCAGCGCAGGTGCGCGGCGAGCCGACTCCCAGCACGACCAGCGAGTGCGAGAGCGACCGCCTCCAGCAGCCCGCGCTGCAGCAGGCTGCGGCGGCCGTATCGGAAGGTCAGGCCCTCGACCTGTTCGGCGAAGGTTCGGCGTGGACAGCCGGCGGTCTCGCAGCGGAACCGGCGCACCGACAGGACGATCGTCACGGCGCGGCCACCTATGGCCAGGTCGGCGATCCGCCGCCGATAGCGATCGTGGACCCGCACTGAACCGGCACCGCAGTCTGGGCAACATGCCTGGTCAGAGGATACCAGGGCGGTGATCTTCACCCCCGATCCCACCTCGCGGACATCCTCGACCACCAGGGCGGCCAGGTGCGGCAGCAACAGCTTCAACGTCTGATCACAGAGCACACCCGTTCAAAGATCGATCTGACGTGCAGTCACGCTGGGCGATCCCGAAATGTTGATCAGAGCCACGGAACCTCCCCAGTAGCGGACAGCTGATCTCCCCGCCGACCCACCACGCCCGTAACGCACAGTGGGCATGGTGAAGAGCGATGAGGAGATCATGGAGATTCTTGAGGCGTACGACCTCACGGGGAGTTACCGGAAGGCGGCCGAGCTGGCCGGCTACGACCACCACACGGTCCGGCGCTATGTCTAGCTCCGAGGCCAGGGCGTCGACCCGACCGAACGGGCGGTGCGGTCGAAGCTGATCGACGACTTCCTGCCGAAGTCGAGGAACTGGTCGAACGGTCCCGCGGCAAGGTCGGAGCCGACGCTGTTCACAAGAAGATCGTCGCGATGGGCTTCACCGGCACCGACCGCACGACCCGCCGGGCCGTCGCGGCGGCGAAGGAGTCCTACCGGGCCGGGAACCGCAGGGTGTTCAGACCCTGGATCCCTTCTCTGAACCAGACCATCTCTCTGGCTTGCAGGAGTCGCCTTGGACCGCTGCTTGGCGTTCGACCCTTGCTCCCGTGAGTGAGGCTCTTGACCCTCACGTGGCGTCAGGCTGCATAGTCGGCGCCGTGGAGGATCACTGGACCGTGGGACGCGTGGCCGAGCTGGCTGGCGTGAGCGTCCGCACGCTGCATCACTATGACGAGATCGGGCTCGTACGGCCGTTGACGCGAACTGCAGCCGGGTACCGGGCCTATTCGGCGGGCGACGTGGAGCGACTGCGGGAGGTGCTGGCCTACCGGCGGTTGGGCTTCGGGCTGCAGGAGGTCGCGGACCTGGTCGGCGACCCTTCCACCGACGCGGTCGCGCACCTGCACCGATTGCGCGGCCTGCTGCTGGAACAGCGCGATCACGCTGACGCCATGGTGGCGGCCATCGACAGGGAACTTGAGGCACGGGCGAAGGGACTGAAAGTGACACCGGAGGAGCAACTGGAGATGCTCGGCGCACGGCTGTATGACGCGATCGGCAGCGCTTACACCGCGACACGGCGTACCGAGCCGCGGATCGCCACGCAGATCTGGGACGCGCTCGGGGACGCGCAGACGGTACTGAACGTAGGAGCCGGCACCGGCTCCTACGAGCCTGCTGATCGCAACGTGACCGCGGTGGAGCCATCGGCGGTCATGCGGGGGCAGCGGCCTGCCGGCTCGGCGCCGTGCGTGGCCGCCGCCGCGGAGAGCCTGCCGTTCGAGGACCAGTCCTTCGACGTCGCGATGGCCGTCTCCACCGTTCACCACTGGGGGGACCCGATAGCGGGGCTGCGCGAGATGCGGCGCGTGGCCCGCCGCGTGGTAGTGCTCACGTTCGACACCGACGAGCCCGGATGGCAGGACCGGTTCTGGCTCACCCGCGACTACCTGCCCGAATTCGCCGCCGTCCTCGCAGATTTTCCCTCGCTTGCTGGGATGGCCGACGCGATCGGCGCCCGCGCTGAGCCGGTGCCCATCCCGTGGGACTGCGCTGATGGCCTGTTCGAGGCGTACTGGCGCCGACCGGGGGCGTATCTGGAGGATCACGTGCGCCGTGCGATGTCGGTCTGGACGAGGGTCGGGCCGGAGGCCGAGCAGCGGGCGGTGCGAAGCCTCAGCGACGACCTCGACTCCGGCCGGTGGGCCGAGCGCAACAGCGACCTCGCCGGCCTCGACGCGAAAGATCTCGGCCTCCGCCTGCTCATAGCTTGAACCGCCCAGAAGTCGGTGGCTTTCACGGCCGCACTCTGCCATTCGGTTCCGACAGCCGGAGCTTGGGGTCGGTAGTGACATGGCGTCCTGCAACGTCGGGGAAGGCAGGCATACCGAGGTGCACCGCGGAGGTGCGGCGGGCGATGAGGTTGTCGAGCTGGGCGAGTTTCGCGTTCGCCGCAGCCAAGCTGACCTTGAGCCCTCCGGCGCCGCATATCTTGATCGAATTCCCGGCGCAGGACACTAACGGGGCTCCGGGCGGTCCAGCGCGAAATGGCGGATCACCGACGGCTTCCAGCCCCGCTCGGCCGGGTCGTGCCGCAGCGCGAACTGGCTGATCATCCGCTGGCCGCCCTCGTAGTCGCTGTACAGCACGTCGACCGTGAGCAGTTCCCCGGCGTCGATCGCGGCGGTCAGCCCCCGGAACTCCGCAGCCGACGGGTCGCGGAACGCGCCCTGCCAGCAGCCGTGGTCGCCGGGCGCCAGGAAGATGTCCCGGACGTGGGCGCTGAACTCCGCCAGCGGCGGGTGGGCCCGCTCGGTCCGCACCTCGGGGGTCACGTGCCAGCTCTGCAGCACGGCCAGACCGGTGCCGACATTCCGCAGCGAGATGGCCAGCAGCACGATGTCCTGGTGGACCTCGACCACGGCCCCGCCACCGGGGACGGTGACGATCCGGCCCTCCACGAAGCGGGCGTTCAGCTCCGGGTCCTGCTCCCGCGAGGTCACCAGCAGCGGCTGCTGCCCGGCCAGCAGCGTGCGCTCGGCCGTGCGGGCGGAGCGGTTGGCGGAGCGGACGGAGGCGAAGGTCGCCACCGCCAGGACGAGCGTGCCGCCGGCGGTGGCCAGCGAGGAGATGGTCGCCCAGTCCGTCACGCCCGCAGGCTAACCCCGCCCGCGACCGCCCGCATCCGGCCGCCCTCAGAGCGCCTCTGCGAAGAGCACCACCCACAGAGCCTCCACCGCAAGGGCCGGAACACAGTCCATGACACACGTGTCTACAGCCCTGTCGCCCGGACGGCCGAGCGCCGATCCGGCCCGCCGCTCGTTCTTCGCGGCATGGGCAGGATCAAGCAGAACAAGCCGCGCAATAGCCCGCACGCATCAGCGGAACGAACACCCAACCAGGGATGCCTCGATGAAGCTCGCCTACTTCCGTCCCGTTCCCGTTGGCGCCTGGCCGTTCGAGAACATGGCGCTGTGCTCCCGGGAGCTGCCGGCCGAGGCCGCGCACTGGAGCCGCGGCCGCGCCCGGCAGGCCGGCCTGGCCTGTGGCGCGTGCGGGAAGGTCGACTTCCGCCGCGACCGCAAGGAAGACGACCCGGCCACCTTTCCCTTCGAGGTTCCCGGCCCGGACGGCGAACTGCGCCTGGAGTGCGGCGGCTGCCGACCCGAGTTCATCGACCCGACCGCGTTGCCCGCGCCCCGGCCCGGCGCCGACGATCTCCTCGAGGCGGCCCGCACGATCCTGCACGGCTGCGGCTTCGACCTGCGCGAGGACGGCTCCGCCATCACGCCCCGCGAAGCACCGTGCGGCTGCGACAGCCCCTTCGACGGCCTGCAGCGCGCCGTGCTCGCCGCCCAGGGCGTCTCCGTCCCCACGGGTGTCAGCGACGCCGAGATCCGCACTGTCAACGTCATCAACACCATCGCCGACCTGTACCGGCGCACCTCCTGCCCCGGCCCGCTGGTCGTCCACCACGACGGCGTCGCCGAGTGCCACCACGAGGCCTGTCCCGGCCTGCTCGCCACCGCCCACAGCATGGAAGCCACCGACCCCTGCTCCATGCACCCCGACCCCGAACGCGGCGTCATCTGCGCCCGCTGCTCAACGCAACTGGCTCCCGCCGGCGGCCAGTGCGGACGGCACGACGACAGGTGACCCGGCCGGCGGCCAGCCAGCCCGCACGGGCTTTCCGTTGTTCCACGAACGGCTGCGCCTGCGGGCGGTAGCGTGACCGAGCAGGCAGCGACCGTGGCCACCACGGGTTTACAGGAAGGGGAGTTCGGATGAGCGGGCAGGCCCTCGCCTATGTCCAGGGGCTTCACATCGGCGACGAGACCACCCGGCAGGTGTTCCTGCTGCTCGCCGAGCACACGAAGCAGACCTCGTGGGACGAGGACCCGCCGCTCGTGCTGGGACTGGAGCTCCGCGACCGCGACATCCCCACCCACGCGGCCCGGCTCGACATCACCCCGGCGGAGTTCCGCCGACAGCTGCGCCTCCTCAGGGCGACCATCCCGATGGACGTCCTGGAGCACCAGGCCGAAGGGGTGTGGGAGATCGTCTACGGCCCGTCCTACACGAATCCGGCGCCGCCGCGTCCGGTCCGGCGCGTCGCCGAACCCGGCGCACCCGCAGCCTCGCTGGAGGTCTTCTCCATGCCGGGCTGGGACAAGTACAGCACCTGGGGCTGGGAAGCGGGTCTGGGACACCTGTACGCCCAGATCATCCACAACAGCGACGACCGCGAGGCCGAACCCCGGATCTGGATCACCCCACCCCGGTACGTCCTGCGAACGGTCGATGAGCTCGCCGCCGCCATCGCCGAGGCCATCGCCCCCTACTACGAGCGGGTGCCCCCGCCGGCCGCGGTTATCAGGATGTGGCTCACCAAGTAACGGTGGCTCGCCTGGCAACTGCCCAGTGCCCGGGCCGGTGCGGTGACGGGCCGACGGCGGGGCCGGCCACGGCCCTGACGGCGGATGCGGCGGCGCAGGGCAGGCGGCAGGGGCTGGTCCAGCGCAGCCCTTGGCGCTGGCCACGGGTGCGGGGGCGGAGCACGCCGCGCCCAGCCAGGCCCGGATCCGGTGGCGTCGAGCGCCTCGAAGACTTCCATGATCACCCTGTCAGACCTCTTCCCCGCCCCCGAGCTGCCGGTCGAAGGCGGCGGTGTGTACCGGCCCGCCGCCGAGCTCGCTTACACCGCTGGCACCGGCGACAACCGGCACCGGCTGCGGGCGTTCGTCGAACGCCACCGCCCCGGGACCGGCACCGAGGAGACCGCGACGCCACCGTCGCCCAGCTCCGCGCCAAGGGCCACGAGATCCGGGACGAGGACAGCGCCCGCCTCTCCCCGCTCAAGCACCGCAACCTCAACGTGCTCGGCCGCTACAGCTTCACTGCCTCCACCCCGGCCGCTGGCGCCCTGCGCCCGCTGCGTGACCCAGACGCGGCCGGGCTCGGGCTGGATGAGGACGACGAGGAGTAGGGCGCGCGGGCTAACTGGTGATGGCCGGTCCGGACTGGATCTGGTTCTGCTGGGATTGGGCGACGGGGAACATCACGCCGGTGAGGTCTTCGGAGACGGCCCACAGCCGTTGCTGGACGGCTGTCTCGTACGACTGCGCGCTGGAGGTGGCCAGCTGAGGGTGACCCTTGATCTCAAGGCGTCCGCCGGGACCGTAGTACTGGCCGCCCAGCACGGCGGGGTCGGCGGCGGCGCGTAGGGTCGGCAGCGCGCCCATCGCCGGGGTTTGGGTGACCAGCGGCGCGAGCCAAGTGAGCGGAAGCCGGATGGCCGCAGGGCTGTTACGGACCAGCTCGGTGCTGGACAGGCCGGGATGTGCGGCCACCGCGACGGTGGTGCCGTGCGAGGCGAGCCGGCGCTGCAGCTCGTAGGTGAACATCAGGTTGGCCAGCTTGGACTGACCGTAGGCGCCGGCCCGGCTGTACGACCGCTCCCATTGCAGGTCGTCGAAGTGGATCGCGGCCCGGATGCATCGAGCGCCTGCACGCCGCCCTCCGCCTTGCGCAGATGCGCCAACTCCCGCTCGTCGAGCAGGCGATGGGCCGCCAGGCCCTGGCCCTGCTGGGCAAGTTCGAGGCCGCCTGCACCGCCGCAGACGATCTCGCCGAGGCCTCGGTCGAGCTGTTCGAGCAGCACCCCGACGCCGCGATCATCACCAGCTTCCCCGGCCTCGGCGCGCTCAGCGGCGCCCGGGTACTCGCCGAGATCGGCGACGACCGCACCCGCTTTGCCGACGCCAGGGCGCTCAAGGCCTACGCCGGATCAGCGCCGGTCACCCGCGCCTCCGGCAAGAGCCACGCGGTGATGGTCCGCCGGGTCAAGAACCAGCGCCTGGCCGCGGTCGGCTACGTCTGGGCCTTCGCCTCGCTCACCGCGTCGACCGGCGCCAGGGCCCACTACGATCGCCGGCGCAAGGCCGGTGACCGCCACAGCTCCGCCCAGCGCAACCTCTACAACCGGCTCCTCGGCTGCCTCCACCACTGCCTCGCTACCGGCACGCTCTACAGCGAGACCACTGCCTTCCCGGTCCCGCCCAAGCTCGAACTGGCCATCGCGGCTTGACCTCCTAACCCCATCGGATGTCTTCTTCGTGGCCCTGAAACGGGGCTCCTGGCCTCCGGGTCCGGCATGACTGTTGCCCCCTGTCGATCGCATGACCTGGGGGGTGGTGTCACCGGGCCCGGAGCACCGTGTGACCGCTGATGAGAGGCCTGACCGGCATCCGGCCGAGCGCAACGCCCGGCCGCTGACGGGTGCCGGGTCTGCGTAACGTGGATGCGCGCGAACGGTGCCGACGGGCGAGGCCGGGACGATGAACGACCCTCGGGGGGTTCGGTGTTCGACACGAGTGACATCGCGGTCTTCCTCGGCCTGGACGTCGGCAAGGGCGACCACCACGGCCACGGCCTGACCACAGCCGGCAAGACCGTGTTCGACAAGCGGCTGCCCAACAGCGAACCGAAACTGCGGGCCGTCTTCGACAAGCTCACCGCCAAGTTCGGCCGCGTCCTGGTCATCGTCGACCAGCCGGCCTCGATCGGCGCCCTGCCCCTGGCAGTGGCCCGTGACGCCGGCTGCGAGGTCGCCTACCTGCCCGGCCTGGCCATGCGCCGCATCGCCGACCTCTACCCAGGCGAGGCCAAGACCGACGCCCGCGACGCCCGCGTGATCGCGGACGCCGCCCGCACAATGCCCCACACCCTGCGCGCCCTCGAACTCGCCGACGAAACCGCCGCCCAGCTCACCGTCCTGACCGGCTTCGACCAGGACCTCGCCGCCGAGGCCACCCGCACCAGCAACCGCCTGCGCGGTCTGCTCACCCAGTTCCACCCCTCCCTCGAACGTGTCCTCGGCCCACGTCTGGCCCACCCCGCCGTCACCCACCTGCTCGAACAGCACGGATCCCCGGCCGCCCTGCGCAAGGCCGGCCGACGAAGACTCGTGACCCTCATACGGCCCAAGGCCCCGCGTATGGCCGAACGCCTCATCGACGAGATCTTCGACGCACTCGACGAGCAGACCGTCGTCGTCCCCGGCACCACCACCCTGGACGTGGTGGTGCCCTCCCTGGCCCGGTCGCTCGCCGCCGTCCACGAACAGCGGTGAGCCGTCGAAGCCCAGATCAGCGAACTGCTGGAGGCCCACCCTCTTTCCGCGGTCCTGACCTCGATGCCCGGAGTCGGCGTCAGGACCGCCGCCACCCTGCTCGTCACCGTCGGCGACGGCACCAGCTTCCCCACGGCCGCGCACCTGGCCTCCTACGCCGGCCTCGCCCCGGCGACCAAGTCCTCCGGATCCTCCATCCACGGCGAACACGCCCCCAGAACCGGCAACCGGCTCCTGAAACGAGCCATGTTCCTCTCCGCGTTCGCCGCCCTCCACGACCCCGACTCCCGGGCCTACTACGACCGGCAGCGCGACCGCGGCAAGACCCACACCCAGGCCCTCCTGCGCCTCGCCCGCCAACGCATCAGCGTCCTGTTCGCCATGCTCCGAGACGGCACCCTCTACGAGACCCGCACCCCCGAAACCGTGCCCGCATGACCCGCGCAGCCTTGACGAAGGGCATAGAGGCACCCCCCAGCACCGACGGCATCCGCCACCTCCAAGCACGCCCCGCACTGCCACGACGGCCCGAGCATGCCTGCCGAGCGCCGGCCACACGCCTCACCTGGGAAAACGTGACCCTACCTTCGGTTTGGGAATCGCTTCTGATCGTCCTGACACGGGTGAGGGGTGTCCCTGCCTCACGACGATGACGAGGCGGGTCTCGCCCATGTTCTCGGCGCGGATGTCCGGTGCGCTCGGGCGGTTGGCGTTCGCCTCCAGGTCCACCCCGCCGCGCCTCAACTCCGGGGTGGCGGTGCTCGATTCCGCGACGAAGCGCAACCTCACGCCCGGCGCCTCTTCCCTCACAGCCGAGAGCAGTGCGGGGCCGCTCAACGCGACCAGGGAATCATGCCAGCGAAGTGTGAACGTGCGCTCCAGCGTGGCCAGATCGAGTTCACGGCTCGGCGCAAGCCCCCCCTTGGACCTCGTGCAGCAGCTCGTGCACCCGTTCCCAGACGGCCATCGCGTACGGCGTCGGGGTCATCGTGCGGCCGGTGCGCACCAGGATCTGATCCCCGGTCGTACGCCGGATCCGGCCCAGGCTCCGGCTCATCGCGGGGGCGGTGACATGCAGGCGCGCGGCCGCCCCGGCCACGCTCCCCTCCTCCAGCAGCGCGTCGAGCGCGGCCAGCAGGTTCAGATCCAATTGCATGTGAGTAATCCTAGCCGTGCTTTACATGCATTTGAAGTTAATCAAGGGGCTGGATACCTTCGAGACCAGAGCGCTGAACAGAGCGCACACGTCGGCCGAAACGGCCCCATCACCCCCTATTCACGAGGGAATTCACCGTGTCCGACATGCTTCAGACCACTGACGTCGCCGCCTCCGACGCCGACCTGCTCCACCAGACCGCGGCCGCCGTGCGCGCAGCCGGGTCCGCGCTGCGCGAGCGCTTCGGCGAGGCGGTCCGCTACCAGAGCCGCGAAGAGCTGATGCGCGCGCTCGCCGTCAACGACGACACGGCCCTCGGCATCCTGCGCCCCCGCCTCACGGGCCTGCGCCCGGACGCCGGGTGGGTGGAGGACGAGCTGGACGGCGGGGCGCTGCCGCCCGGCGAGTGGTGGGTGGTGGATCCGGCCGAAGGCAACGTCAACCATCTGCACGCTCTGCCGGAGTGGGCGGTGACCGCCACCCTCGTGCGCGACAACCAGCCGGTGCTCACCGTGGTCCACCTGCCGTTGACCGGCGAGACCTACACCGCGCTCACCGGCGCGGGCGCCCACGTCGACGGCCGGCCGCTCAACGTCTCCCCCACTGCGGACCTCGGCCTGAGCATCGTGGCCACCAGCCAGGCCCGGCCGGACGAGGACGAGAAGGTCGTGCGACGCGTCGGCTCCTCGATCACCGCGATGCTCTTCGACGCGCTCGTCGTCCGCACCGCCGTGCCCGCGACCCTGCACCTGGTGAACGTGGCCGCCGGCCGGATCGACGCCTTCTGGCAGTTCGCCGGCGCCCGCGCGGACCTGCTCCCCGGAGCACTGCTCGTCAGCGAAGCCGGCGGACGGATCTCCGACGCCCAGGGCCGCCCCTGGACCCCCCAGAGCGGAAGCTTCCTGGCCGCCGCGCCCGGTATCCACGCCGAAGCCGTCGCCACCCTCTCCCGCTGACCGCACCACAACCCGCACCCATGGAAGGAACACCATCACCATGACCACGATCGCCGTTCTCGGAAACGGCCGCGTCGGCGGCAACCTGGCCACAGCCCTCACCCGGGCAGGGCATGAGGTGACCGTGGCGGACCGCACGCCGGGCGCCGCCGCCGACGCCGCCCGACGCGCCCGGATCGTCATCAACGCCACCCCGGGCAACGGCTCGCTGGACCGGCTCGTCGCCCTGCGCGAGGAACTGCGCGGCAAGATCCTCGTCGACGTCTCCAACGCCACCACCGACGGACCGGACGGACTGCCCGCCGATCTGATCTACCCCGGCTCGAGCCTCGCCGAGCAGCTCCAGGAAGCGCTCCCCGAAACCCACGTCGTCAAGACCCTCAACACCATGCTCTTCCCGGTGATGACCGCCCCGGCCACGCTCACCCAGACACCGACCGCGTTCCTATCCGGCGAGGACCCGCAGGCCAAGCAGACCGTCCACGAGCTGCTCACCGACCTCGGCTGGCACAAGGAGTGGATCACCGACCTCGGCGGAATCCAGACCGCCCGCGCCACAGAGGCCGCGATCCTCTTCGTCCCGCACGTCATCCGATCCACCGGATTCACACCCTTCGCGATCTCGATCGCCCGCTGACCGTACGCAGCGCACCGCCCCCGGCAGGCCCACATCCAGAACGGATACGACAGCGCAGCCCGGGCCGGCGACTCAGCGCCGGACGGCATCACGTTGCCGCTGCTCCACTCCTGCGCCTTGCAGGGATTGGAACATTCATTCCAATCGGTGTCGTTTCGCCAGCTCCAGGAAGGTCCTCAACATGCCCCTCGACCCCCAGATCGATGCCCTGCTCAAGGAGTTGGCCGAAGGAGGCAACCCGGCACCGGAGAGTCGAACGGTCGCGGAGAACCGCGACCTCGTGAGCAGCTTCTCCACCCTCGCGGGCGACATCGAGCCCGTCGGCAGCGTGCACGATGCAGTGGCCGCCGCCGAAGGCCTCGAGGTCCCCATCCGTATCTACACCCCCGCCACCCTCCCGCGCTCCGGGCCGCGGCCCGTGACGGTCTTCTTCCACGGCGGCGGATGGGTCCTCGGAGACCTGGACAGCCAGGACCACATCGCCCGCATCATGACCAACCGCTCCGGCACGATCGTGGTCTCCGTCGACTACCGGCTCGCGCCCGAACACCGCTTCCCGGCAGGGATCGAAGACGCCTACGCCGCTCTGACATGGGTCGCGGCCAACGCCGGAAGTTTCGGCGGCGACGGGCAGAGCATCGCAGTGTTCGGCGAGAGCGCCGGCGGCAACCTCGCCGCGGCCCTCGCGCAGGAAGCGCAGCGGCGCGGCGGACCTCCCATCACCCTGCAGGTACTGGCATACCCGGCGGTCGACAGGTTCGACGACAGCCCCTCCATGTACGAGAACATGGCCGGACCGCTGCTGAGCCGCAGCTGGCTCGAATGGTTCTGGGGCCTCTACCTCAACACGCCCGACGAAGGTGCCGACCCCCGCGTCTCGCCGGCGCGCTCCGACGAGCTGGCCGGGCTGCCTCCCGCCGTCATCGTCACCGCCGAACACGATCCGCTGCGGGACCAGGGTGACCGCTACGCGCAGAAGCTCGCCAACGCCGACGTACCGGTCACGCACCTCCCGATCAAGGGTGCCACCCACGCCTTCTTCTCGTTCACCGGGTCGGTGCAACTCTCACGGGACGTCCTGAATCAGCTCGGAGATGCCGTGGCCACGACGCTCAACGACCGACCCGCCCACCGTTATGACGATCATCAGGCAGCGGCTGAGTGAGCTACGACGACGTCCCTTTGCGGGGCGAGGCCAGGACGGCGACCCCCCGGTTGTCCTCCTCGGACTGCTCCCGGCCGAGCCTGGTGAAGATGTTGTAGCTGTGCTTGCTGACGGCCTTCTCTGAGATGAACATCCGGGCGGCGATCGCGGCGTTGGTACGTCCCTCCGGCATCAGGGCGAGCACCTCGCGCTCGCGCGGGCTCAGCGCCTGGAGCGGCGGGTCGGCGGAACGCTGGTCGAGCAGCGCGCTCACCACGTCCGGGGCCATCACCGTGCCGCCGGCGGCGACCTGGTGGACGACGCCGATGAAGTGGTCGACAAGGAGCGCCCCACCAAGATCAACGAGATCCTGAGCGGCGAGGCCTGGCGTTCGGCTCGACCGACGCCGGCGCCACTCACCTCTCCCCGACCTGCCGTTCGTCAGCGAGCACCTTGCTGTGACGCACGGTCAGTCGAGGGACGACGTCCAGCCGCGCAGTGTCTCGACATACCGCTGCGGATCGCCGGCGTGCATGGCGTGGGCCGCGTCCGGGAACGACCGGTAGTCGCAGCGCTGCCCGGCCTGGGTGATGAGCCTGCGCGCCTGGCGGGCCTGGAGGTCGGAGACGGCTCCCAACAAGGTTCCGGTCTCCTCGTCGACGGCGCGGTAGTGGTGGGCGAACAGCACGGGAGCCTTCACCGCGGCGAGCATGCGGGCGTGGTCGTTGGACGCGGTGGCCGAGCCTGTCCAGAAGGCGCGCGCCCACTCGGGGTCGTACTCCTTCATGCTCTGTGGCGGCTCGTCGCCGCCGAAGTAGCCGCCGGAGCGGCCGGACATCGCCGCCATGCCGCGAAGCAGCGCGACCGGCAGTTCGCGGGGCAGTGCCCTGCACGAAGCCCTGCCAGTCGCCGACCGACCACTGGTCGCCCAGGTACGTGCTGATGAGCCGGTGCATCGGCCCGACGACCTGGCTGGTGCCCTGGCCGAAGGCCGGACGGATCTCCGCCGAGAACAGCGGCGCGTCCTCCAGGTAGGCCCCGCGGATCATCCCGGGCGGCGCGTAGGCGGCGAGCCACGCCGCGATCAGGCCACCGGAGGAGTTGCCGGCGACGACGACCGGGCGCCGGACGCGTCCGGAGATGAACCGGACCAGGTCGTTGCCCATGTTGTCGACCGTGTAGCGGCCCGGGGTCCAGGTCGAGCGCCCCTGGCCGCGCGGGTCCACGGCGAAGACCTCGAAGTCGTCGGCCAGCAGCTCCATCGCCCGCTCGTAGCTCCACCAGGACGTTGCCTGCGGCGGGATGAGCACGAGGGCCGGGTTGGCGGCGGAGCCGGTCGTGGCGTGGTTCAGCGCGACCTCGCCGGTGTCGAAGGTCGCCTCGGGGTAGGCGTGGGGAACGTACGTGGCGTCAGGGTTGTCGGGTCCGTGATGCGGCATCGGTCTTTCCCTTCTGGTGGTCCTGCCGGAGTCGGGTCGGTTCTCAGCCGAACCAGCGGCCCTGGTCCAGGTCGTCCAGAAGCCCCGGGTGGACGGGCTGCCAGCCCAGCAGCTCGCGGGTCAGAGCGCACGAAGCCGTCATGTCGTTGCCGAGGATGCGGGCCAGGAAGCCGAAGTGGGCAGCGGCGTCCTCGGCCGCGACGGCCTTCACCGGGACGTCCAGGTGGCGGCCGATGGCCTCGGCGATCGCTCGCAGCGGTACGCCCTCCTCGGCGACGCCGTGCAGGACCGATCCCGCCGGTGCCTGCTCCAGGGCAAGGCGGAACAGGCGCGCGGCGTCGAGCCGGTGCGCCGAGGGCCAGCGGTTGGCCCCGTCGCCGAGGTAGCCGGAGACGGCCTTCTCACGGGCGATACCGATCAGTTGCTGCACCATGCCGCAGGTACTCGCGTCGTGGACGGTCGGGGCGAGCCGCACGACGGACGAGCGCACGCCGCGCTCGGCCAGCGAGAGTGCGGCGCGGGCGGCGGCGACCCGGGGGCTGCCGGTGGCCGGCGGCATGTCCCGCTCGGTCCCCACCGGGCCACCGGAGGCGATGACCAGCGGCCGGTCCGTGCCCGCGAGAGCCTCGCCGAACGCCTCGACGGCGGCCGACTCGGCGCGCGCCGCCTCCTGGTGCCGCGCGAAGTCGTGGTGGAAGGCGAGGTGGACGACTCCGTCACACCCGGCTGCGGCGGCACGCAGGGCGTCGAGGTCCTCGATCGTGCCGTGGACGGCCTCGGCTCCGGCGGCCGTCACGGCGGCGGCCGAAGCGTCGGAGCGGGCGAGCCCGAGGACCTGGTGCCCGGCGCCGATGAGCTCGGTGAGGACGGCAGAACCGATGAAACCGGACGCGCCGGTGACGAGAACGCGCATGGCGATGCACTCCTTGGACGTGGGTGAGGACCGGCCCAAAGGGTGCGGGTGCCGAGCTCCGGCCGGTGGGTCCAGCCTGTGCCCGAGCGCGCGGGCGGGTCCAATGAATGCTTCGCAGGAGGCGATACGCCGCGCGTATCGCACCTGATCAGGAAGGGAGTTACGGGGGCCGGCAGTTGGCATCGTCGGCCATGGCGGGGACTACACTGAGGACGTGCCCGACTCGACGTCACCCTCGGCCGAACCCTTGGATCTACGGCTGGTGCAGAGCTTCACGGTCGTGGCCGAGCACCGGCCCTTCGGCCGGGCCGCCGAAGCCCTGCACATCACCCAGCCGTCCCTGAGCCGCCAGATCCACCGTCTCGAACAGCACCTCGGCGTCCTGCTGTTCGAGCGTACGTCGCAGGGCAACCACCTCACCGACGCTGGCGAAGTCTTCCTGCCCCTGGCGACGGACCTGCTGCGCGCCGCCGACCGCGCCGCGGCCGCCACCCGGGCCGCCGCCCGACCCGGCCGCATCACCATCGGGCACTCCCCCGGTCTCATCATCACTCCGGCGGTGCGCGAGCTGCGCCACCAGCACCCCGAGGCCGAGGTGCGCACCACACAACTGACACCCGACGAGCCGCATCCGGCCCTGCTGGCCCATCGCGTGGACGCCGTGATCGCCCGCCTGCCGTTCGCCACCGACGGGCTGGACGTGACGCCCCTCTACGACGAGCCCCGGGTGGTGGTCCTGCCACTCGACCACCGGCTGGCCGACCGGGCCTCGGTCACCCTCGCCGACATCGCCGACGAGCCCCTGCCGAAGGTGCGCGGAGCCGACCCGCTCCAGAGCGCCTTCTGGCGCATCGACCCGCGCCCCGACGGCCGTCCCGCCCCCGACGGACCACTGATCGACACCGTCGCGGACCAGTTCGAACTCATCGCCGGCGGCCAGGCCGTGACCATTTCCGTCGCCACCCCCACCCTGCGCCCCGACCTCACCGCTATCCCGCTCGACGGCGTCGAGCCCAGCCACATCGTGCTGGCCACCCGCGCCGGGGACGGCAACCGCCTGGTGGCGGCCTTCCGCATCTGTGCCACCAGGGCCCTCAGCCACGCGAGTCGGATGCCGACCGGAACGGGTGCGCAACCGGAGGCGCCCGGTCACGCGCCCGTGGGAACCGCACAGCTGCTCCACGCAGGGCTGTGAGTTACCCGCCCGGCTGCACCAGGTCCAGCCCGCGCAGCCGCTCCAGGAGCAGGTCCAGCACGCGCTCCTCCGACTGGTGCTCGACCACGCGGGTGCGGAACTCCGACAGCACGCTGTGGTCGAAGCCAGGATCGTCCAGTGTCAGCCCGAGTGCGCACTTCCAGGCGAGGTTCTCGCGGACCTCGTCGGCGGCCTGCCGGTCCGTCAGGTTCGCGGCCTTCTGCCAGCACGGTCACCAGCGCCAACCGGCCCGGTGACCAGCCCGGCTTGCCGGCCCGTCCGAACGCGTCGGCGAAGGCGGCGTCTGGGAACACTTCGCCGAGCCGGTCGCGGACCTGCACCGCCAGCGGGGCCTCGCGCTTGCCCCGGTACATTGCCCGAATCGCCGCCGCGATCTGCGGATCCGGCTTCCGGCCACGGCCCCGGCCCCGGCTGCACCGACACGACACACTCCGATCCACCAAGAAGCAGGAAGACCGTCATGATCCCATCCACGGAGCCAGGGCAGTCAACTCGCGGGCATAGCATCACAGTTCGAATTAACCACCGAGATCGGCGCACCGTCCCGCCCCCTCCGAGGCCTCCGATGTTCCTCATTGCGGCGCCGCTGTGGATGTCGGCTCTGGGCCGAACGATCGTCAGCGGTCACGCAAATCGTGACCGCCAACACCCTGTGTGGTCAAGGCGACCTGGGCGAGCGATATCGGTCCGACGACCGCGCCGAGCGGCAGGCCGCTTCGGTCCGGCGCGGCGATCTCCATCAGCATCTTGCCGGGATGTCGAGGTGCGGCTCAACGTGGTGTGCCGAAGTCCTGGGTCCACCACGGGCCGCCGGGGCCGAGGTGGACGCCGACGCCGAGTTCTGTGAAGGCGCAGTTGAGGATGTTGGCTCGGTGCTCGGGACTGCGCATCCAGCCGTCCACCACGGTGGCAGGGTCCGCCTGGCCCCTGGCGATGTTCTCGCCCAGGCCGCGCCCCTGGTAGCCGGTGGCGTCGATGCGCTGTCCGGGGTTGTCGCCGTCGGGGTTGGTGTGGTCGAAGAAGTCCCGGGCGGCCATGTCGTTGGAGTGGCCCTGTGCTGCGGCCTGCAGCTTGACGTTGCCGGTGAGGGGGCCGCACCCGTTCTGGGCGCGTTGTTCGTTCGTCAGGTCGAGGACCTGTTGGGCGAACTGCTGCGCGGTTCCGCCGCCGACGGGTGGGCCGACAGGCGGTGCGGCGGCGGCGGGGCGCCCGGCGGCGGGTGGGTTGGTGTTCGGGGCGCTGGTGCTACGCCCGGCCGCGGGCGGGTTGACGGGCGGTGCGGCGGCGGTGGGATGCCCGGCCAGGGGCGGGGTGCTGTGCGGGGCGGTCGTGGTTCGCTCGGAAGCGGGCATGGTGGTGGGGGCCACCGGGGTGGGGCTTGCGGCGGCTGTCTGGGTGGGTTGCGCGGTGGCGGAACCGGCGGTGGAAGGACTCGTGGTCGGGGTCGGGGTTGGTGCGGCTGCTGTCGCGTCCGGCGGGGCGGCCTGCGTCACGATGCTGCCGGCTCGATCCGGAATCCGGCCCGGGTCTCCGACGAGCGATGCCGTCACTCCCGCCACCAGCGCCGCCACCGTAGCGGCGGTGCCCACGACGGCCAGGGTCAGCGGCGCGCCGGGGAGGCCCCGTCGTGCAACAGCTCGCCGGCGGCCGCCGTCTGCGCGGTGGGTGGTGCGCGCGCCGTCCCGGGGGCGGTGCTCGGTCGACTCCGTACTTCGGGCTGTCGGCTCCCAGTCGCCGGCCGGAGGAATGACGACGGTCTCCGCGTCGGGGTAAGCGCCGTGGTAGCTGTCCATGGTTTCCGCCTTCGCTGTCCTGTGGTCTGTCTTGGCTTTTCGTTCCGGCACGCCCGGGTGACCCGGGCGGTCGCCGGAGCAGCGCCGAAAGTCGTTCGGGGGTTGGTGACTTGGCTGAGTGTGGGATCGGCTTCGAGGGGCTTCGTCTGCGGGGAGCGCGGCTGCCGCCGGGTTTCGTCGCGTTGTCTCAACCGCCCGGCGGGTGGGTGGCCGCGTCGAGCTGGGCCGGGACCTGGCTGGGGGGCATGGGGGACGCGGTCAGCAGCGTCCCCGCGTAGAGCACCGTGGCGACGGCCATCACCGCGAGGATGCACGGCCAGCGCACGCGCAGGAGCGCGGGCAGGGCGAGCAGTTCGCGGACCGATCCCGGCCGGGACGCGTTGACGCGGCGGCGGTGTCGGCGGCTCATCGGCGCCCATGCCTGGCTGCGGAGTGGGTCCGGGCTCTGCGGGGTTGCCAGGAGAGTTGCGGGCCTGGTCGGGTGAGGCCGATGCGGTCGCGGTAGTGCATCAGCTCGCGCGGCATGTCGAAGGCCACGGCCGCGACGAGTTGGGCGCCGCGCGGGGTGCTGCGCTGGTAGGTGGCGACGAACCGCTCGGAGTGCAGCGATCCTTCGACGATCTCGACCTGTTCGCCCAGGGCTGGGACTCCGGCTGCCTGCAGGCGGGTGCCGTGCTGCTCGGACCAGAAGCGCGGTGCCGGGGTGAACGCCTGGGCCCGGCTGGGTCCGTCGAGCAGCGAGTCCGCGGCGTGTTGTCCCATCTCGACGGCGTTGATGAGGTGTTCGACGCGGCGCGGGGTGGCGTCGAAGCGGAGGTTGGGCCAGCGGGCGACGTCGCCGGCCGCCACGATCCCGGGGACGGGTCGGCCTGCGAGGTCGACCGCGTGGCATGTGGCGTGGCACAGGACTCCGTCCCGGGTGTCGAGTCCGCTGCCGTTCAGCCAGTCGGTGCGGGGGATGCCGCCGATCCCGAGGATCACGAGGTCGGCATCGAGCATGTCGCCGTCGTCGAATCGCAGGAGCAGTCCGGTCCCGGTGTCGGTCCAGTCGGTGATCCGGGTGCCCAGGCGTACGTCGACGCCGGCCCGCCGCTGGATGCGTGCCACCACCTCGCCCAGCTGCTCACCCAGGACCCTGCCGAGCAACGAGGCGCCGTTCACCACGAGGGTGACGTCCATGCCCTGGGCGCGGGCCGTGCAAGCGAGCTCGCAGCCGACGAAGCCTCCACCGACGATGACTACGCGGCGGGCCCGGGCGGCGCGGATGGCCTGTCGGACGGCGGCGGCGTCCTGCAGGGTGCGGATGGTGTGGATCCGGTCGCTGAGCACGGGTGTCTCGGGCAGCCGTCTGGCGTCGACGCCCGTGGCGATCACCAGGCCGTCGTAGCGCAGCCGCTCGCCGCCGCGCAGCAGGACGGTCCGCTGCGCCGGGTCCAGCCCGACGAGCGGTGAGCCAAGCAGCCAATGGGCGTCGAAGTCGTCCTCGGCGCGGAACAGCAGCTCCTCGCTGTCGAGTTGGCCTGCCAGGAACTGCTTCGACAGCGGCGGTCGACTGTAGGGGCGGTGCTGCTCTTCACCGATGAGGACGAGTTCGCCGTCGAATCCCCGGGCGCGCAGGCGGGCGGCCGAGCTGAGACCGGCCAGCCCGGCGCCGGCGACGACGATCCGGTGCCGCTTGCCGCTCGCACGGGCGGCCGGGTGCCCAGGCGGAGGCGCCGGGGTCGGGCGGGCGCGGCGGACGGCGATGGCCTGCATGGGGCAGCACCGTGCGGCCTGCCGGGCCTGGGCGGCCAGCGGCGCCGGGACGCTCGCCGTGTAGTGCAGTGACCCGCTTTCGGAGATCCGGAAGACCTCGGGGGCTTCCTGCTGGCAGATTCCGTAGATGTGGCAGCGGAGATTGTCCACGCTCACCTTCACGGGCCCGGTCTCCGGGACGAGACCGGGCCGCGGCGGCGCTGCGGTCGCGGAGGTGCTCCGGTGGGCGGGGGTGGCGAGGGGCGAGGGTCCGGAACAAATCGGCTGGCTGGGGTCGGCGGGCGCGGGGCGAAGGGGTTGGGTCCGCTCGTGGGGGAACGCGTGCTGGGGTGCGCTTCGCGGTGCGGTCGTCGTGCCGGCGCGCCATGCCGGGTGCTGCTGCGGCGGTGCGGGTTGGTGGGTCATGCGTTGTCACCTGTTGGGGTCGGAACCGGGGTCGCCACGTGACGGCGGGGTTGCTGGCTTGCCTCGTCAGGGGAGGTTGGTGCGCAAGGAGGAGGCGCGCAGGCGCGAGGTCGGCGGGATGGCCCGGGTCAGGAAGGCGAGCAGGCACAGGCCGGCGCCGACCGCGATGGTCACGGCCACGGGGCCGACGTGGCGCGGCTCCGGGTGCACGGTGAAGACGTGCAGCCAGATCAGTGTGAAGGCGGCGTAGCCGAGTTGGTGGAAGCGCAGCCAGCGGTGGTAGCCGAGTCGGCGTTGCAGCCAGACCGAACAGCCGACCGCTATCGCCAGTTCGGTGCCGAGGATGCCGAAGCCCACCGGGAGGCGTTGCGGGCCGCTGGTGAAGGGGATGACGAGCTCGCTGGTGCCGATGTGCCAGATCGGCTGGTACAGGAACGTCACGCCGTGGATGGCGCCGAAGATCAGGGCGCTCAGGGCGATCGTCATGTGGGCGCCGTACATCGTGGTGCGGTTGACGAAGCGTTCGAGGTGACGCAGGCGCAGCGCCGTTCCGAGCAGGACGGTGGACACTATCAGGGTGTACGAGATCAGGGCGGCGAGCCGCGCCAGCTTGTGGACCCCTGGGTCGTAGGGCGTGTGCTGGTCATAGGCGTCCAGCGGTGAGCCCGGGATGGGCGCCTGGGCGTTTGCCGGTGAGGCGAACAGCAGCACCGTTGCCGCCGCGAGGAACACAGCCGCGCAGGCGAGAGCGCGGGAGCGCGGGAGGCTGGGCTTGTTGGCACGGTCTGCTCTGCGCGGGGCTGCTGGTGCTGCTGCGCCGAGTTGTGGGGGCATGGGTTTTCCTGGGTCGGTGTTCTGTTGCGGCCTGGTCGGACGGGAGGGCGGGGTGAGCCTCTGCCCTCAGCGCGCGGTCCGGCGTTCCGGGGGCGCCGCACTCGTTGGGCTGGTCATCCGGTCGTGAACAGGAAGTAGTCCTTGTTGTAGTAGTTCGGCTGGTGGACGAGGGGTGAGCCGTTTCGGGGCGGGCCGGGCCATACGTCCGTGGGGCCGAGCAGGTGGGTGCCGTAGTCGCTGGAGGCGACCGGCGGGGCGAAGTAGAGGCGGAAGGCGGCGGGGACCTTGTCGGGGCCTGGCTTCCACAGCTGTTCTCTGTGCTCGGCGGCGGGGCGGCAGGGTTGCAGGGTGACGGGGACGGTGTTGCCGCCGGTGGTGGTGCCGTCAAGGCACTGGCCGGTCGCGGTGTGACGGAGCTGGTAGAGCCCGTCGGTGTCGGTCCTGAGGAGCTGCCAGGTCTGCAGGCCGGTGCGGGTGCAGGTTTGGAGGCGGATGCCGACGTTGTCGTCGTCGGGGCCGACACACAGGCCGGTGACTGCGTTGACGAGGCGGAAGCCGGCGGGCTGGCTACTCGGTGACGCGGAGGGGATGTTGGCCGTGGCTGTCTCAGAACGGCCGGGTGCGACGGCAGGGATTCCCAGTGGTGCGGCGGCGGGCGAGGTGGCCGGTGCAGTGGCGGGCGAGGTGGCCGGTGCGGTCACCTGCGCGGTGGTGGGCGAGGGGGACGGAGGCGGTGGTGGCTGGGGGGCTGCAGCTGGCGGCGCCGGGCGGTTGGCCGTGACGGCCGCGGCTGCTGCGGCGAGGACGCTCAGGCCGAGCACCGTGAGGCCGATCGCGATCGTCTTGTTGGACGGGGCGGGCCTGCGGATGGTCCTTTTGCCGGAGGGGACGGGCTTGCGGTCGCCGGCACCAATGGGATGCGTCATCTGCCTGGGCTGCGGGGCCTGGACGCATGGGAGCTGAGCCTGACCTCGGGAGGGCAGGATCGTGATGTCCGCGGTGGCTGGCGACGGGTTGCCCGTCCACAGCAGCAGTGCCTCCAGGAGGGAGGGGCGCTGCCAGGTGTGGATGGCGATCAGCTCGGTGCGGGCGTGGCTGCAGCCCGGGCACCGGGTCAGGTGGAGTTCGAGTTCGCGGTCCTGGAGGGTGCCTCGGCGGACGCTGTCACCGAGCCTGGCGGTCAGCATACGGCAGTCACGGGGCGTGCGGGCCGCGTACCGCTGCAGGTAGGCGTCGTAGAAGCCCTGCACGAGGTGAATGGGCGGGAGGAGTGCGGTGGGCAGGTCGGGGGACGGCGCGCGTTCTTCCGGATCGGCCGGTTGCTCCAGGCTCTGCCACAGGCCCGCCTGCCAGGCTCCCGGCAGCCTCCAAAAAGCCTGCAGGGTGAACGAGTTCTCCTCCGCGGCGGCGTTTGTGATCGATGCGCAGGGGGATGCCGGGTCGGGGAGGGGAAGGCTCTGGAGCCAGTCGAGGAAGCCGGGCGAGAGGGCGGTCCGCCGGTCGGTGTCGGCCCACAGGGCGGCGGTGCGCCGGGTGGCGGCCAGCAGGTGCGGGCGCCAGGCGTGGGTGGGGCCCATTCCCGAGAACGCGGCCTCCAGGGTCTCGGCGAAGGCCTCGCCTGCAAGCTCGCGTGCGATGTGCTGGTCACGGCACAGCAGGTGCGCGTAGGCCAGTACGGCGGCATAGTGGCGGGCGGTGAGCTCGCGGGCTGCTTGAAGGCGTGTGCGTTCGCTTTCCGGGAACCGGCCGGCTGGGTCTGACACTGGATCTTCTTCCATGGGTCTCGGGGTGCGCGTGGGTGCCGGGGGGACAGGGGGTCGGGAGGGTTCCCGGCAGACCTGGGGTTCCAGGTCTGCCGGGGTGTGTCCGAGAGCAAGGGGGAGGACTCTCGGACATGCACGGGGGCACCGGGTGCCCTGCGGGCGGGGAGCATCGGCCGGCTCGCCGCCTCGGCCTCAGTACCGCGCTTGCGCGGACTGGGTGGGTGTCAGTTGGTGCAGGTGAGCTGGGGGTTGGCCCAGTCGGCGTGGTCCCATCCCTTGCCGTCACCGTTGTCGGTGACGACCAGGCGCAGGCTGGTGGCGCCGGTGAGGTCGGCGGTCAGGTGCTTAACGGGGGAGGTGCCGGTGAGGGGACCGCTGTCGGCGACCTTCGTCTTGTCCCTGTAGATCTGGAAGTCGACGGAGCCCTTGCCGTGGACCTCGTCGTCGACGCCGACGTCGACGGAGAGGCTCTTGCAGCTGTTGCCGAGGTTGTACTCGATGGTGCTGGCCGCGTGGGTGCCGATCCCCTTGGGGTAGGTGGTGCCGCGGATCGTCAGGGGGTGTCCGTCACCGGCGGCTCGTTCACCGTTGCTGGTGTTCTTCTCCACCGACCCCCAGCCGCCGCTGGCGGTGAGCCAGGGCCGGTCGCCGAGGGGGGTGGTGTGGTCGGTGGGCTTGGTCGGGTCCGGGGTGGGGGTTGGCGTCGGGTTGGGGGTGGGCTGGGTGGAGCCTTCGGTGGGCGGGAGCGTCCACTGCTGGCCGGGGGTGCCGGCGCAGGTCTCGGTGGTGGGCTTGCCGTCGGCGGCGACGGTCAGGCACTGGCCGGACTGGCGGTTCTTGAGGGTGTGCACGGTGGGGTCGTAGGTCCACTGCTTGGCGGGGTCGCTGACCCTGCCCACGCGGGGTGTGCCCTGGCAGGCCTGGGAGGCGACGGTGGAGCCCTGGGCGGTGAGGCAGGAGTCCCACCTCAGCCGCAGGGTGCCGTCCGCGGCGTACACCCAGGCCTGGTTGGAGCTGTTGGTGCAGTCGGCCGTCCTGACGGCCGGATCGCCGGGCGCCTGGAGGCACTTGGCGCCGTTCTGGACGTGTCCGCGGGCGGTGTTGCCGATGGCGCCGCGCTGCACGACGCCCTGCGGCGTGGTCTCGACCTTCGCGTTGCAGTCGCCGGTGCTGGCGCGGTTGCCGGCGCCCTTGGCCGCGATGGTGCCGCCGTTCGCGCGCGGTGGGGTGAACGCGGCCGCGGAGCCGGGCTGGTTGTAGCAGTTGGACTCGGCGAAGTTCCACTCGAAGTACTCGGTCCAGTCCATCATGCCGCCGGGCGAGATGCCCTTCGCCGAGAGGGAGTGGATCGTGCCGATGTCGACGGTGGTGTGGGTGGTGGTGTCGGTGAAGCTGCCGTTGAACCAGCCAGGGTCGCCAGTGGCGGCGACCTTGAACTCGTAGGTGTGGCCCTGCTCCCAGTCCAGGCGCGTCTCGCAGTGCTGGCCCACGCCCTCACCGGTGAACCGCACGCAGGAGCCGGTGGGGCCGGCCTTGGACTGGTCGGCATCCCACACCGAGAACAGGAAGTGGCGCTTCTCACCGCCGTTGCTCTGCAGGCCGATGTAGGCGGTCTTGCCGTTGTCGAGGGCGAACTGGTGGCTCCAGTAGATGTTCGACGTGGGGCCCGGGTCCAGCTGGGGGGTCGTCGTCCACGTGACGTCGTGCAGGCTGCCGGGCGTGCCGGAGGGGAACGAGTAGTACGTGTACGCGTTCGGGGTTTCCCCGGCGCTCGCCCCGGGACTGAGCAGGTAGGCGGCTCCACCCCCGGCCAGACCGAGGGAGAGCAGACCCGCGATGACGCGGCGGCGCTTCTTGCTGAGACGGTGGGTTGCCACTGAACACAGCCCTTTCTGCTGACGAACGGTTCGGTGCGGCACCGTCAGTCCAGGAGCGCTTGAGTGGCACCTGGCCTGCCGTTGCTGAGGGGGAGACCGGGCAGGGCGCCGACCGACCCGCGACTTTGCAAAGTCTTTACTAAAGTGGCGTCAAGCCGGCCCTCGCACCGGCTTCCCGCGCAGGCCACGACCGCATTGCGGCCCGAGGACGCACCCGTGGCACCCGACCAACGTCGGCCCGGTACGCCTTCGGTGGTGCCGATCGAGCGTCGGCCGCGCGAGCTCACACGCGGCCGAACATCCAGGGTTCGCAAATGTCCGCGAACGTGGCACACTGTCGCGAATTCCCGGCCGGGCGCGGCCGGAGCACGGCAGCGTCGCCGACACCCCGCGCCGGCCAACAGCACGCCAACGGGAGTGAGCGTTGAGCCCATCGGCAACGGCCCGCCAGCAGGACCTCCACCACCTCAGCGACGCGGAGCTCTCCGCCCTGCTGCGCGATCCCGCCCTCCGGCCCGGGGCAGCCGTCCCGCCGGGACCAGCAATCAACGACGTGATGGGCGAGGTGTTCGCCCGTCACCACTCCGCGGTGCTCGCCTATGCCCGCACGTGCTGCCGGGACCTGCCCACGGCCCACGACCTCGCCGCCGAGGCCTTCGCCCGTACCTACCGAGCCGTCGCCGCAGGGCACGGACCGGAACACGCCTGGCGGCCGTACCTGCTGACCTGCGTACGCCACGTGGCCACCGACTGGGCACACACCGGCGCCCGAACCCAGCTGTCGGACGACTTCGAGAAGTGGGCCGAATCCCTTCCCGCCGCACAGGACGTCGAGGACGCCGTCCTCGCGGCGGAAGAGGGATCACTTGTGCTGCGCGCTTACCGGGCGCTGCCGGAGCGCTGGCAGGCCGTGCTCTGGCACGCGGTCGTCGAGCACGAGCCCGCCGCCACCACCGCCCGGCGCCTCGGAATGACCGCGGGCGGCATCGGCTCCCTGGTCGCACGCGCCCGGGAAGGCCTGCGCGAGGCCTACCTACGCGAACACCTCGACCAGGCCGTAAGCGACGAGTGCCGGCACTACGGCGGCCTGCTCGCCGCCTCGATCCGCCGACCGGACAAGCGCGCCACCCGAGACCTCGGCCGACACCTTCAGACCTGCGCCGGATGCGCCCGGGCCGAGCGCGATCTGCGCGACCTCAACGGCCGCCTCGGCGCGATCCTGCCAGCCGGAATCCTGCTGTGGAGCCCCAGCACCCTCTGGTCGTCCCTCGGAGGACACGGTGCCCACCTGGCGGCGGGCAAGCTCGGTGCGGCCAAGCTGGGCGTCGCGCGGTTCGGCGCCGCGAAATGGGCCTGGACAGCGGCGGCCGTCGCAGGGACAGCAGTGACCGCCGTCGCCCTGCTGCCGAACGACGTTGGCCTGCCCGACCGGGCCGCATCCGTCCCCGTGTCCGCGAGCCCTGCCCCGACCGCCCCAGCTGCCCCGGTGGCACCGGTTGCGGCCTCGACCGTCCCGACAGCCGTGGTGACACCCGTTGCGGCCCCCGCCTCGTCCACGCCTCCGTCCGCCTCACCGTCCGCCTCACCGTCGGCCGATGCCGCCGGTCTTCCGCTCGTCAACGTCGGCTCGGGGCTGTGCATCGGCGTCGCCGACAGCGGTGCCGCCGGGTCGTTGCAGCTCCAGCAGTGCAGCGGGAAGCCTCCCCAGCGCTGGCAGCGCCTGCCGGCCAGCCAGGACACCTACCAGCTCAGGAACGCGGCCACCGGTACCTGCATCGACGGAACAACAGCAGGCGGAAACAGCATCCCGGTCACCCTGCGCGACTGCCGCTCCGACGCGGGCCGCGCCGAGCAACTCTGGCGTTTCGAGCCGGCCGCGCAGCCCGGTGCGTTCCGGCTCTGGTTCGTGCCGCCGGTCCCGCAGAGCGACTACTCCCAGCATCTGCTCGGCCCACATAACTGGGCGAAGATCGACCCACCGCAGGTGGGTTCGCTCGTGGCGCACTTGCCCGACTACTACGACTCCGTCAACCTCCTCTTCACGATGGGCTGACCCGGATGACACGTAGGTCACGATCTGCAAGAAGCACGGACATGCCTGGCCCGTACGGACCTTGATGGCCGCCAGACCGAGTGCGCGTCAGCCTGCACGCAGAACCGATCCCGGAGGCAGCCAGTTCATGACCCGCTACTGCGTCGACCCCGTCCGGCACGGGTTGATCGCCACCTGGGGTATCAGCGAGGGCGACCTCGCGTCCCGCATCGCCACTCTCCCGACTGGCGCAGACCTCCCAGCGCTCCTGCGGCTGGCCGACTCCCTGGGCCATTTGTCGGAAGCGGCCTGGCGCACCTACACCCACCCCGCCAGCGCCGCCGGCTCCCTGGAACCCAACACCGAAGGCTGGCGCCGTGAACAGGAACGCAACGCCTTCGGCGAGGTAACTGACGTCATCACCCAGCCGAACCTCCCGCAGGACGGCATGCTCGACGTCTCCTACAGCCCCCTGGTCGAGTCCGCGCACCGCATCGGCCGCGCCCTGCTCGCCCTCGACAACGAGGACCTGACCGAGGCCGTCCTCGCGGAGGCCGCCGCCGAACTCGGCAACCTCACCGGCCGCGCCCGACAGGCCGTCCTCCTCAGCCGCGAAGGTGCCTCTCCCCTGTCCAGGTCGCCGCCGACGCCTCCTCCAACGGAACCCGTTCGGGCCACCGGAGCTGTTCTCCGACATTGACCCGACCGCCGCAGCCATCGCCGCGGCCCACTGGCTCGCCGTCGCCGTCGCAGCCGCAGCCGCAGCCGCAGCCGCAGCCGAGGCTACCGCCAAAGCCTCCGGCACGGCGCCCACCGCAGTGGTCATGGAATCCGACAACATCGAAGCCCACCCCCACGAAACCCCCACCCTCGTCCTCGGCTTCCTCGAAGCGGGCACCTCCCCCAACGACGCGGTCACTGGCCTGGTGCGCCACGCCCTCCGCATCGCCGACGGCTTCCTGCCCGACCTCGTCGACCTGCGCGAACAGCTCGACGACGAACGCGCCGAAGAAACACCAGAACCGCAACCGCGAACGCTTCGCCCAGCTCGTCCGCGAAGCAGCCGCCCACCACCGTGACCGGCTCACGTGAACTCGCACCCGAACCTGCCCCAAGCCCCGGCCACGCCGAAAATGTGACTCACCGTGACCGCAGGCGCGCCTCCAAGAGTTGACGGGCCAAGTGTCTTTCGCGACCCCGACAAGACTCGAAGGCGGGCGCCCTGCTGCCAGTAACGAAGAGTGACCGCCCTCAGCCTCGGCCAGCCGAAGACCGAGGCCAGCCGCGCCTGGATCAGCCTCTCCCCCAGGGTCATGACGGCCCTCCACCGCCAGGCAGCCCTCCAGATGGCCGCCCACCCAGAAGGCCGGCTCAAGGGCCTTGTCTTCGCCCGCCCGGGCGGCACACCGCTGCGGCCCCAGTGGGTCCTCGACCAGCTCCACAAGCGCACCGCCGAACTCGGCCTTCCCCGGATCGGCCTGCACGCCCTACGCCATACCGCGGCCAGCATCATGATCGCCGAAGGCATCCCCCTGGCCATCGTCTCCAAGACCCTGCGCCACGCCACCCTCGCGACCACGATCAACCTCTACGGTCACCTCTCCAAGGACTCCGCCGACCAAGCCGTCCAAGCCCTTGCCCGCGCACTCGATCACGCCCAAGCAGGCCGACTCCGCGCTGTCCCGCGCGGCGAGCACGGCATGCCGCAGGCTGTGTAGCCGTCGACAAGATCGGCGCTTCCGGCTGGGCGCGGGGCCCTTCCCGCCCTGCCGCGCATTCTTGTCGCAGCAGCGCGGATGGCTTGCCGCCGACGAGGTCCGCCCGCTACCCGAACCGATCAACGAACCAGCACAGATCAGACGTCTGGTGGTCCGTCGGCGAGACCGACTGAGCGGAACCCTCCACGAATACCAACATGCCGCGTGACCAGGCCGGATGATTTATCGGCACCCACAATGTCCAGGAGACCACCAGATCGGGTGACAGCGGCAGGGCAGATCGGTAGGCAGTCCGCGAGCCGCTCGATACGCTGAATCCTCTCCCTGAACCGAGAGTTGGGGGCGGGACACCGTGGCGAACGTGCTGTTCAGGCGGGCACGCCTCGCGCTGGGCCTGACGCAGCGCCAGGTAGCCGAGCGGGTATGCACGCTGGTCGAGGCGGTCACCGGACGGGAATCGCCGTTTGACGCCGGCTACGTCTCCCGCATAGAACGTGGCCTCATCACCTGGCCGCACGAGCACTACCGGCACGCTCTCTGCCTCGTGCTGGGGGCGGAGACGGCGTCCGAGCTGGGCCTGATCGCCAAGCAGGTCCACCACCGCGACCACCCTGATGAGGTGAGTTCCTCGACCCGCCGAGAAGTCCTGGCTGCCGCCCTCGCCCTGCTGCCGCCCGCGCCGCCCCTGTCGCGCCTGCGCATGGGCGATGTCCGGGCCATCGCCCATCGCACCAGCGTGCTGGAGCACTGGGACCGCACCTCAGGCGGGCGGGCCGTGCGCGACTTCGCGCTGCGCGAGCTGCACGCCGCGGTGGAATTCACCGAGGCGTCAACCAGCCCGGCCGTGCGAGGCGCGCTGCTCGGCGCGATCGCCCGCCTGGCGAACCTGACCGCCTGGTCGAGCTTCGACGCCGGCCTGTACGACGAGGCCCGCCCGCTATTCCAGCTCGGCCTGACCGCCGGCCGCGAGCACGGCGACACCGGGCCCCAGGTCGTCGCCGACCTGCGCCGGGCCACCGACGCCGAACACCACCCAGGCCCGGGCACGGACGATGGCCACCACCCGCCTGGCCACCGTGCTCTACCGGCAGGGGGAGCGCACCGAAGCGCTGCCGGGCGGCTGGTACTCCATCATCGCGGTGTCGTCGTTCTCCTCGCCGCCGGCGGTCTTCGTCGCAGTGGGGGTGTTCACTCTGTGGCCTCCCCGGTGAGTGATCGACGCTGGAGGAAGTGCAGGTGGCTCTCAAAGATGTCGCGGGGGTCGGCGCCGGTGCGGGCGATGAGGATCAGCGCGGTGGCGGCGACGTCGCAGGCCTCCTTGCGGACGTCGTCCCAGGTATGCGAGTTGCCGTTCCGGGGGTTCATCGAGAGAGCCCCGATGGCGGCTTCGGCAACTTCTCCGGTCTCCTCGGCGAGCTTGAGAGCCTGCCCGAGCAATTCCTGCTCATGAGGCACGGTGGAGAGTGAATTAAGCTTCTCTGCAAGGGAATTGATAATCTCCCACGAGTCCGTCATGGCGTCGCATCCTGCCCCTGTTCGATGCGTGCGATCAACCTGGGCGGTTCCGGGCGAGCCCCGGGTGAACACGGCGTTTTCGAGCGCCCGGACGCCGGGCTGCTGCTCACCGGTGGCCAAGGCCGTCAAGGATGAGGCCGGAATTGATAGTTGGCCCCTGGAATTGATAGTTGGCCCCTGCGGGGTTCTGGCCACACCGGGTAGTTGAGCCGGGCCACGATGGTTGGAACCTGGCCACGCATGTTGGAACCGGGCGACCCTTCTCGGGGACCCTTGAGTGACCCTGTCGACCCTGAGGGATGTGGGCGCCGGCGGCCTGGAACCAGTGAGGAAGCCGGGGGTGTCAGCGCCGGGGGCTACGGTCTCGATCCATGGGTTTCTCCGGATCTTTCGTTGTGGCACGGGCCGAGCAGCCGGTGACCGAGCTGGCAGCAGTACAGGCGCTTGCCGCCACGTCGTGGTGGTCGGCCAGGGATGGCGCCTGGCAGATCCTGCAACTGTCTCCAGGCGTTGCTCCGCATGACTCGATCGCGACTGAGACGGGAGCCCCGGCCCTCGTCATGTATGTCCACGACAGCGACGTCGTCAGCGTGGAAGCAGCCAGCCCCGGCGGTCTGACCTGGCACTGCGCACTGTCTCCGGAGATGGCGCGAGACTACGACGTCCCCGAGGAGTGGATCGGTGATCCCGACGAGGTCACCCGTCAGGCCGTGGCCTGGGCGGAGGCAG
The DNA here is from genome assembly GCF_009569385.1 of Streptomyces kaniharaensis. Taxonomy (NCBI): domain Bacteria; kingdom Bacillati; phylum Actinomycetota; class Actinomycetes; order Kitasatosporales; family Streptomycetaceae; genus Streptomyces; species Streptomyces kaniharaensis. The sequence continues at coordinate 296,390 of NZ_WBOF01000002.1, forward strand.
CCGGCCTTCAACCCGACCCAGTGGCGGTGAGAACCACCCTTGAGGCGGAATGTGACCCACTCGCCGAGGGTTTGGTACTCGACCTGGTCCATGCCCTGGGGTTCAGGTTCGGCGACGGCGAGAGCCTGATCACGTGTCAGTGATACCCCTCCAGGGGCCGGTAAGCCGCAGGGTCCTCAGCACTGGTACCGGCGAAGCTATACAAGGGCCTTGCTGGTTCCAAGAATCGTGACCACTTGGTGCCAACAAGCGTGTCCCATCGACGAGAAACCGTCAGGTCGCTCGGCCCCACTGGTTCCAACTCTCGTGTCCCGGCTCAGTAGTTGCGACTTTTCGAGCTAGGTGACATCCGATCTCAGTGGTTGACACCGTCGCAGTCAGCGCCGAAGCCGTACCGGATTTCTGCTATGCCCGTTCCTGTGACCCGCGCGCCGTTAGTGTCGAACCCGTGATCGTATGGCTCAACGGCACCCACGGTGCAGGCAAGACGACGACCAGTGCACTCGTGCAGCAGCTGATCCCCGACTCCCGGGTGTTCGACGCCGAGAAGGTTGGCGAGACACTCATGGACATCACACCGGGGCTGCCCGGGACGGACAACTTCCAGCATTGGCCGCCGTGGCGGCCACTCGTAGTCGAGACCGCCCGCCACGTGCTCGACTACACCGGCGGGACTCTGGTGATGCCGATGACTGTCCTGGTCGAGCAGTACTGGCGCGAGATCAGCACGGGCCTCGCCCAACACGCCATTCCGGTGCGGCACTTCGTTCTCCATGCCGACCAGGAGACCCTCCGCGGGCGCATCGCAGGGGACACTGTTGTTGGTCCCAACTCCTGGTTCCGTCTCAAATACCTTGAGCCCTACGCCGAGGCGGCCCGCACCTGGTTGCACGCCGAGGCCGAGGTCGTCGACACCACGCACCTCACGCCCGCCCAGGCCGCCCTGCAGATCGCAGAGGCCGTCAGGAGTTGAGGTCCGCCGCCACGCGAAACAGGCGGGCCAGCTCAGCCCAGCACCGCACTGTCATCCCCGCGCTGGCCGCCATCCTCCTGATCTCGGCGGTCAGGTTGCCCGCCACGCTCCGGCCTCCGCTTCGTGATCTTCACTTGACCGGGTGAACATCACCCCGCCTGGCTACCCGCGGGCGCCGGGGGTGCTGGGGTTGGCGCATGAGTTTCCGGACCGGACCCGCCATCCGCTCGGACGCATGCGATCTCACCGCGCTGATCAGCACGTTCACCGGCGATGGCGATCACCGCCGGCGCCTGGTGCTCGATGCGTCCTGGCCGAGACGCTGGTCGACGACCTGGCTGTTCGACGGCGGCCAGGTGGTCTGGCCGGTCAGGGATCTGGAGTCGGTGCCGGTGCTCGACTCGCAGCCGGTTCGCCGGTTCACCTGGCGGGCCCGGCAGCGGCACCGGCCGGGCCTGGAGCCCATGATCTCCACCGGCCGCCAGCACGGGTTCGAGTCGCTGGAGGAGCGGGACCTGCTGCGGGCGCTGGACTTCCTGCGGGCCCGGGAGGTGCTGCCGCAGCCGTTCCGCCTGGACTTCGAGCACACCGGCGGCCGCGCGGCTCACATCCCGGACTTCCTCGCGCTGATGCCCGACGGCAACTGGCTCTTCGACGTCCGCCCGGCCGCTCTGGTCCGCGACGAGGACGCGCGGAAGTTCGCCGCGACACGAGAAGTCGCGACGGCGGCCGGCTGGCACTACACCGTGGTCACCGGCTGGCGCCCGCACGTGGTGGGGGTGCTGGACGCGTTGTCGGCCCGGCGCCGCCCGCGCAAGGACCTGCTCGGCCTGCACGGCGAGTTGCTGGACGCCGTCGCCGAGGGGCCGTTGCGGTTCGGGGAATTGGTGGAGTCGACGGACTGGCCAGAGCTGGCGCGGGCCGAGGCGGTCCATTTGCTCTGGCACCGCCGGCTCGGTGTCGATCTGGGCGAGCCGCTCGGCGACCGGTCCCCGGTCTGGCTCGCCGGACAGCAGCCGATGATTCCGTCGCAGGGGCGGCGGCAGTGAGCCGCGGCGTCCTGGTCCTGGCGCCCGGCGTCCGGCTGGAGCTCGGTGGCGTCTGTTTCACGGTCGAGGAGCTGGAACCGCATCTGGGCCGGGTGGTCCTGGCCGATGCCGGCGGAGAGCTGAGCCGGCGGTCGTTGCGCTGGCTGGCGAACCACCCCGGTGTCCGTCCGCTGCCCACTCCCGGCCGTCTGGCCCGGACCGGCGGCGACCGACGGGGAACGGTTCTGTCCGACCTGACACCCGAGCAGATGCGGCGGGCCCGGATCCGGGCCGAGCACGTGCTGGAGACCGAGACCGGCTTTCGGGCCGGGCACCCGGCGCGGGCCCTGCAGGGCGAGCCGAGGCCGGGCTTCGATCCGGCGATGACCACGCTTGGCGAGCGCCGCCGAGCCAAGGCCGCCGAACTGCGGGCGATGCCGCCCGTTGAGGCGGAGGCACTGGGGCTGCGGTTCATGAGTGAGCGGACGCTCAAGCGCCTAGCCCGCAGCAAGGGCGAGGACCTGGTGCTGGCCTGCGCGGACGGCCGCTGGCTCCGCGCGGGCGGGGGCCGCCCCAGCATCACCCCGGAGATCCGGGAAGGGATCTACGCGGTGAGGGAGGAATGCCTTCGGCGCTCGCGGATGACCATGGCCGCCCGGCACCGGCTGCTGCACCAGTACATCCGGGAGGTGTTCCCGGACTTCCCGGCCGAGGACGTTCCGTGCTGCAAGACGCTGGCGGCGGTCTGGCAGGAGTGGTTCGGCCCCGACGGTTCGCGGCAGCGCTACGTCCGCACCGCGGAGATCGCGCAGGCCGGGCGGAGGGTGGTGGTCCACCGGCCGGGGCAGGTGGTCGCTCTGGACTCGACGCCGTTGCCGGTGAAGGTCCGCGAGCAGGTGTTCGGCGAGCCGGTGTCGGCGGTGATGTCGCTGGCGCTGGACCTCTACACGCACTCGATCGTGGCGTTCCGGCTCACGCTGGTGTCGGACACGTCGGTGGACATCGCGATGCTGCTGCGGGACGTGGTGATGCCGCTGCCGATGCGCGAGGGCTGGGGCGAGGACATGGAGTGGCCCTACCCCGGCGCTCCGGCCACGCTGGTCGCCCAGTTCGCCGGGCACAGGGTCGCCGCGCTGCCGTTCTTCGCGCCGGAGACGGTCACCACCGACCACGGCGGCCCCTACAAGAGCCACCAGATCGTCGCCGCCGAGCGGGCGCTGGGCTGCACGATCCTGCCGGCGCGCACGCTGCGGGCCCACGACAAGTTCGCCGTCGAGCGGGCGTTCTCCTCGATCAAGACGCTCCTGCTGGAGCACCTGCTGGGCTTCACCGGAACGGATGTCGCCGACCGGGGCGCCGGCCCCGAGGCGGATGCGGTGCTGACGCTGGCTCAGGTCGAGCATGTGGTCGCCACCTGGGTGGTGAAGGTCTGGCAGAACCGGGAGTTGGGCGAGTACGCGCCGGCCTGGGCGCCGGACGGGCCCCACAGTCCGAACTCGCTTTTCGCGGCATCAACACGGCAGGGCGGCCTGGACCTCGAGATCCCGGGCCCGGAGCTCTACTACAAGCTCCTGCGGCCCCACCACGTGATGATCCATGCGGGCCGCGGGGTGAAGATCCTCGGGCTCTACTACTACGCCGACGTCCTGGACGAGGACCGCTTCCACGGCCGGTCCTCGCGCGGCGGCCGGCACAAGGGCAAGTGGGTCATCCGCTCCGACCGCCGCGACCGCCGCACCGTGTTCTTCCAGGACCCCGACGATCCCGAACGCTGGCACGTCCTGCGCTGGACCGGCCTGCCTCCCGAGGGCGAGGTCCCGGCGTTCTCGGACACCAACGTCGACGCCCTGCTCGGCGAGGTCCGCCGGGCCGGGCTGAAACCGCGCTCGGACGAGGAACTGCTGCCGGTGCTCCTGGACATCCTCGGCTCGGCGATCCCGGTCAGCCAGTGGCCCTCCCAGATGGGCAAGCGGGAGAAGAGCGCCCGCTCGCGCCGGGCCGCAGACGCCGCGCAAGCCGCAGCCGACCAGCCCTCCACGCCGGAGGGCCCGGCGGCCGAAGTGGTCGCCTGGCCCGTCGAGGCAGCCGACATCGCGAAGGCGGTCGATGCGGAACGACGCCGGCTACGCGAGGCGTCGGTGGTCCGCCGCCCGGTCCCGCCGCCGCGGCTGGGCGACAGCCTGCGCCGACGCAACCTCTTCCTCATCCCGCCCGACGACGCCCCCGCCCCGCTTGAGGACCACGCATGACCGATGCCGCACCGACCCACCCGCTCGCCGAGATCCTCGGCGGCAAGCCTCCCCGCCGGGACACCCACGAGGGCTGGCAGTACTACTGCCGGTCCCGCCGGTCCTTCGTCCCGGCGCCCCGGCTGTCCCTGGACCAGTGGCAGGCGATGAGCGATCGCGACAAAGCGCTCCACAACCTGCACCGCACGGCGACGCACGTCAACATGCCGCTGCAGGAGACACCGATGGCAAAGAGGGTCGCCTCTCTCGTCGACCGGCGCATCCGGGGCAACGCCATGCGGCTCACGTCCGCGACCTGGCCTGGGGTGATGGTCTTCGGCCTCGGTTACCAGGGAAAGACCGAGACCGTCTGCGACATCGCCGCCGAGTTCGAGGTCACCTTCCGGGAAGCGGGCCACCAGATCAATCCGCACGCGATGCCCGGAACGCGAGCGCTTCACGCCCCTGTCGTCTATGTCCAGACGCCGGTCACCGCGACGCCGAAGAGCACCTGCCAGGCGATCCTCGACTTCTTCGGCGCCCACACGAAGGGCCTGACCCTTCCCCAGCTCGTCCAGCAGGTCGCGGCCTCGCTCGACGGCCATGGGGTCCGCGCGTTGATTCTGGACGACATCACGAGACTCCGCATGCACCGGGCCGACGACCAGGACGTCCTCGATCTGATCCGGGCGTTCATGAGCATGAACGTCACCCTCGTCCTGATCGGCGCCGACATCCCCGGTTCCGGCCTGCTGCGGAAGGCGAAGTGGGACTCCCGGGCCCGCCAGTGGGTGTTCCCGCCCTCGGCGAGCACCCACGTCCACGGCCTGGAGGTGACCCAGACCGAGCGCCGTTTCGACCTCGTCGAACTCGGGACCTTCGAATGCACCACCTCGGAAGGCATCGAGGCCTTCCTGGACCACCTGGCCGGCCTGGAAGACGGCCTGCGGCTGTTCAAGGCCTGGCCAGGAATGCTCACCGGGGGCACCATGCCCGAATACCTGAGGCGCCGCACCAACGGTGTCATCGGCCTGCTCGCGCGCCTGATTGAGGACGGCGCCATGGAGGCCATGGCCAGCGGGAAGGAGTACCTCGACGAGGAGCTTCTCGACACGATCACCATCAGCCTCGACGCACTGGGCCGCGATCCCGGAGCCGGGGAGATCCCCATCGTTCCGGACCTCTCCTCTTCCAAGGCGAAGAAGCCTCCGACCCGACGGCAGAAGCGCCCGCGCAACACCGTCTTCGACGACCTCGGCCCCAGGGCAGCCGCGGGCGGGGCCTGAGTCGATGGTTCCTGGCCGTGACGCACACCCTCCGCTGCCAAGGAGCCTGGCCCCGCTGCCCGGCGAGGGCTTGCCCGGATTCGTCCTGAGACTCGCCCATCACCTCGATCTGACCCCGACCCAGGTGGTCAGGCGAACGGGGCTCGCATTCGAGGACCGGGGCCAGGCCCCGCTCCGGCACCTGTTCATGCTCGAAGCGAACGTCCGGGCAGCGTTCGCCCGCTCGACCCGGCTGACCGAGGACGAGTCCGACCAGCTGACCCTCCGCCCCTGGAGCAGCCACTACCCTCCGGTCGCCGACGTCCTGGTCTGGCCCGGACAAGCACCACGACCCCGAACGGTGACCACCGAGTGGATGCTGCTGTCGTCCAGCCGCTACTGCCCGGACTGCCTCGCCGGCGACGGGAGCCGGATCCAGCAACTGCACGGCGGACCCTGGAAATTGTCCTGGCGCCTGCCCGTGATCTTCGCCTGTCTGGAACACAACCGCATGCTCGTCGACACCTGCCCACGCTGTCGGCGGCCGGCCCAGGCCGGATCATGGGCAAAGAGCCCCCAGCTTGTTCCCCTCCCGGGCCTCGGCCACCTTCACCCCGCACGCTGCCGCAACCGGGTCTCAGCCGGGCCTCAGGGCACGGTCTGCGGCCACCCGCTGGACGATCTCGCGGCCAGCCCCGCAACACAGCTCGCTCCGGACCTCGCTGACCTTCAACGCAGGCTCCAGACGATGCTGGAACCCGGCCACTACCCCTCGACGGCAATCTCGCGCTTCTCGGACCTTCGAGTCGCTGTCGCTCTCATCACCGCGGCCCGGCAGCCGCCAGACCCAGCCGGGCCACCCAGCGGCGCCATCTCGCAGCTCATGGACGAGTACAGACGCGGTGTTCACGGGCCCTGGCCCGGACAGACACAGCCACGCTGGGGCGCTCTGCCCACCGCCAGCACGGCCTCCGCAGAAGTGCTCAGCCTCGCCGACCGGCTCGTCCGCCTGCCGAGAACTGCGTTCCGGGCCGAAATCCACAACCTCGCAGGACGCGCCCCGCGCTACGACGCATCCGCCTGGAGCCAGACCTGGGACATCCTGAGGACCAGGTGTTCACCGCTCTTCAGGCACGACGTCGAGCAGTGCTGCCAAAAGATCTTCGTGCCTACGCATATCTCGCACACCGGCCCGCTAGTCATCCCGGTGCGCGAACGCGGCTACCTGCCTGAGCACATCCCTCAGCGTCCCCCGGGCAGTTGGCTCACCGTCCTGGCAGAGAACGGGGCACCTCCAGGGCACCTGCGAAAGCCCGTCCAGTTCCGCCGAGTCGTGGCAGTCCAACTGGTCCAGGCCGCTGCGGGCTGTTCCGTCGACGCAGCAGCCGAGCTGCTGGGCATTCCCCATAGCTGGGACCGCTCAGGCCCCGGCGCGCTCATGCGTCAGAACCTCCATCCGAGCCAGAACAGCGCCCATCCGCTGTTGAGCGCGGATATCGCCGAGGCCTTCGAGGCCCTCACCCAGCACATCGCCCGAGAACCCGTCAACTACTACCAGCGCCGCCAGAACCTCGCCTTCTGGCACCTTGGGCACTCCGATTGGGACACCATCACCCAACAGCTAGGCCGGATGCTCGGTCAAGGCCCGCGGACAAGCTCCCACGAGCTACTCCGGGAGTGCGCCTCCGCTTACGTCTGGGCCGCCGTCACCGGCAGCGAATGGCAGCTCGCACCCTCGTTCCGAGCGCCGCTGTCCGCCTTCAACCGCCGAGTTGGGCCCGGGACACCCGAGCTCCGGATTCTGCACCACATCCATCACGCCACAGACCACAGGCTACGGACGGTCCTCGACGACCGGGTCCGGGCCCTGATCGGCAGCGCAGATCGCCAACCAGGTGACTACTCTCCGTGACTTTGCGCGACTTGCTCAGGCCAACTATCGGTTCCGAACTGGGCCAACTATCGATTCCTACACGATCCTCCACCAGCACCGATCGACGGATCAGGGGCCAACAACCGATTCCGGTCTCAAAGGAGATACTGGAGGCGCCCCAGACCTGGCGTCCGGGGCCCGATTGGCTCAGGGCGGGGCACGCCTGCGCAAGGAGGACCGCACGGCCAGCAGCTCGCCTGGGCAGCCTGCCCGGACGACCCGGCGACCAAGCAGGTCGACGAGGCGACACTGCAGTGCGCGACCCTCAAGGTCCCGCTCGACTACACCGCTTCGGCCACCGGCACCCTGGACGTCGCCGTGACCCGCAACGCGGTCGCCAAACCGGAGCAGCGGGTCGGCGCGCTGCTCCTCAATCCGGGCGGCCCGGGCGGCTCCGGCGTCGAGACGGTCAAGGGCGACCCAAAGCGCTTCGACGGTCCGCTGCACGACCACTTCGACCTGGTCGGCTTCGACCCGCGCGGCGTCGCCGGCACCAGCCCGCTCAAGTGCCTCGACGAACAGGCCCGGGACACCTGGGTCACCACCGACGAGCCCGGCGCCGACCACGGCCGGCAGCTCGCCGACGCCTGCCAGGCCAAGTACGCCAAGGTGCTGCCCTTCGTCAGCACCCACAACACCGCCCGCGACATGGACGTGCTGCGCGCCGCCCTCGGCGACGAGCGGCTCAACTACCTCGGCTTCTCCTACGGCACCTACCTCGGCTCGCTCTACGCCGAGGAGTTCCCGGACCGCGTCGGCCGGCTCGTCCTCGACGGCGCCACCTCGCCCTCCACCTCCCTGGTGCAGCACAACATCGAGCAGCAGGCCGGGTTCGAGCGGGCGCTGAAGGCCTTCGCCGCCGACTGCGTCACCAAGGACCCGTGCCCGCTCGACAAGGACGCCGACCGGGCCCCGCAGAAGCTCGCCGACTTCCTCGACGGGCTGAAGGAGAAGCCGCTCACGACCGGGAAGGGCCGCAAGCTCACCGCCACCGCGGCCTGGACCGGCGTGCTCAGCCGGCTGTACGGCGGCGAGAAGGCCTGGGCTGGCCTGCGCAACTCGCTCGGCTGGGCCATGGTGCGCGGCAAGGGCGACTACCTGCTCGACGTCGCCGACGGCGCCACCGACGCCCCGGCCGACGAGCAGCTCCAGGCCGCGCTCGCCGACCTCACCGCCAAGGCCCCGCTGGTCAGCAAGCACGACCCGCTGGCGGCGCTGTTCGACCCGGACTGCCGGATCTGGCCGTTCCGCTCCACCGAGAAGCCGCACGCGATCAAGTCGACCGCCACCGCGCCCATCGTGGTCGTCGGCACCACCGGCGACCCGGCCACGCCGTACGCCTGGGCCGAGAAGCTCACCGCCGAGCTCGGCAACGCCGTCCTGCTCACCCGCGAGGGCGAGGGGCACACGGCGTACGGGGCGAGCAAGTGCATCCGTGGCTCAGTCGACGCCTTCCTGGTCAGCGGCACCGTGCCGGCTGCCGGGACGCACTGCCTAACCGACTGACGGGAGGAACAGGCGGGGGCTGCGAATTGAGTACGCCTACTCATGTGCGGCCCCCGCACCCCCCACCAGACTCCCGGGTATGACCAGCAGCACTCCGCCCCCGCACGAGCCGCCGCGTGCCCCGCCCGGGTGCCCTCGCTGCGGCGCCGCGCTCGAACCGACCGTGCCCGCCCGCTGCCCCGCCTACCGACTGCCGCTGCGCCACCGCCGGCGGTTCGCGACCGCCGAGACCTTCGGCGCGATCGGCCTCACCCTGGTCCTGCTGGATTGCTCCGCCCTGCGGGACGCCGCCCTGGCCGGGCTCGGGGTCTCGGCGTACCCGCACGCGACCTGGCCTGGTCAGCCCCCGTCATAGTCGGTGGCTGCCAGCACCGCCAGCCGACGGCGGTCGGTGTCAAGCACGGCCAGCCCGAGGTCCATGGTGTCCAGGTTGAACCAGTCGTCGGTGGCCGCCGCGAAGCAGTACCAGGCGCAGCCCTCGGCCCGTCGCTGCACCTCCTCCGGTGACGCGTCCTCGGCCGCGCCGGCGAGTGCCGCCAGCGAGCGCCAGGCCGCCAGCCGGCCGTAGGCGCCGTACCACCACTCGTCCTCGCGCCCACCGCCGATGGAGGCCGCGCCGAAGAGCTGCCGCCACGCCTGCGCCGCCGTACCGGGGACGACCATGAGGGGATCGGAGCCCGCCAGGCAGTCCAGCGACAGCGCGGCCAGCACCGCCGGTACGGCTTCGGGCCCGACCGGCTCCGCCGCGTGGAAGACCGCCGTCTCCACCCGCCCGTTGAACCGGCCGGCCCACCGTTCCACGGCGGCGCCCAGCCCGGGCTCCTCCGCGCCCCGCCGTACCACCGGCGCGGCGCCGCCGCCCGTCAGGCGCTCGCCCTCCGGCAGCCCGTACCCGACGCCGTACGCCGCGCCGCCCCGCGAGTAGTGCGGCAGGCTCGGCACGCCCTCCAACGGGGCGAGCGTCCAGGGCAGCCAGGCCAGCGGATGCCCGGCCCAGTACGGGGAGGCCGCCGCCCAGGCCACCACCTCGGGCCGCTCGGCGATCGGCGCGCCCCGCAGGACCAGCTCGTGGACCAGGCAGGCCCGCAGTTCCTCGGGCGCGGTCTCGGACGCGCGGTCGCCCGCGAACACCCCTGCCAGGGCGGCGAGCGGCTGATGGGCGGCCAGGACGGCGGCTGCGCGGCGGACGGGCCGTCCGCTGCGCGAGCGGGTGGCCAGGCCCAGCCACAGCGCGTACCCGACGTTCTCCGGCCCGGGCGTGGTGACCACGTCCCAGAGGATCCGGTCGAACAGGTACTGGTGCTCGGCGCCCGCCCGGCCGGAGCCGTAGCGGGTGTGCAGCGCGGCGCCGAACTCCGCCAGGTAGGCCGTGTCGCCGCGTTCCAGGTGCTCGTCGAGGAGCCGGCAGACGTCCCCCACGGCGTCCTGCCCGGCCAGGCCCTCCACGAGCTGCTTGATCGTCTTCGCCATGGCGCGCGAGCATATCCGCCCGGGCCCGGCCCCCTCAGGCCCCGGGTCGTACGACCCCGAGCAGGAGCCCGGCCAGCTCGTCGATCACCTGGTCGAGGGTGGCCTCGAACTGTCCGGCCGTCCAGTCGTGCAACAGCCCGTTGACAGCGCCGATGAACGCCGTCGCGGCGATCCGGTAGTCCCGGGGTGCGACCTCCCCGCGGGCCGCGGCCGCCCCGGCCTCGGCGAGGATCAGCTCCACCCACCGCGCCCGCCGGACGAGGCGCTGCCGCTCCAGCGCCTCGCTGACGCCGATGATCTCCACGAAGGCGATCCGCAGCCGGCGCCGGTCCCGGGTCGCGGCCGTGACGTAGGCGCGCAGTACCGCCCCGATGCGCTGCTCGAACCCGGCCTCGGCGCTCTCGGCGAGGGCCCGGACGACCTCCTGCTCGGTCAGGTCGTTGACCAGCAGGTGCAGCCGGGCGAGGACGTCCTCCAGGTTGCGGCACTCCTCGTAGAACTGGCGGGTGGAGAGCCAGGCCGCCTCGCAGAGCGCGGTCACCGAGGAGGCTCGGTAGCCGGGGCTGCCGCCGAACAGCTCCAGCCCCGCCGCGAGGAAGCGCTCGCGGCGCTCGGCCCGGCGCTCCTGCGCGGACCTGCCTCCGTACGTTCCCGTGGCCACCCCCAACCGCACCCGCCCCCATCCGCTCGATCGACGTCTCCGGACGATTGTCGGCCACCGGGGTCTTGCCAGCCGGGTCCGCCCCTCCCTACCGTCGGGTAACGCAATCTGACAAACCGTCTTTTCAGACTTCGCGTCACGTCACCCGCCGCAGAACCGCGCCCCTGCCGACGTGACACCCCCGTTCTCGCGCCAACCCGTTCTCGCGCCCACCACCCCCGCTTCGTGCCACCCGCGAAGGAGCGACGATGCACCGGCCAGGTTCCCGACGCCGCCTCGGCGTCCGATCCCTCTGCACCCTGGCGGCCGCCCTCGGCCTGCTCGTCCCGGCCGCCACCGCCACGAGCCACGCCGCCGCACCGGCCCTGCGGGAGGTGATGTTCGTGGGCAACAACTGGGACGGTACGGCCGACGTCATCGAGTCCTCCGGCGCCCTCACCAAGGTCGGACGGATCAACGTCATCCCCGACAAGGACGAACGCCTCGCCGAGATCTACCTCAACCCGGTCAAGCTCGGCTTCTTCCTCGGCATCCGGCTCGGCCCCGGCGAGGGCCACGACCAGTTCGTCGACGACATGTACACCACGCCGGACGGCACAGCCGTGGTCGTCTCCCGGCCGAGCTTCGCCGACGTCGTCTCCCTGGACCTCGCCACCGGCCGGATCAACTGGCGTTTCCCCGTCGCCGGTTACCGCGCCGACCACATGGCGCTCTCCCCCGACGGAACCCGGGTCGCGGTCTCCGCCTCCACCGCGAACACCGTCCACCTCCTGGACGTCCGGACGGGCTCCGAGCTCGGCTCCTTCCGCACCGGGGACAAGCCGCACGAGAACATCTTCACCGACGGCGGCCGGCAGCTCTGGAACATGTCCATCGGCAACGTCGAGACCGCCCTCGACGCTCCCTGGCTGGACTGGACGAAGGGCGACCGGCACATCACCGTGGTCGACGCCGCGACGCTCGCGCCGATCAGGGAGATCGACATGCGCAAGCGCCTGGACGACGCCGGCCTCGGCGGCCTCTCCAACGCAGTCCGCCCCGCCGTCTTCTCCCCCGACGGAACCCGGCTCTACTTCCAGGTCTCGTTCTTCAACGGCTTCCTCGAGTACGACGTCGCCGCCGACCGGATCACCCGGGTGAAGACCCTGCCGAGGAACCCGGCCACCGACGAGGACCGCACCAGCTGGCCCAACGACTCCCGCCACCACGGCCTGTCGATCAGCCCGGCCGGCGACAAGCTCTGCGTCGCCGGCACGGTCGACGACTACGCCACGGTGGTGGACCGTTCGACGCTCCACGAGGGCCCGCGGATCCCGGCCGCCAAGCCCTACTGGGCGACGGTCAGCGGGGACGGCAAGGCCTGCCTGATCTCGGAGAGCGGCGCCGACCAGGTCACCGCGATCGACTTCGCCAGCGGGCAGCGGACGGCCTCGGTCGCGGTCGGCCGCCACCCGCAGCGGGTCCGGCTCGGCCACGTCCCCGCGGACTGGACCGGACCGACCAGGAGCTGAGCACCGGGCCACCCACGGAAAACCCGTGCGCCACCGAGCAGTTCACCACCCGGTGGCACACGGGCCCGGCCTCAGCCGCGCGACAGCACCAGGGACTGCACCGCCGCCAGGTTGCGCCAGTCGCTCGACACGATGCTCGCGTGCGCCCGCGCCAACTGCTCGGCGAGCGCCCGGGCCTGGTCGGCCGTCGGGTCCGTGGCGCTGATCGCGGGCGCCACCTGGTGGGCGTCCGTCATCACCAGCAGGTAGTGCGAGCGGTCGTACCACAAGGTGTCGATGCCGTTGACGTACGTGGCGGCGCCGTCGTCGAAGACCACGAACCACGGCCAGATCCCGGCGTCCGCGCCCGAGCACCTGCTGCGCGCGTCGCCCGCCACCGCGCCGTGCACGGCGGGGAACAGCTGGGCGTCCTTGATGCGGCCGGCCGCGGCAAGGTCGCGCAGGTGCCGCACGTACTCGACGTCGGTGTGCAGGGTGTCGAAGGGGTTGCCCTCCTCGACCGTCCCCGGGATCGCGTACAGCAGCACCCGCCCGGCGAGCGCCGACCGGCTCGGCCAGTTGCCCGCCCGCACCGCCTCGTCGACGCTGCCGTACGAGCCGCCGCCGGGCTTGGCGAGCAGGTCGACCGGGCGCAGCACGGCGGCGCCGAGGTGGGCGGCGATGAGCCGGTCTAGCTGGTCGGGGCCCATCCCGAGGTTGGCGGAGAAGCCGCCCTTCAGCTCCAGCTTGACCACCAGCGGGCCGGCTCCCGGGTGGGCGCCGAGCCAGACCCGGATCGTCGGAACGAGGGCCGTGGGGCAGGCCATCTTCACGGACACCATCCTCCACCGGCACGGATCAGGCTACCGGCCCGGCCCGCAGGTGGAGGGGCCCTGCGGCAGGTCGTGGTCCAGAACTACTATCGCAACGCGGCAAGCCGCTTGTGCTGGCGCACCGCTGATGACGGCGGGCTGCCGTCCTCTTCCTCGGCGATCGTCTCTCCCTACGACACCACGGCGCGCTATGTCCGTCACGGGCACATCATCCGCTGGGAGGGATTCGCCGCCCATCTCACCGAGACGTGCGCCTCCGACAGCGTCAACGTGATCACGGACGTGCCCACCACCTCGGCCGCCACCAACGACGCTCAGGCCCTGCCCGGCATCCACACCCGGCTGGCGCGTCGTGGACTGCTGCCCGCCGAGCACCTGGTCGACGGTGGCTACACCTCCCTGGTCCACCTCGAACGAGCCGCCCGCGAACACCAGGTCACCGTCAGTGGGCCGCTGCCGGGCAACCCGACCCGCCAACACCGCCGGAGTGAAGGCTTCGACCGGGACGACTTCCACATCGACTTCGACCGCCGACAAGTTACCTGCCCCCGAGGCCAGGTCAGCGCGGGCTGGCACGGCCCCTACCCGACCTCCTCGCCCACCGCGGCACCGCTGATCGTGGCGCGGTTCACCAAGAGCCAGTGCCAACCGTGTCCGGACCGTCCCCGGTGCACCAGCTCCCGCGAGAACGCCCGGGGGCTTCCGCCACGAGAACTCCGCGAGCTGCAAATCCGCGTCCGCACCGAGCAGCAGACGCCCGCCTGGAAGGCCCGCTACGCGGTCCGCTACGGAGTGGAAGGCACCATTAACGAGTTCGCCCACGGACACGGCATGCGCCGCTGCCGCTACCGAGGACAGCCGAAAGCCCACCTGCAACACGTACTCACAGCCATCGCCGTGAACGTCGGGGGCCCGGACGTCGCCGTCCGCACCGGGCGGCCCGGCGAGCTCGGCGGGCACCAGCGCGGCGTCGCGCCACGTCGTCCCCAGGAACGGCGCCGCGGCCGGAGCCCGGCCGCCGGGCTCGGGCAGCGGCCGGATCGTCCGCTCGCTGAAACAGGTTCCCCGCCCCAGTCGTCCGGGCCGGGGCCCCAGCGCACCAGGGCGACCCAGCGGGTCGATCCCTGATGAAGCCGCCACAGCTCCAGCCCGCCGGGGCGCCACCGGCCGCCGATCCGGATCTCCACCCAGCGCCAGCGCGGCTCCACCGTCCAGCACCGGCCAGGCCCGAACATCAGCTCACGTGGGGCGCGCACCGCGTCCCCGGGCTGGTGGTCCGGATGCCGGTCTCCCGTCTCAACGGAATTTGACCAGTCCCACCGAAGTTTGACCGGCTGCTGACCTGCGATCAGGCCTCCGGCCAGAGGAGTTCCATTTCCTCGCCCGGCGGGATGAAGGTGTCGGCGCTGTCCGCGTTCTCGACATAGCCGTACGTGTCGACAGTGGAGTAGGTGCGGGGGCTGTGACAGTGTGCACGGCCCCCGCACCGGGTGTGGGCGCCCCGTTCCCGCCCTCGTCGTCCGGATCTGCACATGGTGGTGAGCTGTGCAGTGTGCTCTGTCACCTGTACGCGATGCTGAGCTGCACTGTTGGTGGGGAATCGAACCCCTGCGTTGCTCTTCACGCGCCAGGGCCGGATAAACCGCCGGCCGCGGTGTGTGCACGCCTCCATGACGACTACCTGCTTCCCACACCCAGCTTGTGGGGTCAGTCCTCGATCAGGTCGATCTCCCAGTTGGTGCGCTGGATCAAGGTATCCACCTCGCGGATCTCCTTGGCCAGGACGTCCGCCTGGGCGCGGAGCTCGGCGACCGGCAGCGCGGAGAGGATCCTGAGTTCGGACCGCAACTGTCGTACGGCTCCGCGCTGGTCGCGTCCGGAGGCGGCGTCGGCGGCTGCGGTGGTCACCGAGTGGCGCAGCCGCAGGACGTCCCGGCGGGCGAGGGCGTCGGTAAGAGTGCCGCCACCCTCGATGAGCACGGTGGAGTTGGTCCGGTTGATCTGACGGATCAGCCTCTCCAGCTCATCCAGCACCTCCCCGGCCTGGGCCAGGACCTCCGCCGCGTTCTCGGCCGGCTCCTCGCCCTCCTGGTAGCGGGCACTGCCGACAACGCGCGCCCGCAACTGCTCCACCTGCCGCACCGCCGCCGCGCGCTGCGCGAGCGCTTCAGCCAGTTTCACCGCGTCATCCACCTCTACCTGCCATTGATCGTCTGGCAAGTATGCATGTCAGTGGCTGACGGTGCGGTTCGCGGGGTAGGGCCAGCCGGACTCACCCGGCGGGCGCCGAACGGGTTCATGAAATGACCTCACGGGCCCAATGAGAACCGGACAGTCGTACCCCAGGCAGTCGGACTTCGTTGAGACAGAACCACGCCGGTCAAACTTCGGTGAGAAGGGTCAGCCGGGGACGGGTGACCGTTCTCATCCAATCGAGGCGTCTGCTCAGTGAACCTAGCCGTTTGGCCTTCTGTCTCAGCGCACCTAGTCGTCCGGTTGGTCGCACTGAGGGCGCTGGGGGCTGTACGGGCTGGGGTGGATCTTGAGGGGCTGTGACGTCGAGCTGTCGTACGTGGACGCTGTACGCAAGCGACCGCGGCGTCCGTTGCTGGACTGTGTGACGGCCGGGTTCGAGGATGTGGCGCCGGTGCGGCCGTTTCGCTGGTCGCGGGCTGAAAGGCCCGCCGGTCAGGCGACCTTCTGGCGCTGGGGCGTCTTACGCATCTTCACCCCGCCGACGATGAGCGCCAGCCCCACGGCGACGATGCCGAGGTAAGCGGTGGACGGAAGGTCGACCACGTTGTGCATCCAGCCCCACTCCGTGCCGAAGAGGGTCTGCGAAGCGAAGCTGACAAGCCCCTGGGCTCCTACGACGTAGCCGATGCTTTCGGTGGTGTATCCGATGGTGGTTCGCATGGGTCGACTCTTTCGCGGCGGTGCCGCAAGATCGTCCTCCACAGGGGCGAAAACGCAGTAGTCCAAAGGATGCAGTCGCGTGCGGTTCCAGTCCTCGTGGCCAACTACTACGGCGCAGGGTGGGAGCCGGCCCGGGGTCCACGTGCTGGGGGACCAGGATGTCCGCCAGGCAGACCAGGCGGTTGCCGCTGGCGGCGGTCTCGGCGTACAGCGCGTGAAGAAGGTCCTCAGGCCCGAGAAGGCCGCACAGCATGGCCTCGATGTGCGTGATGTCGAGGATCAGCACGCTCTGGCGTTCTATGGCCCATTTCAGCGCGGGCCCGGTGTAGCCGGAGACGGACACAACGATGGCGCGGGTTCCAGACGGCTGGTTCGTCAATCGGTCCGCGATCTTCATCAGCGGGTCGACACTGACCGGCTTGGCTTCCCACTTGGCTTCGAGGCGTCGGCTATCTGGTAGTCGCAGGGGTCCATGGCGTCGGCGACCGTGAGGCCCGTGGCCGGGCCGTGCCGACTGCGGGGAGTGGGTGGTCACGGTTGTTCACCGTTCCCGTCTCCGGCTGTCCGCTGGGGGCTGCCGGGCTGTCCTTCACCCAGAACGAAGCCGGAACAGGTACCGGAATGCGGGATGCCCTGGATCTCTTCGAGCCTACTCCCGCGGCGGACGGCCCGGAGGAGACCGGTGCGGAGTACCGTGGGAGACAACCAAGGACATTCCGCACACCGGCATCAGCGCCGACGTCGCCCTGGGTCGTAACGGGTCCCTCGCGGACCGGACGGGCGGCTTCGCATGATGCCGATTCCTTTCCTCACCTCTTCCTCTCCCGGGCCGTGGACGGTGCCCGACGCCCCGCTGCTGCCACGCCTGGTGCTGGAGCCGACGATGTCGCGGGACGGCGTCTTCGACGGCGCCTGGTGGCCCCGCTCGAACCACGTCCTCGCCGAACTGCCGGACCTGATCATCGCACTCGGCGCCCATTTCGGGCGCATTGTCCGGGTCGGCCTCGACACCACGGCCTGGGACGGCGTGCCCCGGTCCGTCGCGGCGAACGGCCTGACGGTCAGGATCAACTGGTTCGCCGGCAGCGACGCGACGATCAGTGTCACCCGGGGCTTCCAGGACCACTTCCTGCTACTGGTGGTACCGCCGGGGACCGAGTCGACGACGGCCGCCTCGGCGATGGCCGGCGCCTCGGCGACCGGAAACCACACCCCGGCAGCAGAACTCCTGTACGGCTGACCGCACGGCTGCGTGGTCGACTCCCAGGACGACGGCGGGTAGGCCCCGGTGCTGCCCTTCGTCCTGCCGGTCGCCGTCGCGCTCGCCCGCCCGGTCACCGTGTTCCCGTCCGGCGACGCAGTGAGCCTGGAGCCGAAGGCCGACGGTTCTCCAGACACGTAGATGTGTCTCATGCTCTGTGTTCGCTGACGCTTTGCCTGGGATAGCGTCCCGGTGTCCTTCCTGCCCGTCGGCCTGCCTCGACGGCAAGAACCAGCTGATGAAACCGCAACTACTACACTCCCCGCGTGTCTTCCCATCAGCTGATAGGCCTGGCCAGCAGCATCACCGTCCTCACTGCCATGGCCGTGCGCGCTCTCCGCGCGCGGACCAGGGGACCGGCACGGCCGGCGGTGACGCCACCGGCATTCGGGTACCGGGCGCATGGCGGTTCCAACCGCATCGACCAGACGCTGCACATCATCAACCCGGACGCTGTCGACGTGGCTCCGGTCCTCGCGTTCACTCCTGTGAGCAGCGACGGGCGCGTCTTGCCCGGGGTTCGGGTCGGCACGGCGTACGGCAGTGACCGGGGCGAGCTGGTGGTGTGTCCGGGCGATGGCTTCGACGTGCTGAACTTCTCGGGCCCGGGCGCGGACCAGGTGGCTGATGTCCTGGTGACCGTCAAGAAGCTCTTGGCACTGCCCACCACCAGCCCAAACGACTACATCGATGCGAGGCCGACCCGCGACGGCGCGACGGTCAGCAGGTTCGCCCCGTTCGACGCGGTCGTCCTGCACAACCCGCACCCGGTGCCGGTCAAACTGCGCGTGGTGCACCTGGTCTACGACTCGCCGCCGCCGGGAGCCTCGCAGCAGGTCGTGCACCGAACCCCGATCGGGGGGCTCGCCGTGGTGCCACCCCAGGGCGACCTGGTGGTCCAGGTCCCTGCGTCCGCCGCGGCACTGATCCGCGAACGCGGAGCCGGGCAGGCAGTCAGCATCAAGACGTACCCATCCCGGTAGCAGGAGCAGCCAGATGCCAATCTGACGTGCCGGCCGCCGAGCCCGGCTCGCGGGGGCTCGGGACGATGAGTGCGGCGGCGTCCGTGCCCGGGACGACGACGGTCTGCTCGCCGAGAGCAGTGAGGATGTGGCGCGGCAGGTCCAGCGCGGCGAGCTGGGTCGTGGTTCGCAGGTGGTCGGGAACGTCGCCCCACCAGGCGTAGGACGGGACCGGCTTCACGGATTCCGGCATGCTGGTGCCTCCCCTTCTTGGCTGTGCGGGTTCAACGGCGGCCGCCACCAAGTGGTAGCGGCCGTACGGATCGGCAACTCCACCGGCGCCGGCTGCTCGCCCTCCCCGGCCTCGGTCTCGCCCTCGGTCGGCTTGGCCGCGGTGGTGTGCGCGGTGCCCTGGGAGCGGTGGGCGCGCAGCTCGGTGATCCGGCCGACCACCTGGGCGTCGTGCGCGGCCAGGGCGCGCAGGACCCGCCAGATGGTGCGGAACGAGCTGGCCTCGATCTCGGCGTCGGCCTCGGCCTTCACGGCCTCGCCGGCGTCGTGGACCTCGGCCGGGTGTGCGGTGGCGGTGTCGTCGCCGACCTCGGGGGTCGGGAGGTAGACCGGGATGATGACCCAGGAGACCTTGGCCTGCCGGTAGGACTGGCGCAGCGCGCGGCCGACGGCCTGGACGATGTCGATGACCGACGACTTGGGGTCCGCGAAGCAGATGGCGTCCACGGCCGCGATGTCGATCCCTTCCGAGAGCAGGCGGGCGTTGGCGAGGATGCCGCACTCCTCACCGTCCTCGCCGGTGTGGGCCTTGAACTCGGTGAAGGCGGCGCGGCGGTCCTTGAGCCGGTCGGTGCCGGCCACCGCCTTCGCCCAGATCCGCTACGGGCGCTCCGCGTCCTCCAACAGCTCCGAGGCCTCCAGCAGGGTGCCCGCGAACTCCCGCGCCGCACTGACCCGGGAGTGGAACGTGATCACGCGGCGCAGGCCGAGGTCGGCGACCGCGCGCAGCACCGCGATCTGCAGGGCCAGGCGCAGCAGCTCCTCGTTCGAGCGCTGCGAGCGCAGGTCGGCGACGGCGGGGAGGTTGAGGAGGTCGCGCAGGTCCTCGTCGGTGACGACGGGGACGAGGACGCGGTAGTCGGCGAGGTAGCCGTGCTCGATGCCCTGTCCGAGGGTCCAGGTGAACACGGTCTTGCCGTAGATCCGGGTGTCCGTCATGGAGCAGAGGGCGGGCAGCTTCTCCGCGCTCTCGCTGTCGGCGTCGGCGAGGTCGGCCAGGCCGAGGACGCAGGTCTCGCCCGCCTCGCGAACGACATCGGCATCACCACCGAGGAGATCCTCGCCTGCCGCCGCTACGCCATCTCCGGGGACGTCCGGGCGATGGACGGCTGGTAGAACCCAGAGTTCTGCTGGGACTGAACGGCGGGGAACTTCACGCCGGTGAGGTCTTCGGAGACGGCCCACAGCCGCTGTTGGACGGCTACCTCGTACGACTCCGGGCTGGAGGTGACCAGTCGGGGGTGGCCCTTGACCTCGTTGCGCCCGCCGGGACCGTAGTACTGACCGCCGAGCGCGGCGGGGTCGGTGGCGGCGCGCAGGGTGGGCAGGGCGCCCATGGCCGGCGTCTGGGTGATCAGCGGCGCGAGCCAGGTGACGGGCAGGCGGAGCGCGGCGGGGGTGTTGCGGATGAGGTCGGTGTTGGACACGCCGGGATGGGCGGCGACCGCGATGGTGGTGCCGTGCGCGGCGAGCCGGCGCTGCAGCTCGTACGTGAACATCAGGTTGGCCAGCTTGGACTGGCCGTAGGCGGCGGCCCGGCTGTACGACCGCTCCCACTGCAGGTCGTCGAAGTGGATCGCGGCCCGGATGCGGTGGCCGGTGCTGCTGATCGTCACCACGCGCGAGCCGGGCACTGGCAGCATCAGGTCTAGCAGCAGTCCGGTGAGCGCGAAGTGGCCGAGGTGGTTGGTGCCGAATTGCATCTCGAAGCCGTCGGCGGTGGTCTGCTTCGGGGTGTACATCACGCCGGCGTTGTTGATCAGCAGGTCGATCCGGTCGAGCCGGGACCGCAGCGCCGCCGCCGCGGTCCGCACGGAGTCGAGCGAGGTCAGGTCCAGCGCCTGCACGGTCACCTCGCCGGTCATGCGGGCCGCGGCCTGCTGGCCCTTCTCGATGTTGCGCACGGCGAGCACCACGGACGCCCCGTGCTCGGCGAGGGCCTTGGCGGTCTCGTACCCCAGTCCGGTGTTGGCCCCGGTCACCACGGCCACCCGCCCGCGCTGGTCCGGAATGTTCGCTGTCGTCCACTTCTCGCCCATGTCAGGCTCCCAGCCAGATAACGTACCGAAGGTATCTTGCGTGGTCGACATTAAAGTACCTTCGGTATGTTGTCAACGTACCGAAGGTACCTAACCTAGACTGGCGATCGTGACTTTCCAGCGGGCGCGAACTGAAGAGCAGCGGGAGATCCGCCGACGGGCGATCCTCGACATGGCGTCGGCGATGCTCGACGAGATGCCTGTGGCCGCGGTCACCCTGAACGAGCTCAGCCGCCGGGTAGGCCTGGCGAAGCCGAACGTGCTGCGCTATTTCGAGTCTCGCGAGGCGGTGCTGCTGGAGCTGCTTGACCGCTTTCTGCGGGAGTGGCTGACGGAACTGGCAGGGGAGTTGGCCGCCGGCATCGACGAAGATCTCCCCATGCCCGAGCGAGCGGCCGCGGTGGCCGAGATCCTCAGTCGCTCGCTGTCCGGCCGAATGGCGCTGTGCGAGCTCTTCGGCGCCCAGGGCAGCGTCCTGGAACACAACGTCTCCGTCGAGGTCGTAGCACGCTACAAGCGCGCCTCCCTGGACCGCCTGACAACCATGACCGCCCTGCTCCGGAAATACCTGCCGGAGCTGGGTGAGAACGCAACACTGTTCAGCCTGCAGACCATGGTCATGGCCGGCGCACTGTCGGCGTTCAGCACGCCCCCACCCAGCCTGCAGGCGGCCTACGAGGCCGAGCCCGACCTGGCCCGCTTCCACTTGGATCTGCAGGACTACTTGAAGCAGGCCTTGACCGCAACCCTCCTGGGCGTGCTACCCCGCCGCTGACCAGCGCGTTGCACTGAACAGGCCAAAACCTCTGTGCCTCTTGAGCTGAACCGTTTCGACTTCTCTGCCGGTCCGTTGTGAGCTATCAGAGAGGATGGGCGGCATGAACCGCTGCGGCGACGATCCCGCCGACCAGCTCGGCCAGGAGCGGGGCACCGCCGGCTTCCTGGTGGACCAGGCCTGGGGTGGCCGCACCACGCGGACGGGGGTGGTCGCACTACGCGAACCCCTTATGGCTTGGGGAGCGATATAGGCGGGTCCTCGGCCGTGACGTGAAGGCGGCCGTGCCATGCTGCTGTTCCTCCAGCACGCCACCCGGTGACGGACGCGGCCCGAAAACTCTTTGGACCGTCCGACCCGTCTCGGCCATGATCCTCACGTGACCACCTACCTCGAGTCCGAGCGCCTGACCCTGCGCCCCTTCGCCGCCGCCGACGCGGACCTGCTGATCGAGCTGGACAGCGACCCGGCGGTGATGCGCTACCTGACCGGCGGCGCTCCGACCCCGCCAGAGGAGGTCCGCGACCTCGCCATCCCCAGCATCCTCGCCGGCTACGAGCGCTGGGATCACGACCTTGGCCTGTTCGCCGCGCACGAGAAGGACGGCGGCGCGTTCGTCGGCTGGTTCTGCCTGCGTCCGCTGCGCAGCGGCCCGCGTGAGGAGGCCGAACTCGGCTACCGCCTGCGCCAGGCGACCTGGGGCAGGGGCTACGCCACCGAGGTCTCGCAGGCGCTGCTGGCGAAGGGATTCGCCGAGCTCGGCATCCGCATGGTCTGGGCCGAGACGATGACCGTGAACCGCCCTTCGCGCAACGTCATGGAGAAGCTCGGGATGACGCTCGCGGAGAACATCCCCACGCCGGACGACATGATGGCGGTCGAGGGTTCCGAGCACGGGGGTGTGCGGTACGAGATCACGAAGGAGCAGTGGGAGCGGCGGCAGGCGTAGGCAGCGCGAGGCGCGGCGCATCGCCTTTTGGGTACCCGACATCAGGACGTGGTTCCAGGAGTCGCAGCCGTCCGTCCAGTCCGCGAACTGGACGTGCCCTGTGGGGAGCGTGCCGCCGCGTGGCTCGCAGAATCCCCAACCACCTCGCAGCGCGCGGCCTGGCAGGCGAGAACGCCTCGCATGTCCGGGTGGCGGCGCTGCCACTCGCCGTCCAGGGCGTAGACGTCCTCGGAGAGCCGGACGGGCTTGCTGCACCGGCAGCCCCGGATGCGGAGCACGGGCACGAGCGGACTCCACCTCGACGGCGCGGGGGCTGGGCGGCCGGGCTGTGTACGGTCCCGGCCGTCCGAGGGCTTCACCGTGCGGCGCCCGGCCCGTGGGGGTGTTCGTGCCGGGCAGTGTGGAGCAGGCGCAGCCACGCGCCCTGGTGGAGGCGCTCGGCGGGTCCAACGAGCGGCAGCCGATGGGGCAACGGCAGGTCAGCCCACCGCGGTGGCGCGGGCGGTGATGGCCTGGCGCAGCCGGTCGGCGAGTTCAGCGCGCTCGGCGGGGGTGTAGGCGAGGTGGCCGTTGGTGAAGGCGAGGGCTTCGAACTGTTGCTGCTCGTAGGGCACGCCGTGGGGCAGGCGGGCGATGTGCCAGTGCAGATGGCTGTTGCCGGCCTGGGAGCCGAGGGAGAAGAGGTAGGTCCGTTCTCCGCCGAGGACGTCTTCGGCGGCCAGGGCGACCAGCCGCACGGTGCGCATGATGGCGAGGTAATCCTGCTCGGTCAGGTCCGTGACGACGTGCTCCAGGTGCCGCTTCGGGACCACCAGGAGCATCGGCATCCGCGCCCGCCACGCCCGCAAGACCGCACTGATGGACCTCGCCGCGGACCTGCCAGCTGTCGTTGTCAGCCGGCTACTCGGCTACCACCTGAGCACCGCCGACCACTGGCAGCGCGATCGCGCTGGCTTCGCCGCCGAGTACGCCGCCGACCTCGGCCGCCGATGACGGCCTCTTCCGTACCCCGCCGGCCGCTGAAGAGGCCGGGAACCGGCTCGGGCAGGATGGGCTCTCATGACGGGTGGGAGAGACAAGCTCGCGGAGCTGCTTCAGCGCGCCGGGCTGGAGATCGCGGGCGAAGGGCGGATCGAGGACGTGCTGCCGCCCCGAGCCGCGTGGCGCCCGATCATCTCGGGCGGAGCCAAGCCGACCGTGGCCGTGCGGGGAGACCGGCCTGATCTGGTCGCCGAGTTCAACGCGCAGTGGCACCGGCTCGCGGTCGACGGCGGGATCATCCGCGAGGACGGGGTGTTCCTCATCGACGTGGCCGGCAACTGGACGGGCCGTGCGGCCAGGTCCTGGACGCGGGTCCGGCTCACCGCTCAGTGGGACCTCGCCGGAGTGCTGGGCGAACGGCCCGGCCAGCCGGAGTTCGTCGCGCTCTCGACGAACGGAGACAGCCTGCTGGGGGCGACCACCGAAGAGGACGAGGTCTGGCTCGTCTCTGTGGACCGGCCCGGAGAGCGACAGGAGGCGGCGGCCCAGGAGACCTCGCAGGAGCGGGCAGCGGCCTGGGCATCGCTGCTGCGGGGCCCGGGGCCTTCCGAGAGGCTACGCGAGATGTGGGCAAACGGGCTGGCGCTCAACCCGGCCGTACCCGAAGACATGCACGCCAGCCTGCTCGACTTGTCGCCCTTCCTTCTCTGGCGCCCGATGCCGGCGTCGGTCGTCGACGCAGCTATCGCCCACCCGGACTGGAAAACGCGAGGGAGAGTCGCCGAGTCTCAGCCGAACATCACGGCTGAACAGTGGGCGCGCCTGATTCTCGGCGAGCAGGACGCCCGGCATCGGTGGATTCTCACCATGCTCGCGGCGGACCGACGAGCCGAGCTCACCGACACCGCCTACCAGCAGCTCGCCGCCGACCCGTCCGCCCGGGTCCGGGAAGAGACCGCTCGCCTCCCTGGACTGCCGGTACGGATATTGACCGCCTTGGCAGCCGATCCCGATCCGGCTGTACGAGCCCTTGCCTGCCGTGGCGCTTGGCCTCACCTGGACGGCCCGGCACGGCACGTACTCATCGACGACCCCGATGGCAAGGTTCGTACCGCAGCGCTGCTGTGCCACCACCAGGACCACCCGATGCCCCGGTCGGTCTTCAACTCCGAGGGCCTCGAAGACCGCGCGGTGGAGACCAGCCGTCTGGAGCGCGACCTTGCCGAACACTTGGCCCGCCATGGCGACCCGGCCCAGCGGCGTTCCCTCGCACGTAACCCGCGTCTGGACCCGGACCTGGTCACTCTCCTCGCCCAGGACCCTGACGAAGATGTCCGCTTCGAAGTCTCCAAGCGCCCCGACCTCACCGAGGAGCAGCGGGCGCACGTGCGGATCGACTTCGATCCGCGCGCCCACTACTACCCGCTCGACTGGGTCATGGCGTTGCACGACGACCCCGACGCCATGCGTCGCCTGGCCGCATCGTCGCACCCCCTCGTGCGCAGAAGTGTTGCGCGGGCCAAGCGCCTCCCGTCGGACGTCGTTAAGGTCCTTGCCCGGGACGAGGACCGCGTCGTCCGCCTTTTTCTCGCCGAATCCTGCGACGACGCACCCGCCGACATGCTGCTGGAAGTCTGGCAGTGGTGGACCGGCAGTCTGAGCACCCCTGACCGGCCGCACGGCCATCCGAACTTCCCGCGGACCAACCTCCTGCGCTACGCCGACGACCCGAACCCACGGATGCGCCAACTCGCCCTCGACGACGCGGAGTCGACGGCCGAATTGGTTGAGAGGTTCAGCCGGGACGGCAACGAGGAAGTAAGGTACCGGGCCGCATCCGATCCACGGCTGACGTCAGCCTCAGCGGTACGTCTGCTCGATGACCCGCACGAGCATGTCCGGCAGGCGGCCGCTAGGCATCCCCAGTTGCCCGCGCGGGTGCTGGTCGGGCTGCTGCGGGACGCCGACACCGCAGAGGCAGCAGCCCGATGCCCGGCACTGCCCGCCCACGTCATACGCCAGATGATCCAACGGCTCCAGTTTTCAGCCACCGCTCCAGAAGGAACCCTTCCCTCGTGAGCCAGACGACCCCTTACGACGATGACCGAGCCGCATTCTCCCGCCAAGGACTGGCCCGTCTCGTGCTCTCCGACGGTGCCCGGGACGTGGGCGGACAGCGCCGCCGGGCTCGTGGGCACCCGCCATGATGCCTACACCGGACTCGCCGGTCGCATCAGCCAGGCCCGACAACTCCTGGAACTGGCCGACCAGGTCTTGACCTCGGCTACACGGAGCCTGTTCTCGTACGTACCCCACTGCTGTCCGAGGGCTCGTCAGACATGTCGGGCGCTTGAGGTGGCAGGGCGTCGGCCGAGCCGTAGTAGGCCGGGCACTGCGGCCAGGCTGAGGACGAGCAGAAAGAGCCAGGGCCAGGCTGCGCCGCGGTCGAGTAGCAGGGTGAGCAGGCCGGGGGCAACGGCCTGGCCGACGTTCCAGGAGAGTTGGTAGACGGCCAGGTAGCGGCCGCGCTGAGCCGGGTCGGCGAGCGAGACGCTGAGGTCTTCTCGGCAGGGGGTCGCGACGGTCTCGGCGAGGTTGTACACGAGCATCGCGGTGTACAGGCCTGGCAGGACGGCCCAGCCGGGGGCGGCTGCGAGCAGCGCGAAGAGGCCGAAGGCGAACGCGTTGAGCAGTGCCCCGGCGGCGACCACCCGGGTGGGACGCCGACCCTCCAGACGGCGGGCGACGACGCTCTGGGTGAGAACGACCTGCACGCCGTTGAGGACGAGGAGGGAGCCGGCCACCGAGGCGTTGCGGTGCAGGCCGACGGTGAGGTAGACGGCCAGCAGCATGCTGAGGATCATCGACGCGAAGACGAAGCTGAGGTTGACCGCCACCAGCAGCAGGTACCGCCGGTCCCGCAGCACCTCCCGGTAACCGCCCGGCTCGGCCGTCCTGGCCTCCCCCGCGGGCGCAGCGGTGGGCCGCCACGTGGCCAGCAGGATGGACGCGAGCAGGTAGCTGGCCGCGTTTAGCACCACCAGCAGTCGCAGCACTCCGGTACCGCCGCCGGTCATCAGGACGGCTCCCAGCGCCCCGCCGAGGCCCATGCCGGTGTTGCGCAGTGTCTGCACCAAAGCGAACCACCGTGTGCGCTCGCCCTTGGGGGAGGCGAGGACCACCAGGCCGGTACTGGCGGTCCAGTAGCCGACGTGGCCGATCTGGGCGAGCAGGCAGACCAGGACGATCTGCCATGCCTGGTGGGTGAGCAGGAACCCGCAGTAGGCGAGCGCGGAGAGCGCGTTGGCGCCGACGGCCACGACGCGGGCGCCGTGGCGGTCGATCAGTGGGCCGACCGCGAGGGCGGTGGGCAGGGCGAGCAGCCGGGCGGTGGAGACGGCGGCGCCGACCGTGGCGAGAGGGAGGTTGGTGGTGTGGGTGAAGTAGACGAGGACGAAGGCGAGGATCAACCCGGTGCCGAGGCTGTCGACGAGGTGGGCGCCGATCAGGCGGGCGCGGCCGGCGGTGTCGGGCAGGCCGAGGCGGTCGCGCAAGGGCAGGGGTGTGGCGGTGGTCATGCACCGAGGCTCTCTGGAATGATCACTGCCGCCCAGATATTCCATCCTGATCGAATCCTCGCGGAGGGCCCGTGCTCACCTGGGAGTTCTCCGCACAAGACCTCGCCCGGACGCGGTTCTCCCGTTCGCCGCTGTGCGAGGTGACGACGAGCGTTGAGGTACTCAAGGACCCGGGCCGGCACGCGGTCCATCTGCCGTGGGTGCGGCAGGCCAGGGCGCAGCTGGCGGGGGTGGGCTGGGAACTGCTGTCCCAGCTGGTGCGGCTGCCGACGGTGTACGTGCCGGACTTCCTGACTCCGGTACCGACGGCGTCCAGCCCGACGATCGAACAGGCGCTGGCCGATCTGGCCGCCACCGATCCTGCGGCGGTGCGTCGCGACCTCGCCCGGAGCGGGGGTGAACTGTCCCCGTTGGTAGCGGAGTTGGCGCGGGATCCGGAGCCCGGTCTGGCCCGGCTGGTGGCGGAGATCCGGGTGTACTGGGATGCCGCGATCGCCCCGCACTGGGACCGGATCGAGCGGCTCGCCGAGGGTGAGATCCTGCGCCGGGCCCGGCAGATGGCTGTGGGTGGTCCGGCGGCGCTGTTCGCCGACCTGCACCCGCAGGTGGCATGGGAACGGGACGCCTTGCGGATCGGCTACCGGATGGTCGACGCACACCGGCGGCTGGACGGGGAGCGGGGCCTGGTCCTGGTACCGACGGTGTTCGCCTGGCCCGGCGTGTTCTCCCAGCAGAACCCGCCGTGGCAGCCGGGCCTGGTGTACCCGCCGCGCGGGGTGGCGACGCTGTGGGAGACCGCGGGCAATGCGGTGCCGGAAGGGCTGGCGCGGGTGATCGGCCGTACCCGCGCCTGGCTGCTGGCCGAGCTGGACGCCCCCGCCTCGACCGGCGAACTCGCCGAACGCACGGGCCTGTCCGCCCCGAACGTCTCCCACCACCTGACCGCCCTGCGCGGCGCCGGCCTGCTCGCGCGCCACCGCACCGGCCGCACGGTCCTGTACCTGCGCACCGACGCGGCCGAACTCCTCCTCCGGGCCGTCCGTGCCGATGGTTGATCCGACCACCGGCGCGCGCTCCCGGCGGTAACCACCGCAGCGTGAAGAGACACCGCGGTCGTGCACGTTCAACCGCCCGCTGGACCTGCTGGACATCCCCTGACCAGGACGCTTACACGATCACGTGAACTTTGAAACGCCCCTGCATGGGCCACCTCACCCAACAGGAGTGGTGGCACTGCCGGGCGACCACCAGGTCACCCTCGACGCCGTCGTCTCCCACACGGCCCCGTCCGTCACGGCGGAGCGTACCGCGGCCGCCGCCGTCCTACTCGGCGCGCCCGCCTTGGGACAACACCGCGGGCAACCCGCCGCAGACACCCACGCCGACGGAACCGAAGGCGGCCTGGCGGCACGGACCGGAGCAGCGGGTGCGGGGACGGTGGGCGCGGCCGAACGGCGCCGGCGGCGGGGGCGCCTGGTGGAGGGTGTCGTCATGCCGAAGGCTCTGCCCGGGTTGGCGCGCAGCGGCAGGTGGACCAGGGACCGGCGGGAGCGCGCTGCAAGCCCCCGGGCGGCGGCGAGGTCCGCGGCATCCTCGCGGTCGACGAACATCTCCGGCCACCACTCGCGTCGGTACAGCGCGCCGCGCTGACGACCTGGTACTCGTCCCGGCCCAGCCGGGCCGGTGGATCTTCGTTCTCAGTTTCGCCGTGCTGTCGCACCGGATGGCGGGCGGCCTGTTCTGCGCATTCCGGCCGCCCCGCCCCCCGGGCCCGGCCGGCTACCGGTCGACGTCCGCGGACGGGCGGGCCGAGAGGATCCGGCGCAGCGCGTCGAGCAACTGGGCGTCGTCGGCGGGCGGTTGTGGCGCCTGCCAGGCGATGTGGCCGTCGGGGCGGGCCAGGACCGCTCCGGTGGGCGGGAGGCCGAACAGGTCCGACCAGTCCTCGCCGGTCGGTGACCGCAGGACGACGGGCAGGCCGGCCGCCTCGGCGGTTTCCACCTGCCGCTGCCAGGCGGGGTCCGTGGGGTCCGCGCCGGTGGTGAGCAGGGTGAAGCCGGGGCCGAGCAGGTCCAGGGTGGACGTGACCCCGGAAGTCCCGGCCGGCCGCAGGTGCGGGACTCGGCAGCCGGGCCGGCCGCCGGGGTGCTCGCCCTCGGGATCCAGGGCTGGCCGCGGCAGGGTATCGGTGCCGGGGTCGGGGTCAGGGTCGGCGAGGACGGCGGTGGAGCGGTAGGCGGCGGTGAGCAGCAGCTCGGGTGTAGAGGGGCTCGGCGGCGGTGAGCGGTGTCGGTGGTCTGGCGGGCCTGGTGGGCGGCCTCGCGGGCGCCCCGACCACGACACCGCCCTCGAGGAAGCGATCGGGACCGTTCCGGCCCGGATGGAGGCCGGGCACGCTATGGCGCTGGAGTCCTACACGCGCCTGCTCGCCCGGCACGGCCGCGCCGCGGAGGCGTTCGCCCTGCTTCTGCCGCACGCCGACGACTGGGCGCTCGCCACCGCCCTGGTCGACGTAGCTGCCGTCGCCGGCCGCGACGACGAGGCCGCCGCGCTGCTCGCCGCCCGGATCCGGGTCGACCACCGCTGCGACGGCCCGTGCTGCTGCCGCGGCCTCGGCCAGCAGCTCCAGGGTGGTGGCGACGATGGGCGCGGCGTCGTTGTACCTCGCGCCAGCCGTCCCCGTCGTTGTCGTCTCGCGTGACGGTCCACCAACTACCGCCCCAGACCCCGGCCGACAGGTCGGCCACCGCCTTCTGGCGGTTGGCCAGGCCGACCTGTCCGGCCTCGGTGACCACCAGGGCCACGGGCGGGTACCCGGCACGGGGTGCCCGCGGTAGGCGCGGCGCCACCAGTGCACCGTCCAGTCGGCTGGCTCTTGGTCGGCGAGAGCCGGATCGTTGTCACGGACCTTCACGCGGAATGCGGTGTTGCGGCCGGCCGGTGACCTGGGACGCCCGAAGGATGAGTGACCGTCGGTGTCCACGCCACAAGGCGTTCCGGGCCGCTTCGCCGGGTCGGTGTGTCCGAACGGGCGGGCATACTGGCGCCGTGCCAACCGCCGAGGAACCCCACCAGCCCCCTTCCCCTGAGCCGGAGCCAATAGCGCCGGGCCGGGCGACACCCGACCCGTTCGAGGGACTCGTCCTGGACGAGCGTTTCATCGGGGACGCCGCCGTCAAGGAGCCGACCGCCCGAACCCGGATGCTCGCCGCGCAGTGGCGGGAGGAGCCGCCGGTGGACCCGGGAGGCCGCCGCTGG
This sequence comes from Streptomyces kaniharaensis, assembly GCF_009569385.1. NCBI lineage: Bacteria > Bacillati > Actinomycetota > Actinomycetes > Kitasatosporales > Streptomycetaceae > Streptomyces > Streptomyces kaniharaensis. Next base: position 326,787 of record NZ_WBOF01000002.1, read on the forward strand.
GCACCTGGGGCGGCCTCCGGCGCGGCCCGCTCACGTTGGACCCGGCCCGGACGCCGGCGCACCGTGCTGATCGCGGTCACCGCTTTCGCAGCGCTGCTGGCCGTCGCGGTCGGGGCGGACCCGGCCGGTCTGCTGAACAGGGACAGCCTGGCGGCGCGCAACCCGCGGGCCGTGCCCGCATCGCCCCGGCCGACCGTGGACGTCGCGCTGCCCGGCGGCGGGATCTCCGACGGCACCAGGTGCGGCACCAAGGGCTTCCACTACTTCGAACCAGCGCCCGCATCCTTCACCTTCGCCACCAGATCGCAGCCGGACACCCCACTGCCAGGACCGCAACTCGTCCTCGGCTCCTACGGGTTCTCACGGATCTCGGCGAAAGACCCCGGGCACTTCGCCATCGGTCTGCAGCTCGGTCCGGGCGCCGGCGACCGCACGCTGGACCTGTCCGCGCCACTCGGCCCGCAGGGCGTGGCGGTGGAGATCGAGGGCCCGGACGGCCTGGTCGGCGGGGCCCACGGCCTCCCGCTCACACGCGACGACGACGCCCCGTCCGACGCGGGCGGCACCGTCCACGTCGGACCCCAGAACGGCGCGTCCGTACAGGTGACCCTCCCGATCGAGGCCCTGTGCCCGGGCTTCGACGGCTTCGCCGTCCAGCAACGCCTGATGGCGCCGACCGACTCGCACAACACCATCATCGGCCAGCCGCCCTACCGGCTCACGGTCTCCATCTCCGATCCGGCGATCGGCGCGCTGCGGCGCCAGGTCGGCTCGACGGTGCCGGGCGACGTGCTGGCAACTGACAACCGGGTGACCCACTGACCAGGGCCACCTGAAAGGTTCCGACGACACTGAACCGTACGGCGGTACGGCGGTCCGCTTGGCGTCCAGCCGAGTATGCACCCTTCATCGGAATGTACCCCACACCACGGTCCATCCCCGCGGGCCGGCTACCAGCCCGCGGGGATGGTCTGACGATCAGAAAGGCGGGCCTCCCGGGTCCCAGCTGCGGCTGCGTTCGAACCCAGGCAGGACGGTCATCATGTACAGGCATCGGTCGTCGCTGGACCGGGCAAGGCCAGTGGTGTCGTGGCCCCACGCGGTCAGGACATCGAGAGCCTGTCGGCGGAACCGCTGGCCACCGGCGAGCAGGAGTTCGCGGGAGCGGGCGGCCAGCCCTCACGGTGCCCGGCCAGAGCGGGATGTTCGGCGAACACCAGGGCACCGGACAGCGCCGTCTCGGCGACGTCGGCGTCGGGATCGTCGAGGAATGGGGCGACCGGCCTGGAACAGCAGCGGTTTCAGCGCATGCACGGCGGCGATCGCCGGGCAGCAGTCCAGGACGTCCTCGTCGTCGTACCGCCGGCCGGCGTCCCGGCAGACGGTGTCGAAGTCACGGGCAACACCAACCAGCCATCCCAGCAACGTAGCGCCGGACGGTGGGCCGGTGGCGGCGCGGCCGGTCAGCGGGGGGCTTCCGGGCGGTGGACGCTGAGGCTGCCGTAGGCCGACAGCGTGCCGGCCAGGTCGCCAGGCGTGTGGCGAAGGGTGGCGTCCAGGAAGGCGAGCGTGGTTGCGGCGACGACGTTGGGGCTCCCGGTGCGGCCCAGGGAGCCGACGATCGAGGGCACCGGCGGCAGGTACAGCGGGCCGTCCATGAAGGTGAGGTGGGCGGCGCCGGGGACGGTGAGCCGGTAGCTCGTCGCGGTGTCGGATGCGAGGGCCTCGGTGAGGCGGGGCAGGTATCGCGGGTCGGTGCTCGGGGTGATGGCCTGGGTGAGTGCGAGCACCGGCTGGTGGAGGGCCGGGGAGGCGGGGCCGTGGGGGTAGCCGTCCAGGTCGATGACGGCGGCGAACCGGGGGTCCTGCCGGGCTGCCTGCAGGGCGGCGGCACCGCCCATGGAGTGGCCGGTCACCACGGCCCGGCCGGTGTCCAGACGCGCCGCGGTCCAGGCCCTCCAGCTGGGTGAGGACGAAGCCGAGGTCGGCGGCCCTGACCGCAGTCCAGCCGGCCGCGAGCTCCTCGTCCGCGTCCCGGTCGCCGGTGGAGGCGGTCGCGGCGCGGATGGTCCGGCCGTCGTCCAGGACGACCGCCGCGGAGTCGTACGGGTGGTCGAGGGCGGCCACCACGTAGCCGTGGCTGGCCAGTTCCTCCGCCCAAGCGGTGTTCTGGGTGCGCACCCCGCCCGCTCCGGGAGAGAACAGCACGACGGGGAACCGTTCGCCCCCACCGGCCACCGGGGCGTTGAAGACCGCGTGGGTGCGGGCCTGCGGTACACCGTCGACCAGGAAGCCGGGCAGGCCGACGGCACGGGCCAGGGCATCGGAGACGGTGCGCGCCTCCTGTTCCGTGCGTCCGAGGTACTGGGCCCGCTGCGCGCCCGCAGGGCTCTTCTGCGCGGGGTACCAGAGCTGGACTACGACCGTGCGCCGGTCGTCCGGGTCGGCGGTGAAGGTCTCGAGGCGGTTCGGGTCGGTCCACTGCATCACCCGGGTGCCGACGCCGAAGGAGCCCGACGGCTCGGGGAACACGGGCACGGGAAACGCCCAGGCGGCCACCGGCCCGGCGGCGATCAGGCCGAGGCAGGCCACCGACCCCGGCAACGCCAGCCACCACCGCGCCCGCCACTCCCGCCGGCCGGGACGGCGCCGGAGCGTTCGGAGCAGCGGGGAGAGGGCGAACGGCAGCGCGACGGCACCAGCCGCCAGCACCGGCAGCAACTGCCAACGGATCCCCACCACACCCAGCACGATCACGGACAGCACGAACACCGCCCCCGCCGCGATCGTGACGCGCGGACGGGCGGCAGGGGGAAGCCAGCGCGCCACCACCAGCGCGACGGCGCCCAGCACGGCGAGGAACTCCGGAAGGGACATGGACAGTCCCGCGATTGTCTCGGTCACCCCGCCATCCTCGAAGCGGCGCACACGGTGGCACATCGGCCCGCGGTCTCCGGCGCATGCCACCCCAGTCGCAAACGGACACCCCGAAAGGGAGGCCGCTGTGCGACCGCAGGAGGTACCCGCGCTCCTCCTGCGGTCGTACTCCGGCGCGGTGTCCTCCGACGGCGGACGCATGTGCGCCGCCGCCCCGCCACCTACCGTGGCAGGACGGAGCACGGCAACGCGGGGACGCAGGGGGCCGTGGGCCCTGTCCCCTGGCGGCCCGGCTCCGGCCATACGCGGCGGCGGCCCCGGCCCGTGGACCCGGGGTCGCCACGGCGCCGCATCGGCAAGGGACATCGACAGGGACGTGGTGATGACGGAGGCGGCCGCAGGGCACGACAAGGCCCGCCCGGTACGCCACCGGGACCGCGCACAGCAGGCGACGACAACCGGGCTGCCGACCACGGCCCCCGGCCCCGGCCCCGCCACCGCCACCGGGCGGGCGACGGGACCGGCGGAACGGACACAAGCCGCCCGGCGCTACGGCGGGCGGCTGCCGCCCGCCGTGCGGCGCGCGCTGCCGCCCGCGCCGCTCCTGCTGGTACCCCTGCTCCTGCTCCATGTCGCGGCCACGCGCGCGCCGCACGAGCTCCCGCTGGCCGTGGCCCTCACCGTCGCCCTCATGCTGCCCCTGCTGTGGCGGCAGCGGGTCCCACGCACGGTGTTCGGCGCCGTCGCAGCCGCAGCCTTCGTCCAGTGGCTGGCGAACGTCCAACTGCCCGCGGACGTCGCGCTGTTGGCAGCCCTGTACACGGTGGCCGCGCACGCGGGCGGACGCGCGACACTCGTCGCCGGCGCCGTCGTCGAGGGCGGGGCCCTGCTGGCGTGCCTGCGCTGGGCGACGGAAGACGCATTCCTGGCCCCCATCGTCGCGCTGACCGCGACCGTCGTCGCCACCGTCGCCCTGGGCACGAACGCGCGGACCGCGCGCGCCTACCTCGCCGCCCTGGAGGAACGGGCCGCACGCCTGGAACAACACCAGGACCAGCAGGCACGACTGGCCGTCGCCGAGGAACGGACCCGCATCGCCCGGGAGATGCACGACATCGTCACCCACAACCTGTCCGTCATGGTCGCCCTCACCGACGCCGCCGTCCAAACGCAGCACCGGTCACCCGACAGGACCACCACCGCGATGCTCCAGGTCTCCGAGACCGGCCGGCAGGCCCTGACCGACATGCGGCGCTCGCTCGGCATCCTGCGGACCGACGAACCCGACGCGCAGCGCCACCCCCTGCCCGGCATCCCCCAACTCGATGCCCTCGCCGACCGGATGCGCGCCGCCGGGCTGCCGACCCGCCTCGACATCCTCGGCAGCCACACCCACGTGCCCGCCACCGCCCAACTGACCGTCTACCGCCTGGTACAGGAAGCCTTGACCAACACCCTCAAACACACCCCCGCCGGCACCCGCGCCGACGTCCGGATACAGTGCTGCGCCGCAACCGTCGCCGTGGACATCACCGACAACGGCCTCCGCCCCCACCTCCCCGGCCCCGGCCCGTCGTCTCCCGCCGACACCCCGTCCGCCCCGTCCGGCCAGGGCATCCCCGGCATGCGCGAGCGCTCGGCCGCCTACGGCGGGACACTGCGCGCCGGACCGCTCCCGGGCGGCGGCTGGAACGTCCACACCCGCCTCCACCTCGACAGCGACGGAGCAGCTCCCGCATGACGATCCGCATCCTGATCGCCGACGACGAAGCGCTGCTCCGGATGGCCTTCAGCACGATCCTGGACGCCCAGCCCGACATGACACCCGTCGGCGAGGCCGCGGACGGCGCCGAGGCCGTACGCCTCACCCGGGAACTGCGCCCCGACGTCGTCCTGATGGACGTCCGGATGCCCGGGACCGACGGCATTGAGGCGACCCGCCGGCTCGCCGACATCTCCCCCAGGAGCAAGGTACTGATCCTCACCACCTTCGACCTCGACGAACACGCCTTCGCCGGACTCGCCGCCGGAGCCTCCGGCTTCCTGCTGAAGAACACCAGGCCCGAGGAACTCCTCACCGCGATACGCAACGTGGCCGCGGGCGACGCCGTTCTCGCCCCGAGGATCACCCGCCGCCTGCTCGACAACCTCCGGCCGCACCTCCCCCACGGGAGCCGCACCGATCACCACGACGAACGACTCAGCCGGCTCAGCACGCGCGAACGCGACGTCCTCGTCAAGGTGGGCAGCGGCCTGTCCAACGCCGAGATCGCAGCCGCCCTGCACCTCGCCGAGGCAACCGTGAAGGCCCATCTCGGGCGGATCCTGCAGAAACTCGGACTCCGCGACCGGATCCAGGCGGTCGTCTTCGCCTACGACAGCCGCCTCGTCCACCCGACCTGACACCACCGCCCCCAACGGGACAGCCTCCCGACCCTTCCACTGGATCCCGCCGGGGCACCCCACCGAACACCCGGGTACGCAGCGTCCAGGGGCCCGGTCTGCCGACCGGTCAGCTTCCCATTCATGCGGGCCTTGGCCTGCCCGGAGAATTTCCTCTCACCGGACCGATGAGTTCAGACGGTGGCGGCGGTCAAACCTGAGGAAGCAACGACAGCTGACCCGGGGAGACCTGAAATGTCCAGCACCGCCACCGCCGTGAAGTCCAGCAAGACCGCCCTCCGGTCGGTCTGGACCCTGCGGATCCTGCTCGCGCTCTTCTTCGCCCTGGCCAGCGCGCTGCCCAAGCTGCTCGCGCTGCCCGCCGCCACAACCGTCTTCGACGCCATCGGCTGGGGCCACTGGTTCATGTACCTGACCGGACTGGTGGAGCTCGCCGGGGCCGTGGGCCTACTGGTCGAGCGGCTGGCCGGGCCGGCCGCGACGGCGCTCATCGTCTTCCTGGTGTTCGCGTTCGTCACCCAGCTCACCGCGATGCACGGAGAGAACGCCGGGACCCCGTTCATCTTCATGGTGCCGCTGGCCGTCATCGCCTGGAACCGGCGCGCCGAGGGGGCCGAGCTGCTCGGTCTCCGGCGTTGACTGGGTGCTCGCAACAGGAACATCCTCTGGGCCTTGTCCTTTAACATCCGAATTCGAACGGGCGCGTCCGGTGATCACTCGTTCGGATGTCTCCGAGACGTGGGTGCGACCTTCGTGTGATCAGTCCACTGGTCGCAGTACTCGATGTGGATCTCGCGGGCGTCGCCGAGGACGCCGTCGTTCGAGTGCAGTTCCGTGCAGAAGTGCGGGTAGCCGGGGTGGACTGGGATGTAGCCCGGCCCCTTGCGGGCGACATCGAGGAAGTGACGCGCGGTCTCTCGGAACGCCTTCGTGCTGCCGGTCATGAACAGGGTCTCGGCACGAAGATGCTGGTGAAACAGGTCACGATTCTCCCGGTAGTGACGGGCTGCGTAGTCGGTCACCGCAACATCGTCATGCTCTGCCTCGGGCAGGCTCACGGTCTGGGGACGGCCGGGGCCGAGGCGGCCTCGCACGTGCTTCCAGCGTGAGGGGGCGAACTGGAGTGAATGGTGCAGGAGTACGAGGTCGAGCTGGGAGCCGGCGTTCGGCACCTCCCGGGCCGGTGGGTGGTTGGCTCGCATGGGGAGGTGAATCAGCGAACGCGGTGAGCGTGCGGCGAGCAGCCACAGTCCGGCGATGCTTCGGGCGGCGTCCTGGTCGAGGTAGGCGTCCAGATGCCGGTCGTGGTCGGTGAGCACTGCACGGGTAAGAGGCTGGGCAGGTCGGATGACTCTGAACTCATCGGCTCCCAAGCGGGCCTGATGTATCACGACGGGAAGCTTCATCGGTGCTCCGTTGCGGGTGCGGCGGCTGACTTCGTTGGCGTAGGTTGCCCGGCCGCCTGCGGAAAGCCGTTGCCAGACGACGGCGACGTCGGTGTGGATGCCCAGGGTGCGGGCGAGGATCGCAGCGGGGATCTCGGTGGCGAGTTGGAAGAGCGCTGCGCGCGGCCCGGTGCGCCCGGCGCGCCGTTGGCCTCCAGCCCGGAGACGCCGTCCGTCCCTTCAGGCACTCCTGCGACGGACCAGTACGCAGGGCCGTCGGTGATCGGCGACAGCACCTGTATGGACCTGAGCCCCCAGGGGCCGGCCGGTGGCGCGTGTCGCGGGGCGGCTCGCCGACGGCTCGCAGACCGACCTCGCCCGCCGGCTACCGCGCAGTGGCGAACGACCGGGCGAGGGCCGGGTTCACGCCTCCGTCCGGCCGGGGGCTAGCGCGGGGGCCGTGCCGGTCATCACCCAGTGCGGAAAGTGGGCGAGGGGGATCGCGGGCGTGGCCGGGGAATCCGGGTGGAACGTTCCGGCCGGGAAGAACGCCGTCCAGCAGCTCCGGCACAACCAGCCCGCCCGCCAGATCTGGAGGTAGCGCTGCCACATCCCCTGCCGCGCGATGTCCGCCACGGACGTGCCGGTGCGGCGCTCGCGGGTCGCGGACTGCACGAGGAAGCCGACACCGACGAGCAGCCCGGGCAGCAGGAACACGCCGACCCAGACACCCGCCTGGTAGGCGCTGCTGGAGCCGTCCTGACCAACGGACTTCAGTGCGGTCGTGATGCCGGACATGAGGAAGAAGCCGGCGATGGAGAACAGCGCGATCGAGGCGTTGTGCAGGCGGACCGGGCCCGGCTGCGGCTCGGGCGGCGGGGCCAGTGCCGCCCTCACTCCCCGGTCGAGGCCGCCGTCCACCTGAGCCCGCGGCACGGGCACGCACTGATCCGCCGAAGCGCACTGAGGACAGACGGCACTCATAGAACAATTCCTCCTGCTGCCAGCCGGGTTGGCGGCACATCACGAACGGACGGCGGGCGGGGCGTCAGGACGCGACGGCGAGTGCCGGTACCCGTGCCGCCAGGGCACGGCGCGTGAGCATGGTCCCCCCGTGGACGAGCGCTTCGAGACCGAACGGCCGCGAGCATGCGGACGCTACCAGCGCTTTGACCTGCACTCAAACGTGATTGCCCCACGACGCCCCGCCGTGGCCTGGGCGTATGCCATGCGGGGAGGGACAGCCGGCCAGTCGGCGTCACGCACACCCCCAGTCACGGCGGGCATGGAGGGCCCTCCTCGACGGGACGACCGTCTACCGCGCGACGAACTCCAGCATCGAGGTCTACGTGTCAGCCGGTGACAGCAACCCCGCCAGGGTCCGGGAAACCACGGCAACCCAACTCCACACCCGTGCTCGCGGACGCCGGCGGCCGACGCCTGGTGCTGACCGCGTTCCGCACGATCATCAGGTGCCAGGGCACCTCCGTGGACCGCGCGGCGATCGAGCTGGTGGCCATGGACGCCGCCACGCACCAGCAGGCCTGGACGGTGCCGGTCGATCTCCCCCAGGGCTACACCGATTTCACGGCCCTGCCGGGGCGACGAGGCGGCTCAGGGCTCGGTTGAGTCAGGCCGGCTCATCGGCCCGCAACCGCGTCGCGCGCTCGATCAGATCGTCGAAGCGCGGATGGGGTGCGAAGGTCAACTCGACACCGTGCTCGGCGGCGAGCTCCCGCAAGCCGAGGAAGGCCTGGCTGGGGTCGGCGTCCTCGGCCAACTTGTCCAGTACCTCGTCGACGAGGAGGAACGCCTGCTCACGGGAGGCACGCTCGAGCTCGTCCAGCAGGTCGTCCGGGAAGCACTCGACCACGGCGCACCCGTCGATGAAGCCGTCAGCCAAGCCATCGGCAATCAGATCCCACACCTCGGTGACGAGGTCTTCGTCGAGACGGTACGGGCCCGGCTTGGGGAGCGGTTCGCCCGCGTCGAGCCGCCGGGCTCGCTCCAGGACGTCGCCGTGATCGAAGTGCCGGGCGAAGACCGTGCTGATGCCGTATTTCGCGAACTCGCGCTGGAACGCAAGGAAGATCTCGCTGGGATCGCCCGGACTCAAGTCCCTTGCGGCCGAGCAGAGCAGGTCGAAGAAGCTGCGGCCGGAGCGCTCCTCCGCCTCCCGCCGCCATTCGTCGCGGAAGACGCCGCACATCCCGTCTATCCAGAGCTTGTTGCCGAAAACCTGGCGCGTATCGAGCCAGATCCGCTGCACCTGCGAGGCATCGAACTCCCAGGTAGCCGTCCCGGCGTCGTCTCCACTGTGATCCACGGCGAGGATGCTATCCGGCCTTGGGGACATCGCACCCGGTCTCCGAAGCCTGACCAGCCACACGCCTGACCAGCAGGGCGTCGCGTCCCTCCGGGCTCGCGCGAAGTCCCTGAGGTCCGTACGGACCTGGTACTGGGCGCGGTTGCGCAGGGCGGCGACGTCGGATGCGTCGCCGCTCCTCCCGCTGAGGACCGGTCTCGGCGTCCTGCAGTGAGTCTGCGCTCAGGAACGCGGATCAATTCATGCGACGGCGCAGCCCCGCACTCCCGGTAGTGGGAGTGCGGGGCCGTTGGGCGCGTAGGGCGCGCCGGGGATCAGGCGGCTCAAGGGTGAGTGGTCGCGCCTGTCGTGGCGGGGTTACAGCGGCGGGTTGGAGATGATGTTCTCTCCGGCGGCGTCGGTGCAGCCGTACAGGCGGGCCTCGGCGCCCTGGTAGAGGCCGCCCCAGGCGTCGACGCAGTTGGCGGAGGCGACGCGTGGCTGCATCTGCTTGCCGTTGCCCTTGTAGACCCAGTTGAACTGGGTGTCGCCTGCGGAGCCCGCGGAGCAGGGGTAGAGGCGCATGTGGTTGCCGGTGACGTCGCCTCCTTCCCAGTTGTTCAGGCACAGCAAGCGGCCGTTGGGGTCGTTGCTCCGGGCTGCCTGGACCTGGAAGTGGGTGGAGTCCGTCTGCGCCAGCCACCACTGCTGAGCGGAGGTGCCGTTGCAACCCCAGAGCTGGACCGTGGCACCGGACACGAAGTTGCCGCCGGAGACGTCGAGGCAGTAGCCGTTGGAAAACCTGATTTCTCCCCCAGAGGAGCCGGCGTGGGCGGTGCCAGTGCCGAGGGTGGCGGCAAGCAGCGGCGCTGCGGCTACGGCGGCGATCTTGGCTATGCGCTTGCGCATGGTGGTGTTCTCCCCATTGATTGTGGCCGGAACGATGGCGGCCGCGACGGCCGCGAGCTTGTTACGCATGGTTCTTCCTTCGGTACAGGTGGTCGGGAGTACGTGGTCGGGCCGGATCAGCAGATGTAGTTCGCCGCGGTGTCGATGTCGCTCTGGCCGTCCAGCGCGGCCCAGGTCTTCGGGCCGACGGTGCCGTCGGCCCGTCGATGACATGCCTGAGCGAACAGCCCCGGGGCCGGTGGTGTCGGGCGTCGCGCGGGTGGTCAGGCCGTGACGTGGTACCAGTAGCCGCCGGTGTGCAGGGTGACGTAGTGGACGTTGGTGCCCGTCTCCTTGGCCTCGTACATCATGTCCGCGCCGGTGCCGGGGTCGGTGCCGGCGTAGAGCACGACGTGCGTGGTGGTGTGCGCGTCCGTCCCGAAGTACTCGACGTCGCCCGGCCGGCGCTGGGACTCCGCGATCGGTGTGAGGTGCTTGTCCCGGGTCTGCTCGCTGGTGTCACCGCCGTTGGCGAGGTCGATGCCGGCGCCGAACCAGACGGCCGCCCGGACCAGGCCCGAACAGTCCAGGCCGGCGGTCGTGTTGGCCGGGCAGGGCTGGGTCGAGCCGGTGTAGCCGTCGCAGGTGCCGAGTGACGGGCCGGGGCCCTCGCCGCGAAGCGAGTGGCCGCCGCCCCACACGTAAGGGACGCCCAGGTAGGACTTCGCCGCGTTCAGGACCTTGGCGGGGTCGACGCGGCCGCTGGGCAGCGGGGTGGGGGCGCTGGCGTAGAGGGCGTTCTTGGTGCCCGTGCCGACGACCCCGTCGATGGTCAGGCCGTGCGAGGCCTGGAAGTTGCGCACGGCCGTGTCGGTGGCCGCGCCGAACTGCCCGTCCACGGTGAGGCCCGCGCCGAACTTGTTCAGCATCGTCTGAAGGGTGGAGACGCACGGGCCGCTGGCGCCGGTCCGCAGGTCGCCGCACTGGGTGCGCAGGTCGGCGGTGCCGGAGGCGGAGGCCGCTGCCGAGTCGAGCGCCGACTTGGTGGCCGGGCCGACGATACCGTCGGGGGTCAGGGCGTGCGCGGACTGGAAGTTGCGCACGGCCGTGTCGGTGGCGGGTCCGAACTGCCCGTCCACGGTGAGGGCCGCGCCGGTCAGGTTGAGCTCCAGCTGGAGCTGGGTGATGCAGCCGTCGGCCTCGCCCTGCTGCAGGTTGGCCGGGCAGGCCGGGGAGGTGAGGGCTATCGGGGTCGGCGCGGCCGTTGCGGGTGCGGCCGAGGCGGTGTACACGCCGACGCCGGTAAGGACGGCCGCCAGGGCCAGGCCCAGCGATAAGCGGCGCCGGGTGGGGAGGACGGTTCGCACAGGAGGTTCTCCAGGTCAATGATGATTCGTCAGAAAGGGCCATCGGCGACTGCCGGACACGGACCCGGCCGCCCGGGACTGACCTGAGCGCGGACGGCCGGAGGTCGGCCGGAACGCGTTCCACTCGAACAGCCCCGAGTCGCTGGACACATGGGTGAAGCAGTAGCCGGACTTTCCGCCGTAGTTACTGGTCGCCGCGGCAAGGACGCTGTCGCCGGTGAGTGGGCCGACGATGCCGTCCGGCGGCACGTGAACGAAGGGGTCTGGAACCACTGGACCTGGTCCTTGGCCTGCGGGCCCCAGACCCCGTCCTCGTCGATGGTCGCCCGGTTGTTCTGCCGGGCGACACCGTTCGCCGCGGGTCAGCCCTTGGCGCACCAGAACCGTACGCACTCGAGCCGAGTCCGATGGTCAGTCAGAGCTGTCTCGATGAACGATGCACCAGGCCTGCCCGATCCTGGTGGCAGTGGAGTTGGAAGTCGGCTTGCCGGCTTCCACTCCGGAGACGGCAAGTGGCTGCTGTCGGGGCCGGACTGTCTACGGCGGAAGGCCGTCCGGTTGCCTGAGCCGCAGCTGCCGGCCTGGCGCGAGCCACCGGGCCCGCGGCCCGGCAGCAGAACTCCGTCTCCGATACAAGCCCAGAACCATGACTCCCCCCTGTCTTCACATGATGGTCACTTCAGCCTAGGGCGCCGGAGAACGCGACCTGGGGGTCCTTGCACGCCATGAAGGGGACCGTTCACGTCAGCTGCGTCCCTCCCCCTGACGTAGGCTGACAGGGTGTCAGGACGCACCAAGGACGGCACGACGTCCTCCGCCATCACTCGTCTGACCGTGGACGGCGCCACCCAACTCGGCATTGCGTCGGCCAAGTACGCTCACCTGACGGGCCTGGCCGCCGAACACCTGAACGGCGACCTCTACCGGACCCCGGCAGCCTCGGCGAGCCAGGTCTGGGAGCTCCTCACAGCCAACGCCCCCTGGCCCGAGGTGGCCCTGCTTCTGGCGCAGCGGTCGCATCTCGGTGCCCTGGGCATCTGGGACTACCTGATCACCTCGGCCCCCACCCTGCTGGACGGAATCCGCGACGCCTCGGCCTACCTGGGCGTCGTGGCCGATACCGGTACCGAGACCATCGAGGTTGTGGAGAGCGGCCAGCAGGTCATCATCAGCCATGTGAACCTGGCCGACACCAGCTACGAGGTCGCCTGCGCCCTACGTGCGTACGCTCTCGGCCTCTACCAGCGGCGGCTCAGCGAGGCCGCGCGCCGCAGTCTCGTTCCCGTCCGCGTCTCGCTGGCCGCCGAGACCCCGCGGCGCCACGACCCCTTGGTGGAGCTGTACGGCACCCGGTCCATCGACTTCGAGGCCCCCGTCAGTTCGATCACGTTCCTCGCCACCGACCTCCGCAGTCCGGCGCCATATACACAACCGGGCCTGTCGGCCGTACTGCGCCGGCAGGCCGAGCACACACTGGCCGCCGCGATCCCCCTGCACAGCTGGCTGGACACCTTCCAGGCCGTCGTGCGGGCTGCTCTCGCCGATGGCGACCTGACGCTGGCCTCGGTGGCCCGGCGCGTCGGTCTCAGCCCCCGCACGTTGCAACGTCGCCTTGACGAGCACGGCACCAACTGGAGGGACCAGGTCGAGACGATACGTCGGGAGCACATCACCCACCTGCTGCAGAACACCGACCTCAGCATCGAATCAATCGCCGCCGGCACCGGGTACGCCGATGCCCGTGCCCTGCGCCGGGCGGTCCAGCGCTGGTACGGCGACACCCCGGGCGCTCTCCGCCAGACACTCATCGCCCAAAGGCGACGCTCGCGGGGCCAGGATTCCATCGGCAGCAACCCCACCGCCGACCGCGAGTGCACTCACCCTGGAGGCTGCTTCCACTGAGGCGGCGCCCGACGGCCGGTTGGCCAGTGCGGTCTCGGTCGGTCATGGCCAGCCGGACAGTGCCGGTCACATGGTGAAAGCGGTGTGCCGGGGGCCGGGGGCCCAGCCGGGCCGCAGGAGGTGCCTCACCGACCTGGCCCTGTACTACCAGGCCAAAGCGCACCGCGACCTCGGCCGCAACGAGGCCTCCCGCCGCGGCATGCAGCATGTCGCCGACGGCGGAACACGCCTCGCCCCCGCGGCCCGCCGCGGCCTCGCCCACCTCGCCCGCCTCGCCCGCCTCGCCGGCGACTTCCCCACCGCCCTCGCCACCACCGAACAGCTCGGCTGGGAAGGCCGCCAACACCGCGTGACCGGCGACGTGTGGTGGCCCCACGCCCACACCGACCGCGCCGCCACGGCCTACCGGACCGCGGCCGCCGACGCCGAACACCACGGCAACGCCAGCGAACGCGCCATCCAGGCCCAGCTCGCCTTCACCACCGCCTTCACCGACCCCGGGCAGGCCGACGCCGAGATCGCCCTCGCCGAGCAACACCTCACCGGCCTCAACCTGACCGCCACCCGCCTCATCGTCCGCATCGCCGCCCTGCTCCGCGACGCCGGCCACAATGACGTCGACGACCGCGCCCGCGTCCTCGACTCCGAGATCGCCGCCGCCGGCATCACCTACCAACGGGCCACCCTCGCGCTCGCCCTCGCCTTCCACCACGCCGTCACCGACGACCAGGCCGCGCTCACCGCCGACATCGCCCGCCTGCGCGACCTCACCGACAACGGCGACCACGCCTACTACACCGACATCGCCCACTACATGGCCGCCCTCCCCCTCACCACCCCCTCCACCGCCCACTGGATCGACGGCCAGGACACGGTCCGCAACCGGTGGCGCACCCTCGTCACCACCCGCCAGGACCACCTGCGCGGCACCCTGTAGGCCACGACGACGGCAGGCCCCGGGCCGTCCGACCACCGGCTGGCCGGGGCCATCATCGCGGGCGCGGCCCGGCAACCGGTCGGCACCGGATACCGTGGTGCCGAGAGGCAGAGGCAGGAGGAACCCGATGAGCGTCCAACCCGTGTACCACCACCCCCCGCAGCCCCGAGTGCCCCGCACCCTCGACGGCATCGCCGCCGCGCTGCAGGGCGGCCGCCGCATGGAGTTCTACCGCGAACTCGGCCAAGCCCCCATCGACCAGGCGGAACAAGTCCTCAACCGCTGGTGGTGCGAGGCCGAGATGGACACCGACCCCGAACAGGACCGCATCATCGCCGCCGCCCGCAACGGCACCCTGCCCACCTCCACCATGGCCGACGTCCTGCGGCTGCGCCGTGACCGGGGCGGGGACCTGCCGGGTGAGTAACGAAGAGCCGGACGACCTGTGGCCGGTCCTGCCCTCCGAAGCCGTCCAGGACGCCCTGTCCGATCCCCACCTGCCCGTCGAACTGTTCTCCGCGATCGTCGCACTCACCGTCGCCATCGCCGAGAACCCCTGGCTCGAGGCCAGCACCGTACGCGACAGCGCCGGCGACTGGCGCCGACTCCCGATCCCCCACGGACGCGGCCTGGTCGAATACGTCATCGACACCGACAACCACCTCGTACGCCTCACCAGGGTCATCCCGCTCTGACCCTGCCATTCCTCAACCCTGCAGCCAGCTGCTTTGGCCGAGGTCCCATCGGGAATCAAGCAGGGCGGTCACCGCGCGGATGTCCCGGCTTTCCCCGAACGAGCAAGGCTACGGCTCACGCCGCCCCGGCCCTCGGCGGGGCCTGACGGGCAGTGCGCAGCGGGATTGCCCCGGCCCGGGTGGCGCGGGCGACGATGAGGGCTGCGCGGTGGCGTTCGCGTTGCTGTCGGGCGTGCTGGTCGGCGTCGGTGACCGAGGTGTCCTGGATCGGGGGGCGGTGGGCGTTCTCGGGTTCGCGCAGCCGGTTGTAGTGCTTGCGCAGGATGGCCTCCCGCTCGGCGGCGGCCTCGTCGAGCGCGGCCTGGCGGGCGGTGGCGTCCTCGCGCATCCGACGGCGCAGTTCCTGGTAGGCGGTGTGGTCGGCGAGCGGGGGCCGGGCCGGCTGCGCGGTGGGTCCGTTGTCGCGGCGGGCGGGCCGGTCGTCGTGGTCCTGGTCGTGCTGCACCACGGGGGCGGGACCGACGCGGACGTCGATGGCCCGGACGGTGCCGGGACGCAGCTGGTCAAGGTCGGCGAGGATGCGGTGCGCGTGGAAGCGCAGCTGGGCGGCCCAGGCCGGGGAATCGGCGGTGATGCGCAAGCGGCGGGTGGTCGGGTCGTAGCCGGCGAGGTGCCAGTTGGCGGCGGCGTCGGGGCCGACGATCGTGGGCCAGCGGTCGCGCAGGCCTCCGCCGGCGGTGCCCAGGGTCCAGCCGTACGCGGCAACCAGGGCAAGGAACACGTCGGCGATCGGCTGCGGTTCGCGCGGGCCGCGGCGCACGGTCATGGTCGGGCGGGCGGTGCGGGTGCGCTGGGCAGGGACGTTTCCGTTGGTGCGGGCGGCCTGGCGGGCGGCGCGCAGGGCGGTGCGGGCCAGGTCGGCGCCAGTGGTCGTGGTCATGAGCGGCTCCCGGCGAGCGCGCGCTCACGGCGGCGGGCGGCCCGCTGCTCGCGGAAGGCGATGCCCTCGGAGTTGTCCTCGGTCATCCAGGCCGGGACGGTGGCCGGGGGCAGCTCGGTGCCGTCGATCGTCCGGGGGACCTCGGGCAAGGCGGGCTGGTCCAGCAGCGGCACGCACAGGCCGCACGGCAGCACGGTCCGCACGTGCCGGTCGCAGTAGGCCTCCAACTGCTGCTCCTTGGGCTGGTCGGCGCGACCGTGGGTTTCCGCCGGGGCCGAGGTGGTGCGGGCCTTGGCCAGGGCCCGCTCGGCTTGGCGGCGCATCGCGTGCCGGTGCTGGGCACCCTCGACGTGGTACGCGCAGGCCTGGCACTCGCCGTCGAGCTCGACGTTCGTCCCGGACTCGCAGGACGCCAGGTCGCAGCCACGCCGGGGCAGGCCGCGGCCGGTCAGCCAGGCGTCGACTGACGCACCAGCGGCCGGGCGCAGCGGTCCCACCGGCACCCTGTCCTGCTCGCGCAGCCACACCTTGAGGCGGAACGCCGGGTCCGCCTCCCCACCGAGGCGGTTGACCGGCCCGGCAAGGATTCCGCCAGCCTCAGGGTAGGCCGTCGGGCGGCGCCGGGAGACAGCACTCAATCGAAGGGAAGCTTCGTGGGCGGTGTTTCACCAGCGCCGAGAACACGGCAGCCAGCCACTGGACCTGGCTGACAGGCCGAACTCGACGGCGGTCGGTGTCCACTCCTCATCGCGGTTTCGGCGCGATGCTTCACCGGATTCCAGGCAGGCCGTGCGCTACGACCCACCTGTGAGGACACCCCGCCAGCCGGAACAGACCGGCCGACAGCCAGAGTGAAGGCCTGCGCCGAACCCGGTGAAACCCACACGCCGAACACGAGCGAGCCGCACGAGGTGCCCCTGCCTGCGACTTGGCTACCAGTTGCCGGGCCCCGGACGAAGCGCGTCACGCAGCAGTCGGACCACGTCCTCGGTGAGCTCGGTACGCCGCTGCTCCGCCAGGGCGAGCAGATCGGCGGCCTGTGCGGGGCTGGCGTCGAGGGACGGGACCGGGCGGGTGCGCCAGGGGTGCGGGGCCAGGTTGCGGATCTGGGTGGTGGCGTCGTTCTTGCCCTGGACAGCGAGTCGCGGGTGGGTGTCGCCACTCACGACGAGGGCGGCGCGGAGCGCCGTGAGACGGTCGTGCCGGCTCAACAACCGGTAGCCGGCCCGTCGGACGGCCGGCCGCTGCGGGTCGGTGAGCATGTCCCACAGCAGGTCGGCAGGCAGTTGGGTGGCACTGGGGGCGAGCGTGGCGGCGGCCTCCTTGACCACCGCGGAGGAGCCGTCCCGCAGCAGCGCCGTGACCCGGGGCACGGGCACCACGTCGAGGCTCCGCAGGGCCCGCAGCGCGTGGACGCGGACCTGAGGAGCCGGGTTGTCCAGCAGGGCGGTGAGCAGCGGGCCGTCGGCCCGGCTGCCGGTCTCGGCGAGCCCTCCAACTGCCCCGATCTGCGGCTCGGTGGTCTGGATGGCCGCGCGGTAGTGCGCCAGCGGATCGATGCCGGTGCGGCGTGCCGCCTCTCGCGCGAGGGCCCGGACCAGTGCGGACGGGTCGTCGAGGTACGGCACCACGTTCTGTGGGGAGCCGGTGCGCATCAGCCCCGTGAGGGCGGTGATCCGCACCTCGGCGTGGCGGCTGCGGGCCAGGCGGCGCAGCAGCTCGACCTGGTCGGTCCACACCGCCTGCCGGGCGGCGGCCTCGGCGGCCCGGGCTCTGACCTGCCGGTCGGGGTCGCTCTCGGCGAGGGCGGCGAGGGCGCGAATCCCAAGGCGGTGCGCGGTGGTGTCGAGGACGAAGCGCCGTACCGCCGGCTCGGGCGCCGTGAGAAGCCTTCCGGACAGGGCCGTGCCCGACCCGGCCAGCAGCGGCACGAGCAGTTGACCGTGGGCGAAGGCGCCGCGCCGGCGCCGGTTGATCAGCAGGGCCGTGCGCACGGTCGCCGAGGTGGCCAGCATGGGGTTGTCGTGGAGCAGCACGGCCAGAGCCGCGCACGCGGGCGCCCGTACCTGACGGACCCAGTCGCTGGTCCGCAAGACGACAAACGGCATCAGCTCGGGACGCGGCTGGTTCAGCATCCGCTGCAGCGCGCGCTCACGGATGCGGCCATCGGCGTGCGAGGCCGCCAGGACGAGGGCGACCGGGTCGGCCTCGGCGAGTGATGGGGCGGGGCGCGTCGAGTACGCCGACTCCCGTCGTATGAAGGCGTCCAGGCGCAGCAGCAGCGCCGGACGTCCCGCCAGCACACGCAGCGCCTCGAACGAGTCTTCAAGATCCCCGGCCGAGCCGACCTCCAGCAGCGCGGCGATCAACTCCTCGAACGCATCCCCGTCCCGAGACCGCGCCTCGGCAACCGCCAGCCGGACACCCTCCAAGACATCCACGCCCGGGAAAGTCTGCGAGAGCGGCTGCTGGCGACGGAAGAAGAAGTTCACCGCGCCATCCTGCCGGAGCCGATCAACCTGCCGCTTCCCATATATACGACGCCCACAAGATCCCTGTCCCGGGCCTCACCACTGCCAGCCGGTCCCCAGCAGCCGCGATAACGATCGGCGTCTGTGCTTCACCGCACCTCGGAGTGATGCTTCATCACCACATCAGCGCGGCCCTTCACCACTGCCCACTCACAACATGCCTCTGAGCAGGAAGAACCACCACCCAACCCCGAGCGAACAGGAACGCCGAACCCACTGAAAACATCACGCCGATCATCAATCCAGCCCAACGCCGACCCGGCCAAAACCCCCAACAGGCACAACCAAAGGTCCAGACAACACGGCACGTGAGGCCATTTCGCGCCCCACAACACCAACAGGTCACACCCGGCGGCCCCTCGCCGGGTAGAGCTTCGCGTGCAGCACCGGTCCTCCCACCACGGATCCTCCGGAGCGGACACCAGCGCGGCGACCTGCTCGCGCTTGGTCGGGGCGGGCAGCACCAACGGGCCCAGGTTCTTCTCAGCGCGGTCCCGTGCGCACTGCGGGCACTCCAGCCGGTCCGGGCCGGCCGGCCGGGGACCGGGCCTGACGCACCGCTTTGCGAACCCTTTGCTAGCATCCGCGCACCGAAATGTGGATCAAGGGAGCAGCGGTGGAGCAGGGGCGGATGGAACTGGCGTACACGCCGACGGGCGAGGACTTCCGCGAGGCCTTCGCAGCCCAGGCCCGGCACACCACGGTGGGCCGGGCGGCACGGGTGGTCTGGTGGGTCCCGGCGGCGGTCTCGCTGCTGGGCGGCGCGCTGAAGCTGGCGGACGGCGAGGTGGGGGCCTCGGACGTGGTGATGGCGGTCGCCCTGGTGGCGCTGGCGGTGTACGCCCCGCGGCTGCAAGCGGCCTCGGCGCACCGCCGGGTGACCCGGCGCGGCGGGCCCCGCACCGTGGTGGTGGACGGCGCCGGGGTGACCGTCACCGACCGGTGCGGCACCCAGACCCGGGCGTGGGCGACGCTGTCGGGCTTCGTGGAGACGGAGCACCTGTTCGTGGTGCTCAACCGCAGCGGCTCCTGCCTGCTCATCCTGGCCAAGCGCGGGACGGCGGACCCCGACGCGCTGCGCGCCCTGCTCGCCCGGCACGCGGCCCCGGTCGACCGTCCGGCGCCTGCAGGCCCGGCCCCGGAGGTCCGGGCCTGATGGAACCCGGGCCCGGGCCAGGCCGTTGACTGCGACAGCCGCCGCACAGGGAGCGCGACAGGGGGCGCGACAGCCACCGGAGGCCGCGAAAGCGGAAGCCGGGACGACTGGGTCGTGGGCCGGTGCTGCTTCCAACTGTGGGCAGCGTACGGTCGCCCAGGAATCAGCACCGGCCCGACGGTCGGTCCCAACCCTGACCCGACGTCTACTACGCCGCGGCCAGTTCGCCTCCCGCGACGAACTGGCCGCGGCCATCGACACCTTCGTGTTGGCCTTGCGACGAACACGACGCCAAGCCCTACCGCTGGACCTTCGACGGCGGCCCACTCAAAGCCGCATGAACCCTCGAAGGACCAACGCGGCGCTGCACTAGTGTCCTGCGCCGGAGATCCGTCGTTAGTTGTGTGTGAGCTCTTCTTCTCCTGATCTCCCGGTGCGCCGTCGTGGTCCCGCCTTGGAACCGTTGTTGCTGTCCGACGAGGAACGGGCCACGCTGACGCGGTGGGCCCGCAGAGCCTCGTCCGCCCAGGCGTTGGCTCTGCGGGCCCGGATCGTGCTGGCCTGCGACGGTCCTGATGTGCCGTCGATCGTCGGCGTGGCAAGGGAGTTGGGCATCACTGCGGACACGGTCCGCAAGTGGCGACGCCGGTTCCTCGCCGAGAGGCTGGACGGCCTGGTAGACGAACCCCGACCGGGCCGGCCGCCCACGATCGCGGTCGACGAGATCGAGGCGGTCGTCGTGGCGACGCTGGAGGAGATCCCGAAGAACGCGACACACTGGTCCCGGAGCTCGATGGCCGCCCGCAGCGGCCTCTCGAAGTCGACCGTCGGACGGATCTGGCGGAAGTTCCAGCTCAAGCCCCACCTGGTCGGCACCTTCAAGCTGTCCACCGACCCGCTCTTCATCGAGAAGGTCCACGACGTGATCGGCCTGTACTTCGACCCGCCCGAAGGTGCGGTGGTGCTGTCGGTCGACGAGAAGTCGCAGATCCAGGCCCTCGACCGCTCCCAGCCGGTCCTGCCCATGATGCCGGGCATGCCGGAGCGTCGAACCCACGACTACGTGCGCAACGGTCTGACCACCCTGTTCGCCGCGTTCGACACCAGCAGCGGGAAGGTCATCACTTCACTGCACCGCCGGCACCGTGCGGCGGAGTTCAAGAAGTTCCTCGTCAAGATCGACCGCGAGGTTCCCGACGGGCTCGACATCCACCTGATCTGCGACAATTACGGCACCCACAAGACCCCGGCCATCCGTGCCTGGCTGGCGCAACATCCCCGATTCCATATGCACTTCACCCCGACCGGGTCCTCGTGGATCAACCAGGTGGAGCGGTGGTTCGGCTTTCTCACCGACCAGATGATCCGACGTGGTGCCCACAAGAACGTTCAGGCCCTTGAGAGGGACATCCGCGCCTGGATCAAGAACTGGAACGAGGACCCCAAACCGTTCACCTGGACCAAGACCGCCGACGAGATCCTTCGACTCCCTCGCCCGATTCTGCCGACGGATCTCCGGCGCAGGACACTAGGGCTGGAAGAGTACTTCCGGATTGTTCGGCGAGGGGCCGTCCAGCAGCGGACGGTGGATCCTCTTCAGGGTCTGGTCGAAGAACGCTGTCACGTACTCGCGGGTGATCTCCACCCCGCGTTCCGGGGAGAGGGGCGGCGTCGGGAACCCGGCCTGCTCGTGAAGCAGGTCCAGGTCGCTGAAGCTGAAGTGGTCGGCGCCGGCGACCGTCAGCCACTTCTTGTAGCCGCCGAGGGCGGCCCAGACCTGCCCCCACGTGGTGTCGTCGCCACCGACCGGGTGGTTGTCGGCCGTACCCAGCATGAGGAACGGCCGGTTGATCTGGCCGGGCATCGGGGCCGGCTTGAAGGCGCCGTCCATGTTCACGCCGGCCCGTACTCGCGGGTCGGCGATCATCGTGGCGGAGGCCGCCGCTCCGCCGATGGAGTGTCCGGCCATGCCGATCTCGTGCTTGTCGATGAGGTGTGCCAGGCGCCACCCGGTATTGCCATGCGTCAACTGGTCGATCAAGAAGGACACGTCCCGCGCGCGGCTGGCGGGGATGGAGTCGATCCGCGCCGGGTCACCGCAGATCGCGCACGGCGGCGTCTGGCCGTTCGCCAGCGTCTCGCCGCTGTCCTCGTAGGTGTCGCCGACGAGCGCGACGACGTAGCCGTGACTGGCCAGGTCGGTCGCGAGCGAGGTGAGCGTGATGCGCGGGTCCTCGTGCGCGGGTGAGAGGACCACCAGCGGATACTTGCCGCGCTGCGGCCGCGCGCCGTCGAAGGCGTGAGTGGTGACGCTGGAAAGGGTCTGTGGGGTGACGCCGGAGCTCGTCGGCAGCTTCTGCCGCTGGACGATTCCGGCTGCCTCGGCGAGGGTCATGTAGGGGGCCGGGGTCCCGGTTCCGGGGACGGCCGGGTAGACCATCGTGACGGCCAGTTGGCGGGGGCCGGATGACGGCACCCACGGGTCAAGACGGCTCGCGTCGGTGAGGTGGATGACGTCCTCGCCGGCGGCGTAGGGGCCGGTCGGCGCGGGGAGCGTGCCTTGGAAGGACCGCGTGGGCGCGGCGGCCTTGGCTGGTGCGGTGTCGAACGCGTGCGTGGCCACCGGTGTGACCGACGGTGTGGTCGTGGCGGCGAACCCGGCGCCGGTTCCGGTGACGAGGGCGGCGAGCGCCAGCACCGCGACAGCGCTGATACGGCGATTGCGTTTCATGGGATCGACGCTAGGTTCCACAGCTCCGTATCGAATCAACCCACAGAGGCAAACATTCCGGTGCCGTTCGTAGCCCCCACGAGGTACCGGAGTCATACGCCGGGACTATGTCGTGCGGCGCGGGGCTCCCTTCGCCGGCATCGTCGAGCGCCACCTTCGTCCTGGCCTACGACGAACACGACGCCAAGCCCTACCGCTGGACCTACGACGGCAGCCCACTCAAAGCCGCATGAACCCCCGAAGGATCAACGCGGCGCTGCACTAATACCCAGGTATCACCCCGTACCGGAGTAGCCCCCAAAATCTCGCACTCCGGTCCGACGCCCGTACGGGCCCCGGCTCCTAGGCTGGCCCGCGATGAACACGCCCACCGCCACCGACGCCCGCAGCTACGCCGCCCGGCAACTGCGCGCCCTGTACCGCAACCTCACCACCCCGAACGGCGAGCCCACCCCGCTGTTCGGCAGCTCCCGCCGCCGCTGGATCCGCCGCTTCCCGTACGCCGTCGCGATGATCCTCCAGATCCCGCTGATCTCCGCCGGAATCGCCTGCCTGCGCGGCTTCTACGACGTGCCCCTCCCCGTCGCCGCCGCCCTGACCCTCGCCCAGACCACGCCGCTGCTGCTCGCCACCACCCGGCCCCTGGCCGCCTGGTGGATCAGCGCGGCCACCCTGGTCACCACCGCCACCGTCACCGCCAGGCACCCCCACCTGATGGGCAGCTGGCCGTGGACGGCGCCGATGGTCATCGCGTACACCTTCGTGCTGCTCGCCCTCGGGCTGCGCGAGCGCCGACCCACCGTGATCGCGGTCTGGGTCACCACCGTGCTGCTCACCGCCCTCACCGTCCTGCTCGGCCAGCCCCGGGCCGCGGACGGCACCGCCGTGCTGCTGATCGCCCTCAGCGGCGCCGCGCTGCTGCTCGGCTGGGCCGTGCGCGACCGCGCCGAGGCCCGGCGGCTGCTCAGCGAGCAGGAGCACATCAGCGAGGTCGAGCGCGAACGGCGCACCCTGCTGGAGGAACGCGCCCGCATCGCCCGGGAGTTGCACGACGTCGTCGCCCACCACATGTCGGTCATCGCGGTGCAGGCCGTCAGCGCGCCGTACCGGATCGAGGGCGTCCCGGCCGCCGCCGCCGAGGAGTTCACCGCCATCGCGGACGGCGCCCGCCAGTCCCTGTCCGAGATGCGCCGGCTGCTCGGCGTGCTGCGCAGCGAGGAGTCCGCCACCGAGAGGGCCCCGCAGCCCGGGCTGCCCCAACTCGCCCAGCTGGTCGAGGCGGTGACCCGGGCCGGGGTGCCCGCCGAACTCGCCGTCGAGGACGGGCTCGACGCCCGGATGCCGCCCGCCGCCGCCCTGTCCGCGTACCGGATCGTGCAGGAGGCGCTGGCCAACGTCGTCCGGCACGCGCCCGGGGCCCGCGCCTGGGTGTCGCTGGCCTCGGACGGCCCGCAGCTGCGGGTGACGGTCGTCAACGCGCCCCCCGCGGAGCGCACCGAGTCCCTGGAGGCCGCCGCCGAGGGTACCGGGCACGGACTGGTCGGAATGCGCGAACGCGTCCGGCTGGCGGGTGGCAGTCTGGACACCGGCCCGCTGCCGGACGGCGGCTTCAAGGTGGCCGCCGTCCTGCTAATCGAACCGCCCCGGGAGACAGCCGCATGACCATCCGCGTGATCATCGTCGACGACCAGGCCATGGTGCGGGCCGGCTTCGCCGCCCTGCTGAACGCCCAGAGCGACATCGACGTGGTGGGGGACGCGGCGGACGGCGTCGAGGCCCTGGAGGTCAGCGGCCGCACCCACCCGGACGTGGTGCTGATGGACGTCCGCATGCCCGTCATGGACGGCCTGGAGGCCGCCCGCCGGCTGCTTGACCCCTCCGTCCCGGGAGCGCACCGGCCCAAGGTGCTGATGCTGACCACCTTCGACGTGGACGACTACGTGTACGAGGCGCTGCGCGCCGGGGCGAGCGGCTTCCTACTCAAGGACGCCCCGCCCGCCGACCTGATCACCGCCGTCCGGGTCGTGGCGGGCGGCGAGGCGCTGCTCGCGCCGAGCGTCACCCGCCGCCTGATCGAGGACTTCGCCCGCGCCCGGCCCGCCCGGCGCCGCGACCCCAAGCTGCGGCTCAACGGCCTGACCCCGCGCGAGACGGAGGTGCTGGAGCTGATCGCCCGGGGCCTGTCCAACCAGGAGATCGCCGCGCAGCTGGTGCTCGCCGAACAGACCGTCAAGACCCACATCGGGCGCATCCTCGCTAAGCTCGACCTGCGCGACCGGACCCAGGCCGTCGTGCTCGCCTACGAGTCCGGGCTCGTGACGCCTGGCCAGTAGAGCCCCCATGAGTACCCGGGTATCACGCCGAAGTTGGCCCCGCAGTGTGACGTCCGCGGGGCCGTCGCCTTCCTAGATTCCTCCTCGTCGCCACAGCCGGACGAGCGAGGGAGCACAGGGACATGGGGACGCATCGGGTCCGTCTGGTCCGCGAGGACGCCGGTTCGGGCTCCGGTGTCTCGCGGATCCTTCCGAAGGCCGCGGCCGCTTCGACGTTCCCCCTGCTGCTTCGCCGGGCGGCCACGGTCCTCACCGTGCTCGGGCTGGCCATGATTCCCTGGCTGGTCTTCCTGCACACCGGGCTGCCGGCCACCGCTCAGGCCTCGCACTGGGCCTGGACGTGGACGGGTCTGGACAGCTTTGAGGCGCTCGGCCTGTTCTCCACCGGACTGCTCCTCAGGCGCGGCGACTGCCGGGCCTGCCTGACCTCCGCCGCGACTTCGGCCCTGCTGCTGGTCGACACCTGGTTCGACACCATGACGGCTGCCCCGGGTTCGGACTTCAAGCTGGCGGTGCTGATGGCGGTCTTCGCCGAGTTGCCGCTGGCGGTGGCCTGCGCGGCTCTCGCGACCCGGACCTTCCCTCGGCCGGGCCGATGAGCGGAAGAGTTCGTGACGGTGATCGGCGCGTGCGGTCCGGTCCGTTTCGGAAGTCCCCGGCCTGCCGCAACGGCGGTCCACGGGCGGTTCGTTCGGCCCGCTCGGGTCGACTGCCGACAAAGTCGGCGCTGGCGCAAGCAGATTGCACACAAACACAACTGATTGACCATCAGAGATGCTTCGATGGCCCAATCGGACATTTAGGGAGGAATTATGAGGCATTCGCGGGCATTGATCAGCGCGGGCGCTGCCGCCGCCGTCGCCACCTGGTGGTTCACCGACTCCGCGCCGTACCCGTACTCTCAGCGCTGGCTGCTCGACCTGCCGCTGCCGTTCCTGACTCTGAAGCGCCTGGACCACGTGCTGCAGGCCCGGGAGGGCGAGAGGATCCTGGAGATAGGCCCCGGAACCGGCCTGCAGTCGCTGCACGTCGCACCGCAGCTGGGCCCGAACGGCCAGCTGGACATCGTGGACATCCAGCAGAAGATGCTCGACCACGTGGGCCGCCGGGCCAAGGAGCAGGGCATCGACAACATCGTGCCGAACTGCGCCGACGCACATGAACTTCCTTTTGCGGATGACTCGTTCGATGCGGCTTACCTGGTGACGGCGCTGGGCGAGATCCCGGATCCGGCGCGTACGCTGGCCGAGCTGCGCCGGGCGCTGAAGCCGTTCGGGCGGCTGGTGGTCGGCGAGTTCTTCGACCGGCATCAGATCCGGCCGTCCTCGCTGATCAGCCTGGCGGAGGGAGCCGGGATGCGGGTCGCCCGGCTTTTCGGTCCGCCGTTCGCGTACTACGCGGTGCTGCGTCCGATCGACGCCTGACGCCGCTCGGGCGGTTCCCGCCCGGCCGAACCATAGACTGGACGGCCGTAGCCGTAGGCAGTGTCGGTCTGGATCCGCTTCGGCAAGGGCGACATCGACGCCCCGGACGGCGTCGCCGTCATCGACCTCCGCGCGCCGATCCGCGAAATCCAGACAGCAGCCGCCGGATAGAGCACCCCGACCACCGGTCCCCCTGCCCAGGGCACAGGCTCCCGAGGGCAAGGGGGTACCCGGGCTACCCAGCACCCCGGGATGCGGTCCGCGCGGGCCAGCTGCTCGATCAGCTGACAGCGCGCCACAAGGCGAAGTCGGCCCGACGGTGCCGGCCGTCCCGATACCCTGCTGGCGGGCCGCTCGGTGTGTCGGTCCCGGACCGCTGACGGCCGCGACCGGCAGCACCAACGTCCTGACGGTGCCCCGCATCAACGCCCGCCTCGCAGCAGACTGTCCCGGTGCCGTCCAGTGGCCCGGATCGCGGGCCGGCCACCAGCAAGGACACCCGATGGTCAAGAACCACGCCCGGAAGAACGCCGCCCGGGCCCGGGTCGCCAAGACTGGCGAGAACCACCAGACCACCGTCGCCGCCGTCCGCAAGCGGCCCTCCCTCCTGCCACCGCTCCCGACCGCCGAGGAGATCCTCGCCGAAGGACTGGCAACGATCGTCGCCGCACTCGCAGAAGACGGCGGAAGCCTCCGTTGCCGCGCTCGGGGACGACATTCGCAACTGGCCGGACGCGAACCCGGTCAATCTCCAGGACCCGGCCTACGTCGGGGTGGCCTCCATGGGAGTGCAGGGCCGTCCGGGCTTCACCCGCGTGCGCACCCCGTACGTGTCCGACGCCGACGCGGCCCGGATCGCCGACGACACCGCCCACCTGACCGAAGACCCGGCCGCGTACCTCGACGTCTACCCGGGCCCGGTCGACTGGAAGCCCGCCTTCATAAACGACGACGCCGACACCCCGATGACCGAAGCGGCCTGACGCATCTGGCAACTCACCATCAAGAAAGGAGAGTTGGCCTGATGGCCGAGGATCGCCTCACACAGCGCACCGTGACCGTGGTCATGGCGGTCATCGCCCTGCTGGCGTTCGTGTTCTCCTTCGGCAACGTCTGGGCACTGGCCCTGCGCCTGGGGGTGCCCCACCCGATCGCGCCGCTGATCGCCCCCATGGTTGACCTGTCCGTGATCGGGCTCCTCGTCGGTCTGCGCTTGCTGTCCCTGCGCGGTGTTCCACAACAGGAGCTGACGGCCGCAACCCGCCTGATGCACCTGTGCGGCCTGCTGACCCTGGCTCTGAACGTCGCCGAACCCCTGGTAGCCGGACACTACGGCCGTGCCGCCGTCGATGCGGTCGCCCCGCTGCTGCTGCTCGGCTGGGGCCAGGTCGGCCCCCAGTTCCTCCGCCACTTCCACACCCTGAGCGGCCCGAAGACGGCGGAGGTCCCCGCCCCGGTTCCGGCCGTGGAACACCTGCCCGACCCGCTCGCAGCGCTCGACCCCGTACCAGAACCCGCCCTCGCACCGGCCTCCGAGCCGGCGCCTGCCCCGGCTGCGATCCTCACTGATGAGCCCGCTCCCGTGCCGGCCAAGACGATCGTCTCCGCCTCGCTCCCGGCCGTCCCTGAGGCCCTGCTGATCGCTGCCCGGCGCGTCGCCGAGACGCATCAGGCCGAACAGGGCGCGCACATTACGCCCGGTCAGCTCAAGGCCCGCCTGGGCGTCACGCTGCCGCTGGCCACCGCCGCACATGCTCAGCTCTCCGCCTGAGCCCGCCGGCCCCTTCCCCACCTGACCGACCCCGCCCGACCGCGCTCGGCTTCCCTTGCCCCGAGCAGCACCAACACGCCTTCCTGCCCGGCTGGTTGCTGCTCGGGGCAACCCCACCCGACAGAAGGGACACGCCCCGACATGGTCACCCTGGACCTGCGCCACGTGGCAAGCCCCGCCGTGCGGGACCTGATCCACCTGGTCAACCTGCCCGACTTCGACCGCGCACACCAGCAGATCGACCGCCTCGGCGGCTGCACCGAACCCGTGCGCCTGCTCGACCAGACCACCACCATCGACACGGCAACCGGTGAGGTACTGCGCTCCTACACCACGGCCGATGAACCCACGGGCAGCCTGCTGACGGCCTGCGGCAACCGTCGCGCCTCGCGCTGCCCGGCCTGCTCCCGCGTCTACGCCGCCGACACCTTCCAACTCATCCGCGCCGGCCTGACCGGCTGCAAGAACGTGCCGGACACCGTCCGCACCCACCCCCGCGTGTTCGCCACGCTCACCGCGCCGTCCTTCGACCCCGTCCACAGCCGCCTCACCGACACGGGCGGTGCCCTCCGGCCCTGCCGCTGCGGCAAGCGCCACGAACTCGGGGACGCGCTGCTTGGCACGCCGCTGGACCCGAAGACCTACGACTACCCGGGCGCGGTGCTGTTCGACGCCCACGCCGGAGCCTTGTGGGTTCGTTTCACGATCTACTTGCGCCGCGAGATCGCCGCCCGGCTCAGCCTGACCCAGAAGGCGGCCCGCGCAGTGCTGCGCGTCTCCTTCGCCAAGGTCGCCGAGTACCAGAAGCGCGGCCTGGTCCACTTCCACGCCGTGATCCGCCTCGACGGCCCGCACGGCAGCACCCAGCCCCCGCCCCCGCCCCCGTCCGCCACCGTGACCCTGCTCGCCGACGCCATCCGGGCCGCCGCCGCCCGCGTCTCGGTCAGCGTCGTCTCGGACGCGGTCGGGGAACGCGAACTCACCTGGGGCGAACAGCTCGACGTGCGCGAGATCGCCGCCTTCGGCACCAACGCCGAGCTCACCGATCACGCGGTCGCCGCCTACGTGGCCAAGTACGCCACCAAGTCCGCCGACTCATCCGGCGCTCTCGACCGCGCCCTGTTCTGCCGCCCCTGCCAGGGACGCGGCATGACCCTGACCGGCCACGGAACCCCGCTCACGTGTACCACCTGCGGCGGCACCGGACAGGCCCGACCCCTGCCCCGCCTCGCCTCGAACGCCACGTGCGGCAGATGATCCGCACATGCTGGGAACTGGGCAACCGCCCGGAGTGTTCGCCGACCTCAAGCTCTGGAAGTGGGCACACATGCTCGGCTTCCGGGGCCACTTCTCCACCAAGTCCCGCTGCTACTCCGTCACCCTCGGCGCGCTGCGCGACGACCGCCGCGCCTGGCGCACCGAACAGGCCCGCGCACACGCCGGCCTGCCCGACCTCGACCCGAGCACCACCCTCGTAATCGGCAACTGGACCTACCACGGCTCGGGCTACAGCCCCGGCGCGGAACTCCTCGCCGCCGCCGTCTGGCACCGCAGAGAACTGGCACGGCAGTTCACCGTAGAGGGCGGCCCCTCATGACCGCTCTGCTCCCCGGACCGGGCATGAGCAAAGACCTGCTGACGGTCCCCCAGGTCATGGCCCGCCTCCAACTCGGCCGCTCCGCCGTCTACGACCTGCTCCGCACCCGGCAACACGCCTCAATCACCCTCGGCCGCGCCCGCCGCATACCCACCCACGCACTCACCGACTTCATCCGCACCCGACTCGAACAGGACGCCGCCTGATGACCACACCCCGCGACACCCCCGCCCCCTCGCGTCGTAGCCGCGCCAACGGCGACGGCACCGTCTACCAGCGCAAGGACGGCCGCTGGGAAGCCGCCGGCTACGTCCTCGCCGTCGGCGACACCCGCAAGCGCGTCCGTGTCTACGGCACCACCCGAAAGGACGCCCTCGCCAAGCTCACCGAGAAGATCGCCACCAGCAACCGCGGCGTCCCCGCCCCCTCCGTACAGGGCAGCCTCGGCGCGTACCTGACCTACTGGCTGGAGAACGTCGCCATCCACCAGCTCCGCGAGAACACCCACACCCGCTACACCGCCTGCACGAACCGCTACCTCATCCCTGGCCTCGGCAAGAAGAAGCTCGCCAAACTCACCGCCAAGGACGTGCGCACCTGGCTCAACCAGCTCCGCACCACCTGCCAGTGCTGCGCCCGCGGCCTCGACGCCGCCCGCACCCAACCCCGCTGCTGCGCGACCGGCACATGCTGCGGCAAGCGGCTCTCCCCGCTGACCCTCGCCTACATCCACTCCGTCCTCAAGTCCGCCCTGGAACACGCCGTCCGGGAGGAAGAGATCCCGCGCAACGTCGCCCGCAACGTCCGCACCGGCACACCCCGCCCCCGCCGCTTCGAACCCCTCACCGCTGACGAGGCCCGCACCTTCCTCACCACCGCCCAGGGCCACCGCCTCCACGCCCTGTTCGAACTCGCCCTCCGCACCGGACTCCGCAAGGGCGAACTCCTCGGCCTGCGCTGGGAAGACCTCGACCACAGCAGCGGCACCGCCAGCATCCGCCGCACCCTCCAGCGCACCCGCACCGGCGGCCTGACCACCCTCCCCACCAAGACAGTCAGCTCCGAACACCGCATCGCACTCCCAGCCCCCTGCCTGCTCTCACTCCGCGCCCACCGCAAGCAGCAGGCCCAGGAGAAGGAAAAGGCCGGCGCGGGCTGGATGGACAGCGGCCACGTCTTCACCCGGCCCGACGGCCACCCCATCGAACCCGCGACCCTCACCCGCCGCTTCAACGCCCTCCTCCGCCGCGCCCACCTCCGCCAGATCCGCTTCCACGACCTCCGCCACTCGACTGCGACCCTTCTCCTGGAACAGGGCGTCGAACTCGTCGTCATCAAGGAACTCCTCGGCCACGCCCACATCGGCGTCACCGCCACCGTCTACGCACACGTCCGCCTCCGCCTCCAGCGCGACGCCATCGACCTCCTCGGCCGCACCCTCGGACAGTCCTCCGGGGCAGCCACCGACCCCGACGACGGCAACGAGCCGCCGCTCTGTGCAGCACCCGTCCGCTGACGTTGCCGTCAACTACTGCCGTCAAGAGCCCCAGAAGCCCCGCTGATGACATTTCAGCGGGGCTTCTGGCATGGCATTCTAGTTTGGCCGACGGCTTTTATCTGCAATAACGCCGCATCGCAGACTTAGGCCGTCACGGCGTTCCGTCGGTCGCAAGGCCGAGCACGCCTGGATCGATTCCTTTGAAGGCCGCTAGCAGCTCGAATAGCACTCGAACCGCATGCTTGTCGGAAATCGAATCCAGCTTACTCCAGTCCGATACAGAGCCGTTCCACTCGGGCCAGATGGATCGGAGAACGAGAGTAGGCCAAGTCAAGTTATGGCCACTTCTCGCATGTGCTGCGATCCATTCGGCGAACCCGTCCAGAAAAGGGACTTCCGCAGCTTCTGAACTGACACCGAACCCTGAAAAGAATGCGACGTACTGCGCGAACGAGCCATCCAGGAAGAACATCGATGGCCTGAACTTCAGGTTTCTCAACAGCAGTTCAACGGGCAGAACCTCGGCCGTCATGGGTTAGGCCTCCAGGTGAGACCGCCACTAGCTGGATTTGGCGTCAGAGTCCCCGGTGTCAGCTTAAGGATCTCATTTGCATCGTCGCCAGGGATGCTCGGGTCTGCAAAGTTCTTCATATAGTCCTCGATTGATTCCCCACCTCTGCCAGTCCAGGCATCAAATGCCCTTCCATCCTTGATGACAACAAAATGCTGAGGCCAGTTAGTCTCGACGCCACGGTACACGTATGGCCGGGCGCCAGGGAATCGGCCAGCAACCTGGTAGATGTCACCACCCCCGAGCGCCTTCTGAATATCGAGAG
Source organism: Streptomyces kaniharaensis (assembly GCF_009569385.1). Lineage (NCBI taxonomy): Bacteria > Bacillati > Actinomycetota > Actinomycetes > Kitasatosporales > Streptomycetaceae > Streptomyces > Streptomyces kaniharaensis. The sequence continues at coordinate 358,363 of NZ_WBOF01000002.1, forward strand.
CACACTGGTCACAGTCAGCGACGCCGTTAATTGCAGACTTCGCGCGCGGCGTCCAATTGCCACCGAGGTCTGGCCCGCAATTACTGTTGTGGACCAAGACCGGAGTGTTGCCCGCGAGTACATAGTACGTGTGGAGGTTTGCGACAGTCAGGTTGTGGGCGGTTTGGGGTGCTGTGGTGTAGGTCCGGATGGCGAGGAGGACGACCAGGCCGTGGCCCGGGTAGTAGAGCTGGTGGCCGGCTTGCAGGTCCTGGGCGTCGGTCCAGGTCTTGGTTGTTTCGTCCCAGTAGGGGTGGTGGGCGGTCGAGACCAGGGAGTGAGTTGTCTGCGGGGTGGTCTTCCCGTCTGAGGTGGAGAGGGTCAATTCCGTGAACTGGGTGTCGTCGTGGCCGACGATTTTGGCGGTGACGGTTTCGGATGAGGTTTGGCCTGTTTGTGGGTCGGTGGCCGTGACAGTGTCGTCGGGGTTGATGTCACCTATGGCCTTGGCGCTTCCGTCGGCCATCAGGACCGGTGTATCGGGCGGAAAACTGTTTCGGCATGGGACTTCGGCGCCCAGCCCCTTAGCGACCTTATGCGTCACTAGCGCTATCAGGATCAGGCCTGTAATCTCTCCGCCGGTGTACTCGTACTCGCCATTTTGGATCTGGTGGTACATCTGCTTGCCGGTGTCGACCATCCCCGAGACACTCTGGATTGTCCCCGCAATCGGGTTCGCGTCGGTCGCGAGCGGCTTGCAGCCCTTCCCGGTCACGCAGCCCTTGAGATCCTTGGCCGGCTGGACCAGGCCGTTGACGAAACCGATGAGAACATCCGCGACGCCCTGATCGTATTTGCTCATGGGCTTGACCACCATGGGCTTAGATACACCGGGGTGTTTGGTGATCTGGTCGCTGATCCACTGGTGGGTTGTGCTCTGAGTGTCGTCCTTGAATGTCTCGTAGTAGCGGCGCTGGGTGTCTGCGTCGACGTAACCGCTGGTCTCCGCTGTATTGCTGAACGTGATGGTGCCGCCGTGGCAGTCGTAGAGCTTGCCGCACTCTTCCGAGCTGAGGCCGCTGGGGTCACTGAGGTTGACCGGGTCGTTCTCGCTGTAGCCGTAGCCGTTCCACTGCTGCGGGTTGGCTGTGTCGAGGATCGGGTCCGGGCTGATGAACCGGCCGGTGCCGGGGTCGTACTGGCGTGCGCCCAGGTTGGTGAGGCCGGTGGTGTCGTCCTTGCTTCCGCCGACGAAGCCCTTGCTGCCGGCCCAGGCGGCGGCCGCAGGCTGGGTGCCGCGGGGGTTGCCGAACGGATCGCTGAGTCGCCGGGTGGCGGGCTGGGTCGCGGTGGCGGTGATCTGGAGGTTGTTGGTTCCGTGCGGGTCGGAGGCCTGGATGAGGACCTGACCACCGCCGATGGCGGCGGTGACGCGGGTGTAGGTCAGGCCGCCGGGTCCGGCGATGGAGCGGACGTTGCTCAGCGAGCCGCTGGCCGTGTCGAGGGTGAGTTCGTCGGTGGGCAGGTTGAGCGTGGTTTTGCCGGGGTTGCGGCGGATGAGCTGGTTGCCGTCCGCGTCGTAGAGGTAGGTCGTGGCGCCGGCCTGCCCCGTCTTGACGAGGCTCTCGAGCTTGTCCTCGCCGTTCCAGGTCAGGGTGGTGGTGCCGCTGGTGTCGGTGATGGCAGTGGTGCGGCCCTTGGCGTCGTACTGATAGCCGACGGCCTTGGTGCCGCTCGGGCCGGTGGTGGTGGAGGTGAGGAGGGCGTGGGGCCCGCCGGTTCCGCCACCGGTGTTGGGGGCGCTGGTGGGGGTGTTGAGGCTCTTGGCGGCTCCGAAGGTCTGCGTGGTGGTGGTGTCGTTGAGGCTGTTGCCGGTGATGTCGTGCTGGACGAGGCTCGTGCGGTTGCCGGTCGCGTCGTAGCCATAGGTGTTCCAGTACGGTGCGGGTCCGCCGATCGTGCGCCCGCCGGGGCTGACAACGGCAGGGCCGGTTGCGTTCTTGCAGCCGCCGATGCCGGCGACGGTGGTGGAGCTACCGGTGCCGTGGACGACGCCGGAGGTGTCAGTCCAGTCGGCGGTGGTGAAGGTGCCCCCGGTGTCGGTCCAGGCGTTGGTCAGCCGGCCCAGGTAGTCGTAGGTGAAGCACTGGGTGTCGGTGACACTGGCGTCCTGGACGGTGGTGGCCGAGGTCACCCGGCCGGACGGGGTGTAGGTGTAGCTCGTCTGGTCGACGGAGGTCGTGCCGACCTGCCGGTCCACGAAGGAGTTGATGACGCGGCCGGTCGACCAGTCGTACTGCTGGGTCGAGACGACCTGCTTGCCGTATTCGCCGGCGGTCGTACGGACGGGTCGCGCGAGGGCGTCGTACTCGACCTTGGCGATGACCGCCTTGTTGAGGCTGGCGGCTGCTGTGAGGAGGCCGGTGATGGTGCGGCCGTAGCTGACGGTTTCGGCCGGCAGTCCGCCGGCGGCGGGGATGCTGACCTTCTTCAGTGAGCCGATGACCGGGCTGTAGGTGTTGGTGGTGGTGTAGGTGCCCGCGAGCGCGCCTTCGGCGGACGGGATGGTGACGGAGGCGCCGAGCGGGCGGTAGGCGGTGTCGTAGCCGGTCACGGCCTTGGTGTAGGCCGCTCCGCTCGCGCCGCCCACGTAGCGGGTGGAGGAGGTGGGCTGGCCCTTGAGGATGGTGTCGTAGGTCCAGGACGCCAGCTGGTTCGCCGGTGCGACGCTGCCGTTGTACATGCCGGTCCTGCGGCCGAGCAGGTCGTAGCTGTAGGCGAGCGTGTTGTTCTTGGCGTCGACGGTGTGGTCGATGCGCGAGTTGACGTCGTAGAACGTCTGGCTCACGCCCGTGTCCGGGTCGGAAGCGGAAACCTGGCGTCCGCGCAGGTCGTAGGTGTAGCTCCAGGTGTTGCCGCTGCTGTCGGTCCGCGTGGACGCGAGACCGCCGGGCGTGTAGCCGTAGGTGGTGACATCCGCGTCAGCGGCGTTGCCGGTCGCCGACGTGGTCCGGTACTGCCACAGGGCGGTCGTGTGCCCGCGAGCATCGATCACGGCCGTCGTCGGCATTGCGCCCGCAGGCGGGGTGACGTCGGTGCGGTCCGCGCCGGGATAGGCGGTGGTGGTGGCCCACTGGAGGTTGCCGTAGGAGCGGAACTCCGAGCGCAGTGCCCGGCCGCGGCCGTCGTAGGTGTTCCACATCTGGCCGGGTACCTGGCCGTCGGCAGCGGGGATGAAGACGGACTCGGTAGGGAAGGAGCCCTTCTCGTAGTACGGGTTGGAGGTCTTGATCACCCAGCCGTGTGTGTCGTAGACGGTGTCGGTGATCAGGCGTCCGGTGGGCTTGGCGTCGCTGGTGCGCTGGGTCTGGCGGGGCCGTCCCAGGCCGTCGTAGATGTCGATGTTCGCGGAGTAGGTGACCGCGTCGTCGTTGATCCACTCCGTCTTGACGGTGGACGGCGCCGTCGTCCCGTTCACGGCGTAGGTGAACTTCTTGCTGGGAAGCTCGCTCGTAGGACGGTCGGGCGCCCACACTGCGGTGATGCGGCCGAGGGCGTCGTACTGGGCTGTGGTGACACGGCCGTTGACGTCCGTGTCGGTCAAGGGCGAGCCGCGCGCGGGGTCCTGCGTGACAGTGCTGGTCCAGCCCGGCATGGGTCCGGTGGACCGGGTCTCGGTCGGCAGGGCTCCGGAAGCCGGGGTGAACGCCATGGACGTCACGGCGGGGGTGGTCGACGGGCCGCTCACCTGCGCGCCGTCGCGGTCGTAGGCCGAGCCGTCGGTCGTCGCGGTCGTCAGCGGGCGCCCGTAGGCGTCGAAGGTCGCGGTGGCGCCCTGGATGTAGACCGGGTTTCCGGCCTGGTCGAAGTGGTCAAGGACCTGGGTGCTGGTCGCATCGCCGGTCGCGCCGGCCTTGCTGAAGGGCCTGCCGTCGTAGAGCGTACGGATGCCGGCGATCGTGTTGGCGGCGGACGCGGTGGTACCGCACGGGCCCTGAACGGTGACGATCTCCGACGTCAGCAGGACACGCTGCGGGTTGTCGCTGGTCGCGTACTTCACGCTGGTACAGGTCTCGGGGGCGGAGGCGGTGCCGTCGCCCTTGTCGTTGACCTGCTTGACGCGGTTGCCGTTGGCAGGGTCGGTGGTCGTGACGGTTGTGGTGGTGCGCCAGCTGCCGTCGGCGAGGGGGGCCTTGGTAGTGGCCGTGGTCTCGGAGTCCGGGAATCGGGCGTAGATCGCGGGCGCTCCGGCACTCTGGGTGTGAGTGGCGGTGATCGGCTGTCCGCTGTAGGTGCTTCCGCTGATCGTCTGGACCGTGCCGCCGGCTTTGTCGTAGACCTCGGTGGCCACGGCGCGCCCGCTCAGCCAGTCGCTGTCGGTGACGGTTCCGCCGAGGGGGCTGGCGACCTGGACGCTCCGCTGGCCCGTGGCGAGGTAGTCGCCGTCCATGCCGCGCAGGTAGGTGACCGTCTGCTGGGTCTTGGGCGCCTCGCTCGCGGCACCGCTGCCGGTAGTAGTCGTGACCGACTGGTAGCCGCGGAAGTTGTCCCAGGTACGGGGGTCGGCGAACTCGGCGTCGTTGCGGTGCCACGCGGCCCCGCCGTTGTAGGTGTACTCGGTGGTCTTCTCGATCGCGGGGGTGCTGACACGGTCCTGTTCGACGACGCTCCTGACGAGGGGCTTGTCGAACCAGTCGGTGATCAGCGTCTTCTTGGCGGTGGCAGGGTCGGTCTGGTACCACTTGGTGGGCATGCAGGCCATCGAGTTGTTGTCCTCGGAGGCCGGCATGCGGTTGTTGACCCGGGAGCACTCGGGGTCGGTGTAGAGGACGTCGATCCGTCCGCCGGTCTCCGTCGTGATGCCCTGGATGCGCGGACGCATGAACATCTTCTCGGCCGGGACGAGACCGTCGATGCGGTTGGCGCGCATCTTGTACTCGAACTGCATGGCCGGCAGGTTCTTGATCTCGGCCTGGCCGTTGCTGGGGACGCGCTGGATCGAGTCGAGCTGCAGGAGGCGCTTGGTCCCGTCGCCGGGGTCGGCGAGTTCCTGGTTGAGATTCCAGGTGTCGACGGTGCGGGGGGCGGAGTTGACCCAGACCTGGGTGCTGATCGTGGTCAGGCGCTTGGTCGTGAAGAACGTCGGCGCCGAGTTCACGCATGTGCTGTCGGTGCAGATCTGGTCAACCGGAGTGTCCGGCCAGGCGTTGGCGTTGGCGGTGGTGCGCTGGCTCTCGGAGCAGTCGGTGGTGGCGCCGGGGGTGCAGCGCTCGGCGACGGTGAAGAGGATCTTCGCCGCCGGGCTGGCGGTGCCCTTGGCGGCCTTCTGGTCGTCCAGGCGCTGGCCGTAGGCGATCTCCTTGAGGTAGCCGGCGCGCTGGTAGTCGGTGAGGGTGCCGGTGCCGCCGCCCTGGACGGTGCCGCGCTGGTACTTGTTGCCCTCGGTGGCGTACTTGTAGGTGGTCAGGTTGCCGTGCGGGTCGATGACGTAGTCCAGCTGCCAGCGCCACGCCATCTGGCACCAGGAGTTCTTCCCACTGCCGGAGTTGTAGCAAGGGTCTCCGCTGTTCGGCGAGTACACCGGGACCGTGAGGACGGAGTTCGCGGCCGGGTCGGTGCCGTCGCCGCCGGGCAGGTGGTTGAGGCCGAAGTAGTATTGGACACCGTCGGAGGTGGTGATCCGCCAGTACTCCATGTCCCGGTAGTCGATATCGCCGGCCGCCTTCGGTGCGCCGGTGAGCTGCTCGATCTTGGAGCCGTCGTCGCTCTGGAGATGCCAGACGCCGCTGGCGTCGTCGCGTACGATCGTGCCGGAGTGGCTACCCAGGGAGAGGGTGGCGTTCTGGCCGCCCCAGCACTGGTCCGACGAACCCGTGATGCCGGCCTTGTCGCAGCTGCGGTACGAGCGCTCGATGAATCCGGGCTCGTAGCCCCAGCCGTCACCGATCCACGAGGGCTGGGCGTTCACTGCGGAGGTCTTGCCGTCCACCGCCGCTGAGTTGTAGCCCAGCGCCACGACCGGGGCAGCCCCGCCGAGGGAGGGGGGCACCTGGATCGGGTAGTTGTAGGTGAAGTTGCCCGCGTTGGACCCCGCTGTCCATGCCATCGACGGCGACAGGGAAGTCGCGGTGTAGTTACCCATGGGGCCCGACGGCGAAGGCGTCGGCGCAATGACCACGGAGCTACCGCTGCCTGCGTCGGCGGCCGCCGCCTGCGCAGTGGTGAACGACGTCTTCACGGCGCCGTTCTGGCCCTTGCCCGCTAGGGGTGCGGCAGCCGCCGGTGGCAGAGTCACGTCGGCAGTGATCTTGCCGGAGCCGTCCGTCTTGGACGGGACCGGTGTCTGCGTCCGGCACTCGGGGCGCTCGGGCGTCGTAAGCGCGCACGCCGGCAGGGCGACCAGGGCGGCTCGATCCGACCAACCAGACGCCTGGAGAGCCTTGAGGTCGAGCGTGACGCTTGCGCTGCGCCCGTTGCCACCGGCCACCGGCTCCGCGTCGGAGAGGGCGATCAGCGGCCCCGCCGCGCCCGCGGCTTTGCCCTTGTCCGCGCCGGCGACCCGAACGGTGACGGCGTGTGCGCTCTCGCCCTTGCCGGCCCCGGGCGCAACCTCGACCGCCAGCGCCCCGGCCTTGGTGCCGGTCGTCCCGCCGGAGGCGGGCGATGCGCCGCCGGTCGCCTTTCGGGCGGCGTCGGCCTCGGCGCTGTTGAGCCCGAGCGTCACCGTCTCGGTACCGGTGACCACCGGCGCGACCGCTTCCGGCTTCCACTGCGCCGTCCTTCCCGCCGGCTTGGCACCCGGGGGCCGGACATCGCGGCCCTTGACCGGGACGGTCTCGTTGCCCAGAGGCGTGTTCGGGGGAGTCCAGACCTCCCCCTCGGGCTGGGGGAAGGTCCACGCCGCCGCTGGCGGCACGGACACTCCGGCCATCGCCAGGGCGACCACTGCCGCCACCGCCGGCGACCGCCATCGACCGCCTATTCGTGTCCCGGCCCGTTTCCGGGCAGGCCTATCCAGCACCGTGACGGCTCCTCACTAACTATCGACACAACGTCATATGGGCATGGCTATGCCATGATCGAGGTGACGATATGTGAGCTCACCGACACGCCGCCAGATCGTTCGAACACTGCATATGAGATTTTTATAAACTCTTGACCTCGCTGTCCGCGGCTTTCCGGACATGTCCACGCAAGTCGGCAACGGGTTTGACCCGACCGTAGATCAGACCGCATCGTTCCCACCCGAACGCCCCCCATCACGGGGGCAGCCGACCGGGAGGGAATCACACAAGCAGCATGTCCACCACGCCGCGCACAATCATGGACACTCCACCGCCACCATCCATACGCAAACGCGCGCTCGCCCTGACCGCTCTCGGCACCGGCTGCGCCTTGAGCCTCGCCCTGCTCACCGCGCCGACGGCCCTCGCAGCCGACGGCAGCCCAACTCCGGCGACCCCGACCCACGGACCTGTGGGCGGAGTGAGGCCGATCGTCCCGTCGATGCCGGCACCACCCCGAACTCCCGTGCAGCAGGCGATACTCGACGCGATCGCCAAGGCCAAGTCCACGGGCAAGCCGGTCGTGGTCGACGCGATGACCGACTCGGCCTCGAAGACCGTGGCCAACCCGAACGGCACACTGTCGACTACCGACAACGCCCAGCCCGTGCGCATCAAGCGCGACGGCGTGTGGGCCGACATCGACTCCACCTTGCGGCCCAACGCCGACGGCACAGTCAGCCCTACGGTTGCGAGCACCGCCCTCACGTTCTCCGGCGGCGGGAACGGGCCGATGGCCACCGTGACCACTGGTGATGGGAAGAAGCTCTCCGTCGGTGCCCCCTTCGCGCTGCCGAAGCCGTCGTTGAACGGGGCGACGGCCACCTACCGGAACGTTTTGCCCGACGTCGACCTGCAACTGACGGCACTTCCTGTCGGCGGCTGGCGGGACGTGATCGTCGTCCGCACACCCGCGGCCGCCGCCAACCCCGCTCTGAAGACCCTGCACTTCCCCCTCACCGCCCAGGGGCTCACCGTCTCCTCGGACGACCAGGGACGCATCGATGTCAAGGATGACAAGGGCGCTCTGCGGTTCCGTTCCCCCTCACCCCTGCAGTGGGACTCCTCCAAGCCCGGCGCAGCCGCGCCCGCCGCCGCCTCCAGGTCGTTCGCGCGTGCGGCGCTGACCGCGGCGCCGGCCGCCGACCCTGCACCGGTCGAAGGGACCCTGTCCACGGCCGAGGCCCCGGGCGACGGAGCGAACGTCGCCCGGATCGGCAGCAAGGCCACGGGCGACGCCATCGAGCTCACCCCGGACCCGAAGGCGCTGGGCTCGGGTACCGGCCCCTGGTATCTGGACCCGACCCTCACGGCCGTCACGAGCTACACGCAGAGCTCCGTCGAGGTGCAGGAGAACCACAAGGACGCGAAGAACTTCAACGCGAAGTCCAACCTCGCCACCGGTTTCTGCGGCTACCACAGCTCCGACCCCAGCGAGGACTGCGGCACTTTCGGCCGCCAGCGCGCCTACTTCCAGTTCGGCGTCAACCCCGCCATCTACACCCAGGTCGCCGGCGCCCAGGTGCCACCCACGCTCTTCACCTCCATCCTCAACGCCCAGGTCACCGGCGCCTCCAGCCCCAGCACCGCCACCAACCTCGGCGTCTACTGGGCCCCCACCGCCATCAACGGCGACACCAACTGGTACCAGCAGCCGTGCAACGACAACGGCAACCAGATCATGGGGGGCTGCACGTACGTCGGCGGCCAGCCCATCACCGGCACCGGCCCCATGGCCGTCGAGGTCACCGACATCATGAAGCAGGCGGCCGCCGGCAAGTGGGCCACCTGGACCATCGGCATCGCCCCCAGCGACACCGAGTGGACCAAGGAATACCGCCACTACATCGCCAACAACCCCAGCGTCACCACCACCTACGACATCACCCCCACCATCTGGGACCCCCACACCACCCCCGCCCCCGGCTTCGCCGGCAACGGCACCACCACCCGGTGCACCAGCGGCGGCGCCAACCCCTGGGACAACCCCGGCTGGATCGGCAGCAACCAGAACGTCTACCTCACCGCCAACAGCTACTCACCCAGCGGCCAGCCCCTCTACACCGGCTTCCACATGTGGGACGACAACGACCCCAACTTCAGTGTGAAGGACGGCGGTTGGCTCGGCAGCTACAACAACCCCGGCTACAACCTGTCGGTCGGCTCACTGAGTGACGGCCACCAGTACGGCTGGTACGCCGCATCCTCCGACGGCCTCCTCACCTCGCCGATGAGCGCGTGGTGCTACTTCCGCGTCGACAAGACCAACCCCCGCGTCAGCATCAGCTCCAACGACTTCCCGCCGTCCGGCACCCCGAACCCCAACCCCGCCAAGTACATGAACGACGAGGGCACCTTCGTCATCAACGCCGACGACCCGGCCCCCGGCCAGGGACTCCAGGCGTCCGGCGTCGCCTGCGTCCGGGTGAGCACGGATTCGACTCCGGTCACCGGCTGGAAGTGCGGACAGAGCGGCACCATGCCCGCCGGCCAGCCCTACAAGTACAAGCCCAAGGACTGGGGCACCAACACCCTTTACGCCCAGGCCATGGACAACGCCGGGAACTACAGCCAGCCGGCCGTCTACAACTTCTACGTCCCCTGGAAGCCCGGCACCCAGCCCCTGTTCGGCGACGTCGACAACGACCAGAAGCCCGACGTCGTCACCGTCGACAAGAACGGCGACCTGCGGATCATCGGCGGCACCAGCGACCCCACCACGTCCCTCGCCGCCCCCGCGGCCGCCGCGCCCGGCAACCGCGACTACGGCGCGACGTGGTCCGACTTCCAGGTCAGCCACCACGGCACCTTCGCCGTCGGCCAGGCCGTGGACGAGATCATCGCCCACTACAACAAGGACACGACCTCGAAGCTGCGGGAGGCTCTCTACCTGATCCCCAACAGCGGCACAGGCCGCTACGACACCCTTATGCCGATCGCCCTCAACCGGCCCGCGTGCACCACCTACGGCACCGGCGCCCCGTGCCCCGGCTACAACGGCAAGAACTGGAGCGACGTCTCCCAGGCCATCGCCCTCGGCACACCCGACGGCGAGGCCATCGGCGGCGAGCCGAACAACCCCGACCGCAAGGTCATCATGACCCAGACCTCCATCCTCACCCTGGAGAACAACAACCTCTACCTCTTCCAGCCCAACGGCCAGGTCGACAGCCTCGACGCCGCCACGCTCATCCCCGCCACCTCGGGCAGCTGGGCCGACCTCGATCTCATCAACCCCGGCGCCGCCAACGGCGCCACCACCCTCCCCGGCGCCACCGACCCGACCTACCAGACCACCCTCTGGGCACGGAACCGCACCACCGGCGACGTCTTCGCCTACCCGCTCGGCTGGAAGGCCGACGGAACCGTGGACTACACCGCGCTCACCAAGCCCGGCCAAGGGATCAAGCTGGCCGTCGGCCAGGCCCTGCCCGCGGCCGACTACCCCCGCATCGGCGCCGGCGACCTCAACAACGACGGCACCGTCGACCTCTGGGTGATCGACAGGACCAACGCGATCGCCATCTTCCCCGGCAAGAGCAGCACCGGGGTCAAGGGCAAGGTCGAGGCCTTCGACCACTGGAACTTCGCCGGCTACGCCGACTCCAGCGTCACCGTCCACCCCAACCTCGTGAACTGGCTGTGCGCCGACGCCATCGGCGGCCCCAACGAAGGCACCGAGATCGCCGCCTACGCCTGCTGGCAGACCATCAACCAGCGGTTCAACTTCGCCACCGACGGCACCATCCGCGCCGGCAGCTGGTGCGTCTCCACCAAGGACAACGCCCTCGGCAACGGCGCCCGCCTCGTCCTGTCGAGGTGCATCGGCAACACCGGCCAGAAGTGGTCCGTCCGCGCCGACGGCCGCATCTACCTCCCCGCCACCGTCACCCCGGACAACCCCGGCGGACGCTGCCTCGAACTGCCCGGCTGGTCCACCGCCCAGGGCACCCGCCTCGACATCTGGGACTGCCCCAGCCTCCAGGCCAACCAGCAATGGACCCTGAACTACGAACCGCACGCCCCCTGATCGGCCACGCCGCACCAACACCGTGAACTGACCCGACACGCAAGCGCAGGGGCGGGGCTCCGGCACCCGTCGCGAAGCCCCGCCCCACGCCGACACCACCACCCCGTACACACCCATGGGAACCCGTGAACACCACCCCTGAGCACCCCGCCGACCAGCGGCGCAGCACCAGCGTCACCACCAAGAGGGCCCTCGCTGCAACCGCCGCAGCCCTCGCTCTGGCATCGGTCGCCGCCTGCGGCCCCGACAAGGTCGACAGCCACGTTGCCGGCACCGCCGCCTCCGCCTCCCCCAGCCCCACCGAACGACTCGAGTCGATGACCGGCGTCATCATCCTCGAACGTGCCCAGCAGGACTTCCTCAAGGCCCCGACGGTGAAGATCACCGGACACCTCACCACCGACGGACAGAAGACCGACTTCACCGTGCAGACCGACACCCAGGGCAACTGCAAGGGATCCTTCACCACCGCCGGTCAGGGAACCACGCAGGTGCTGCGCACCTCGGGACAGACCCTCGTCAAGCCCGACGCCCAGGCCCTCGCCAAACTCACCGGCCCCGCAGCGGCCGAACTCGGCAAGGACCGCTGGCTGCGCCTCGTCCCCGGCGACGCGATGACCACCGTCACCCAGGTGTGCGACCGCAAGAGCATCCCCGTCTTCGGCGACGGCACCCGCGCCAACCAGGTCGTCAACAGCGGCACCACGACCGTCAACGGCGTTAAGGTCGTCGAGATCCTCGCGATCACCCATGACGAGGGTGGGTTCACCGGGCACGTCTCCACCGAGACCCCGGCGCGCCCAGTGCGCGTCGAGTCCAAGGAGCAGGACGTGGCCATGGACTTCGCCGACTACGGCACCCCGCTGGACGCCGCCCTCCCGCCTGCCGACCAAATCATCGACCTGGCAGCCCTGAAGAAGAGCGCCGGAGCCTGAGAAGGGTGGGCCCGTTGGGCGCCTGCCCCGTGCAAGGCGGCCGGCGGGCCCGCCCGGAGGCCGACCACCTGCTGCGACGGCACCCCGCCGAAGACTGGCTGGGCTGACCGTCAAGGAGCCCGCCCGGACCCGAGGGGCCGAGCGGTTCGATACAGACGCATGACATGCATCACACTCAATTGCGGAGATCATCTGAATCTTCAGGGTGGCGTTCATCGACCAAAGGGTCCACTGCCTCCAGCGCACCTGGAACGCATCCACTCAAGTCCAGCCATGCTGACCGCATGTGATTTGGTGCATCAGGGAGCGGGCGTGTCCTCGCCTGGATCCTCATGTGGGGCTCGCGGACATGACTTGGCATCACCACGTGGCGGCCGGGCCCGACGCGGCACAGGAGCAGCACGTCCTGCCGTCCGTGGCCGACGTCCCGTCCTCCTATGATGTCCTCGTCATGATCGTATGGAAGGTGCTCGGCTCGTTCCGGGTCGAGGTCGACGGCCGCCCGGTCGACACCGGTGGTCGGCTCGCCCGTATGGTGCTGGTCCAACTGCTGCTCGCCCGTGGGGCCGTCGTACCCACGGAGCGGATCATCGAGCGACTGTGGCCGACGCGTGTCCCGTCGAGTGCGCAGGGATCGCTCCAGGCCTACATCGCGCGTCTGCGGCGCGTCCTCGAACCGGAACGGGCACCGCGCACGCCCGCGCGGCTGCTGGTCAGCGCGCCGTACGGCTATGCCCTCGCCGTCGAGCAGGACGCGGTGGACGCCTGGGTGTTCGAGAGCCGGGTGGCGGCGTGTTCGGAGGCAGGGTTGCCCGCCCGGATCGCCGCCGAGGGCCTGGCCGAGGCGCTCGCCTCCTGGGGTGGGCAGCCGTACGCGGAGTTCTCCGACGAGCCGTGGACGGCCGGTGAACGCGCTCGGCTGGAGGAGGTGCACCGCACCGCCCGCGAACGGCTGGCCGCGGCTCGGCTGGGCTGCGGGCAGGTCGCGCAGGCCCTCGACGACGCGGGCACGCTGACCCGGGAGCAGCCGTTGCACGAGGAGGGCTGGCGGCTGCTGGCCCTGGCCCTGTGGGCCCGGGACCGCCAGGGGGAGGCCCTGGCCGCACTGCGCCGGGCCCGCCACGTCCTCGACGAGGAACTCGGCGTCGAACCCGGGCCCGCGCTGCTGGAACTGGAACAGGCCCTGCTGCACCAGCGCCTGGACGTGCTCCACCGGGCGACCGGGACACCCGCCGCGGCTCGGACGACCGAAGCGCCCGCCGAGGCGATGCGCGCTCCGGTGGTGACGGTCGACCGCCGGACGCCCACGGTGCTCACGCCCGGTCGGCTCCTGGGCCGCGACGAGGAGCTGTCCCGGCTCGCGGCCGCGGCGGACCGGTCCCGGGGCGGCCGGGCCCAGGTGGTCCTGGTCACCGGCGAGGCCGGCATCGGCAAGTCGAGCCTCCTGGAGGCCGCCATTCGCCAACTGCCGCACCAGGGCTGGCTGGTCGGCACCGGGAACTGCCCGGAGACCGACGGCGCCCCGCCCGGCCGGGCCTGGTTCGACATGCTGCCGACCCTGGCGCAGGCCTCGCCGCCCGGCCCGTACGCCGATGAGCTCGCCCCGCTGCTGGCGCCGGGCACCACGAGCGACGCCGAGCAGCCGGACGGCAGCCCCGCCCGGCGCTTCCGCCTGCACCGGGCGCTGCTGGGCTGGCTCCGTGAGACGGCCGGGCGGCGGCCCCTGGCGATCGTGCTGGACGACCTGCACCGGGGCGATCAGGAGAGCATCGAGCTGTTCCTGCTCTGCGCCGAGCAGTTGCGGGACGTCCCGCTGCTCCTGGTGGGCTCGTACCGCACCGGCGAGGGCGACCTGACCGGGGCGCTGGCCCGCCTGGCCGCCTGCTCGCCCGTCCGGCTGGCGATCGGCGGACTGTCGGACGCCCAGGCGAAGGAGCTGCTGCGGCGCGGCGCGGCCGGCATGAGCGAGCACGCCGCGGCGGCGCTGGCCGAACGGGCCGGGGGCAACCCCTTCTACCTGCACGAGAGTTCGCTGCTGATGGCCGGTGAGGGCGAGCAGCAGGCGCTGGCCCGCGTGCCGCAGGGGGTCCAGGACGTCCTGCGGCGGCGGCTGGCCCTGCTCGCGCCGACCGTCACGGCCGGGTTGCGGCTGGCGGCCGTGGCCGGACGCGAGGCCGCGGTGGCCCTCCTGGTCCACGCCGCGGACTGCGATGCCGAGCAGCTGCTCGACGCCCTGGACGCGGGTGTCACCGCCGGGCTGCTCACCGAGCCCCGTCCGGGTACGGTCCGCTTCACCCACGCCCTCGTGCGGGACGCCCTGGAGGACGACCTCACCCGGCTGCGCCTGGCACGGATGCATTCCCGCCTGGGCCGGAGCCTGATCGCGCTCGGCTCGGACGACGTCGCCGCCACGGCCCACCACCTCCTGCAGGCGGCTGCGGTGGTGACCGCCGACGCCGGGCCCGCGGTCCACCACGCCCGGCTGGCGTGCGAGCAGGCGGTGCGCCGCTACGCCCCCCGCAACGCCGAGGCCCTGCTGACCTCGGCCCTCGGCCTCCTCGCCGACCACCCGGCCGCCTTCGCCGACCAGGACGCCGCCCTGTTGCAGGTGTCGCTGCTGGGACAGCTGGTGGACTGCCGGGTCCGGATGGGGGCCGTGGTGCCGGCCCGCGAGGCACAGCAGCAGGCCGTCCGGGTGGCCCGTGCCGAGGGCCGGGACGACCTGCTGGCCGCCGCCTACACGACGTGGACCGAACCGACGCCCTGGCGCGTGCGCGCCTACGCGAGCTTCGACACCGAGGCCGTCGAGGAGCTCAGGACGCTGTTGGAGAGCCCGGCGGCATCCGACCGGCAGCGGTGCCTGCTCCTCGACCAGCTGGCCGACGCGCTCGACGACATCGACCCCAACGCCGTGGCCGTCTCCCGCGAGGCCGTGGAACTCGCCCGCAGGGTGGGCGAGCCCCGGCTGTGGGGCCTGACGCTCACCTCGCTGCTGCGCCGGGTCGACGGCGAACTCGAACCCGCCGCCTACGCGGAACTCCACCGGGAACTGGCCGAGGTGGCCGCCTCCCAGGACAGCCCCGAGTACGCCTGGATGACGTCCTACATCGCCGCCCGGATCGCCGCCGCCCACAACGACCCGGCCGAGATGGAACGGTGCCTGGTCCAGGCGGACGGGATCGCCCGCACCTACGAGCTCCAGGGCGCGTTCGCGGTCGCGAGGCTGCGCGATCCCATGCTCGCCATGGCCCGGGGTCGTTTCGACGAGGCCGAGCAGGCGCTGGGGGCGGGGGTGGCGGAGCTGCGCGCCCGGGGAGCGGTGGACCTCGACGGGCTGGCGGCGCTGGCCGTCGGGTGCATCCGGCTGCAGCAGGGCCGGCTGGCCGAGGTGCTGCCGATGCTGCTCGCGGTGTGGGAGCAGTACCAGCCGGTCAACGAGTCCCTCACCGCTCTCGCGCTGCTGGCCGCCGGCCGGCCCGACGAGGCCCGGGAGGTGTTCGGCCGGCGCGCGCCGCTCCGGCGTGACTTCGCCTTCCTCATCCTGACCGGGCTGCGCGGCGCGGCCGCCATCGCCCTGGAGGACCGGGAGGCGGCCGCCGAGGTCTACCGGGACCTGCTCCCCCTGGAGTCCTCCCCGGGCGGGGCGAGCAGCCTCAGCATCGTCTTCCGGCCCGTCGCGCAGACCCTGGGCGACCTCGCCCGGTTCCTGGACCGCCCCGACCGGGCCCGGTGCCACTACCTCGAAGCCGCGCGGGTGGCGGCCGCCTGGGACTCCCCGCTGTGGGCGGACGCCGCCCGGACGGCCTTGGACGGGCTGCCGCCGGCACCCGCGTAGCGGCAACTGTCACGGTCCGGTCAGTTCGGCCATGAAGGCCGCGGCCAGGTCGAGGAACTCCTCGGGCGAATCGGTCGTCAGCTGAAGGTCCACCAGCACCTCGTCCGTCGCCGACCCGCACATCACCCTGAGGTGGTCGCAGATCTGGCGCACCGTCCCACGGTGGTGGATCTCCGAGGGATCCGCCTCCACCGTGGTGACTTCGGGGTTCACCCGGAACACCCGGCGCAGGCCCGCCGGGTCCCGCCCCGCCCGCTCGGCGGCCTCGGCGGCGACCGCCCAGAGACCGTCGAGGTAGGGCACCGGCATCGAGGCGGCGAGCCAGCCGTCCGCCCGCCTGCCGACCCGCTCCAGGGCGGGCGGGGTGAAGCCGCCCAGCAGGATCGGCGGCCTCGGGCCCTGGAGGGGTTTGGGGAGCACGGTCGACTCGGGGATCGTCCACAGCCGGCCGGTGTGGACGACCGGATCACCGCACCACACGGCGTCCAGGACATCGAGGGTCTCCTCCAGCCGGGCGCCGCGGCCCTGCCAGGGCACCCCGGTGGCCTGGTACTCCTCCCGCATCCAGCCCAGCCCGATGCCCACCTCCAGCCGCCCTCGGCTGATCAGGTCGAGGGTGGTCAGCGCCCGGGCGAGCACCAGGGGCGGCTGCCACAGGGCGTTGAGCGTGCTGCTGCCCAGCCGCACCCGTTCCGTGACCGAGGCCGCC